>CBDIWQ010000071.1:0-29504 GCA_965285965.1 uncultured bacterium | reverse complement strand
GTGCCGTTTATGTTGCGGACGGGGAAAGCGCTGGCGCGGGACCGCCAGGAAGTCGTGGTGCACTTCCGTCCGCCGGATGCGGCCGCCGGAGTCCTGGCATCGAACAAGGACGTCCGGCCGAACAGTCTGCGTTTGCCGTTGGGCTCGAGCCGCATCGCCTTAGGGCTCACTGTCGCGGAGAACCCCGATCCCTATAGTCTTCAACCGTTGGCTCTGGAGGCGGACGCCCCGTTCTCCGGCTGTCCGCCGTACAGCCGCCTGTTGTTAGACGCGTTGAAAGGCGAGCCTTCCCGTTCCGTCCGCGATGACGAGGTGGAGGAGTCCTGGCGCATTGTCGATCTCATTCTCGAGGCCTGGGCGGCCGGCGCCAGCCCATTGCAGACGTATCCCGCCGGGAGCGACGGCCCCGCTTTCGGTCAACCGGCCGACTTCGAAATCTCACGCACGGTCTCATGAACGGCGGACGGCTCCGGCACCCGCAGCGCGATATCCTTCTGGGCGACGATGCCGACGCAGACGCCGTGGTCGTCGATGATCGGAATCCGCCGGACCTGATGCTGCTGCATCAAGTGCAGGCAGGTCTCGATCGAATCGTCCGGCCGGCAGGTCACCGGCTGCGGATGCAGGCTCTCCGCGACATGCGCTTCGCGCGGGTGTTTGCCCGCCGCAATCACATCGAGACAGAGGTCCCGGTCCGTTACGACTCCGAGGAGACGATGGGTTTCCGGATCGACGACCGGCACGATGCCCACGTCTTCTTCCGACATGATCAGCGCAGCCGCCTGCGCACTGACGCCGGGGAAACAGGTGGTGACCCGGGTGGTCATCACTTCTTTGCAGGTCATAGGACGTTCTCCGGTGAAACGACATATCCCGAGTCCGATACCCGTGCAAGTCTGGCGCCCCTGCGGAACGGAGCCGACCGGGATAGGAGGTAGAACCCTGCCGTGCCTGAACCCAATGGATCCTGTTCCATCCCTGCAGCGAGGGACCCGATGATCAGGCAGGGATATCAACGGAACTATACGCGCTTCGAGACAAAGAGTTTCGGAAAAGCCCTGATCGCGATGCTTCTGATCGCACCGGCTTTCCAGGCCTGCGCCAAGACCTTGCCGCCCGATGGCCGCCCCTCCGCCTTCGAGCGCCGTTGTCTTCCCGCGTCGTCCGAACTTCG
Source organism: uncultured bacterium (assembly GCA_965285965.1). GTDB lineage: Bacteria > Nitrospirota > Nitrospiria > Nitrospirales > Nitrospiraceae > Nitrospira_D. The sequence goes on along the minus strand of CBDIWQ010000071.1, from coordinate 28,330 downwards.
GAAAATGCCCTTAAGCCAGGTCGATACGCTGCAGACCCCCGGCCAGGCCGTCAGCCGGGAAGTGGCCTTGAAGCTGTATTCTCCCATCGCCGTCCATATCGCAGACGTGATGGATCTGCTGCCGTTGCTCGATCGGCTGGCCAAAGCGGAGCAGGACCTGGCCGCCGATCCGGAGGGCGAGCGGATCAGGCGCAAGTTACTCGCGCGCCTGCAGTTGGCCTCGCTTGAAGTATCCAGCCTGGTTGCGGAAATCGAATGTGAAGTGCAACGAGCCGACCACGTCCAGGATCGGCTCAAGGACATGCAGACCAGACGCACCACCTTCCAGACCATCATGGGCGTGATTTTCGGCGGCTTGGCCAACATTCTGTCCGGCGGATTCAGCATGGTCACCCAGGCGGGCGACGCCGGGAACCTGGCCTCGGTTGCGGGCGGCGCGCTCGAAGTGCTGTTCGGCACGTCCGCCAATTTCACGACCGTACGTCAGGAGTTCCAGCACCCGCACAATCACTTGGAGGCTTTTTGGGAGGGAGAAAAGAATGAGGCGTTTTTTTCCGAACGCGTCTGGCGCTTTCTCACGGAGCCGAACGTGCGGGACCTTGAGGGCCACAGCCTCCGGGACGTCATGCTGCAAACCTGGCGGGATGAAGGCCGGATGGGGGAGCCGGGTTCGACCAAAGAGCAGGAGCGGAAGCGCTTGCTCCTGGGAGAAGGCGGTCTCTACTCCAGCGACGACCTCTATGTCCGTGAAGCCATGCTGAGCCAGCTCGAGTCCAGCATCCAGCTGATGCATCAGGACTTGGAAACGCTGATGCGCGAGGTCCTCATCCGCCAGGCAATGGAGGAGGAACGGACTTGAGGCAATTCTCAAATGCGCTCGAATCTGTCACAAGCGCGCGTCTGGCCGGGCAGGAAGCGGGGCGAATTGTCCTGGCAAAGATAAGTTGTCTTGCCCCTGAGTGGGCTGACCATCACCGGCTGGTCTCAGTGGCCTCATTTTGAGCGTCACCTGATCTGCATCGCATGGCGGACCTTTTGCAAACGTCCGCACGGTAGTAGCGAAACCAGTTTACCCACAGCGGAGGTCCCAATGGCAACGAGGAAGAAGCCGCGGCAGCAGGAACCGGACGAAGAAGGCATGGAGGAAGAGGGGACGGACATGGAGGTCCAGAATCCTCTTGAAATGTTGAAGGAGGATCACCAGGCGGTACAAGGGCTGTTCAGCCAGTTCGAGGAAGCCGATAAACGCGGCAGGCAGCGGATTGCGGAGGAAGCGCTCACCATGCTGGAGATCCATGCCAAACTCGAGGAAGATCTGATCTATCCGGCCATTGCGGAGGCCATCGACGACGAGGAGCTGATCAATGAGGCTCTGGAAGAACACCACGTCGCCACCCTGCTGATCAAAGAGCTGCGGAAGATGGAGCCAAAGAATGAACGCTACGCCGCCAAATTCAAAGTGCTGAGCGAAATGGTGAAGCACCATATCGAGGAAGAGGAAGGCGAAACCTTCCCCCAGGCTGAACAGGCGGATATCGACTGGAGCGAGGTCGGGGAGGAAGCGGTGATGATGCGCGAAAAGCTCATGCGCAAACATGGTGGACCGCAGCGGAAACGAGCAGCCTAGGCTCGATCCGATCACCGCATGTCGACACTCTTGCGGGTGTTGAGGTGAGCGGATCGTTGTCCGGCTGAAGCGCCCGAGGACCTCGCTCGAACGACAGGGGCACACCATCGGGACAGAACCAACGAAAGGGCGATCATGGCAGTCAGCTACAAGACTGTCATGAGGCATCCGTCGACCGTGGGACAGAAGGGCAAGACAGCAGCTCGCCATCCTGATCCCCTGACGGAGGTCATCGGCGTCTCGGCGCAGTTGCGTGGCCGATATCCCCCAAAAGGTGCGGCATCGCCAGGGCATTTTCATAATGCTGGGCCAGTCCGGCCAACCCTGGGTAGAGTGTGAGACGGGAGATATTCATACGCTCCAGTTTGCTGAGGCACGTCCTCAGCAGGTCGGGCGTGGCTTGCAGCCGATACAACTTCAAATGGTGTTCCCGTTCTCCCCGCGGGTCCAGGGCTGCGAAATTCCCCGCGAGTGATCGGGTAATATCAAGTGGGAGCAAGAGGCTGCCTTGTTGCGCCGACAGACGGTCGTTCAACCTGAACGGCCGGAGGAACCAGATGCCGGGCCGCTGCTTGTTCCTCAACACCTCACGGCTTTCTTCGGTCGAATTCAGTCCGTAGCGCTTGATAATCGACTTCAACCGCGCATACTCGCGCCACCAGCCGGCGTCCAACGCCCAGATTTCGCAGATATCGGCCGGATGCGCATGTTCGACGGCAAAGTGAATGCCCGTCCAGAATGAGTAGGTCCAATCGAGCAGGCGGGCCGGGCCACCATAGTGCCGCAGCAACGCCAGCCATTCCAGGTCGCTGTCGAACGGAGGCGGCTGAGCCGTGGCCAAGTGACATCGCCGCTTGAAGTCGCGCACTAACCGGTATTCCCAGACCGGTGCTTCGTGGAGCGGGACCGCAAACCGATGCAGGACCCGTTCAAGCGAGGTCGTGAGTTGCTGTACTCCAGGAGGCTCCGAATAACTCTGTCCACGGAACAGCCAGCTATGACCGTCCCACTCATCCTGTTGCGACTCATAGACCTCACAGAGTTCCGTCCATGAACTACACTGCGCCGGTGCGGCCAGCACAATGGCATGCTCCTGTAGTCCACCCATTCTTGAGGGCTTCCTGCCGGTTTATTGCCACATTGTGCCGCCGCCGAGACATGAATATGGCTACCCGCTGTGGCCGGATGATGACCGGCGTCCCCCCGTGGCGGCAGCGACTTGAAACTCAGGGATGCCACCCGGGTGAGGGGCCCGTCCACTTGGATGAAGCGACAACCATGGATGGCGGATGGACTCCGGCCCCTCGGCCTCATCAAGCTGCGGTCAACGGACGAGGCTCTTTATCCGCATGCCATCTGCGGCCGCAGTTGAAGCAGACATATTGAAGGATCACCAACCCGCTCTGAAGGTCGATACCGGTTTCGGCTCGAAGGGTCCCCTGGCACTTGCCGCATCGCATGCCTTGGGATTTGTCATTTTTAGGCCTCGCCATGCTTGAGCCTACGGCTCCGGTGGAGAGACCACCTACCGGAAAGATTCATAGTTGCGGCCCATCGAGTCCCTAGCTGGGAACAAATGCCTTGAGGAGCCCTGTGCTGTGGCTGGGGTTTTACGGTGAGGGCGGGGATTGAAACGGAGGCGCGTCTTAGGACGCGCCTCCAGGGGACTGTCAGGCGTCAGCTCGCCTCTTCCTCATCATCCATCAGTGCGTTCAACGCGTCCTCCGCAGTCATCCGATCGGGAAAGCGGTCTCGGCCGCGCCGGTGAAGGGACTGTTCGCGGCTGCTTCGTTCGTCTGCGCCTTGTTCGTAGGAGGGACCCTGCCGGCTGGAGCGGTCTGGAGACCCCCGCCGCGCCCGTTCCTCTAGCGCGACGTCGTCGCCTCGCGGCTCGCTACGACCCTGGTCAGGCGGCCGATTCCTGGCGCTGCGCTCACGCTGGGCTTCCCGGTCATTGGATCGGCCCTGGCGTGACCGGTCGAGTCGTTCGGTCAAGCCGTATCGATTGCCTTCGGTGTAGCCGCTCCATCGGTCGATGGTGTCGGGATGTCGTTCGGAGAATTCCGGTCCGCCAAACAGCGGTTCGTCCCCGCGTTCATAGCGAGGATCACGACCCTGCTCCCGCGGAGTCGTCATGGCCATCTGCGGCGCGCCCGCTTCGCGGAAACCTTGGCTCGCCTTGCGCATGATCAGATGCTTGACCGCCTGCGTGTCCCGCGGGTCATACCAGCCGTCTTCCTGACCTGCATTCATGACGGCGAGGGCACGGCGCACAAAACTCTTCGCCAGCTTCGGTTGATCATTGTCGAGCGCTTCCGCCGCGTTGTTCAGATAACCCAGGATCCGGCATTGGTCGCACCCGAACGGCTGGTTCATGAACACGTTCTTATACCGATCTTTTTTCAGGGCTTTCGCGACCTCTTTGACCCAATTCGCCGAGATGCGCTCATCCGCCGCAGGGGCGAGCCATTCAGCCGCCATCCCGTGGATCGGAGCGACGAACAACAGTCCGGCGAGTGCAAGCGGGGCTGAAAGCGATAAGGGCATGAACCTCATAAGAGACCTCCTAGGGTTCAAGGTGAATGAAAAGGAATGTGGAGATGCCGTCGTATTTTGCAAGGGGGGTGCCTTTCGTTCGTATTCATCGCCGATCGCATCCGGTTCCCGGCAGAGGGATCAAGCGGCGCGGCTCACAACGCCGGTTCGGAAGCCAGGCGCGGAGGACAAATCCCGTCGCCTCCAGGCTACGGATGCTGTTGAACGGTCGATCCAGTTGTCCGTCATGGCACGGTGCCTCGGCTGCCGAGGCGGCTCGGCAAGGAGGCGCGCGCGGCTGCGGGCACGGACCGGATGCTCGGTGGGTTCCATCCGAGACAGCTTGTCTGCAAGAGGACAAGCCTTCCATGAGGAATGGGCTGGGAGGCAAACCTCACGACGAGGAAGGTTGCCGCTGGGACGGTTATGTATTGAACCGGGGAGGGAAGGGAATTCACAATGGGGTCGTACTTCGAGGTCGTACTTCGCCGAATGGGCATGCGCGAGGGGAAACGAGTGGACAGCATCTTCGAAGCGGAGACGCTCCAGAGCCTGCTCCGATCCCTTGTCTCGTTTGACCGCCGACCCGCCCTGATTGCCTTTACTAAAGAGGGCTGTTCCTCGTGGTCGTTCCAAGAACTCGTGGTGACGGCCCGAAGGCTGGCAGCCGGACTCGTCGCGGCGGGGTTACGTCGGGGCACCCGGGTTGTCCTAAGCGCGCCCAGCACTGCCCAGTGGGTCATCGCCTGTTGTGCGCTGGTGGAGGTCGGGGCGGTGCCGGTGCCGGTCGACACCCAGGCCGCTGGCGAAGATCTGCGGCACATTGTGAAGGACAGCGAGGCGCAATGGATCTTCACCGCGGCCGCGTTGGCCGCCCGGCTGACACAGACGTGCACGGATCAGGGCTGCCGGATCATAGTGCTGGATGCCGGCGAGGGAGAGGCGCACAGCTGGCGGCAGTATCTGACCGGGTCCGGGACCGAGGCGCCGGCAGTGGAGCCGGATGATGTGGCCATCCTCTTTTATACCTCTGGGACCACCGGCTTGCCGAAGGGGGTTCCGCTCACGCATCGCAATCTCATCTCCAACCTACGGGCGCTCGCTCAGGAGCACTTGCTGGCGGCCTCGGATCGCGTCTTGTTGCCGCTGCCGTTGCACCACGTGTATCCCTTCACCGTCGGTCTCCTGACCCCTTTGGCCGGCGGCGTCCCGGTCGTGCTTCCCTACTCTTTACTGGGCCCGCAGGTGCTCCGGGCCTTGACGGAAGGAGCGGTCACCGTGGTCGTGGCGGTGCCCCGTTTTTATGCCGCCCTGGTCGCGGCGCTCGACACGCGCATGCGGCAGTACGGGGCGTTGGCCTCCGTGCTGTTCCGCTGGGCACTGGAGTTCTCGATTGCGCTCCGGCGCTGCTGCGGATGGCGGATCGGCCGACGACTCTTCATGCCGCTGCATCGGCGTGTGGCGCCCAAACTGCGGATGGTCGCGTCGGGCGGGGCTGCGCTGAATCCGGAGGTGGCCTGGAAACTGGAAGGATTGGGGTGGGAGGTTGGCAGCGGATACGGACTGACCGAGACCTCGCCCATCCTGACGTTTAATGTGCCGGGAAGCCTGCGGTTCGACAGTGCCGGGAGGCCGTTGCCCGGCGTGCGGATCCGCATCGGCGATCCCGGCCCGCACAAAGAGGCCGGCGAAGTGCAGGCGAAAGGAGCGAACGTCTTTTCGGGGTATCTCAATCTGCCGGACAAGACGAAAGAAGCGTTTACCGAAGATGGCTATTTCCGCACCGGCGACCTGGGTGTTCTCAACGAGGGCCACCTGTTCCTGACCGGGCGAGTCACCTCCATGATCGTATTGCCCGGCGGGGAGAACATCAACCCCGAACAGGTCGAAGCCGTCCTGGAGAAGAGTGACGTGATTCATGAGGCGGCGGTACTGGAGCAGCAGCATCGACTGGTGGCGCTCCTGGTCCCGGAGGCCGACGTCGCGCGCGGGGGGCGGCTGGAAGAATTGGAAGCGCGGATGCGCGGCGAACTGCAACGGCTGTCGGCCTCCTTGCCCACGCACCGTCGCATCAGCGATTTCGCCATGACGCTGGAACCTTTGCCCCGGACCCGCCTGGGCAAGATCCGCCGGCACAAGCTCGGGCCGCTCTATGCCGAGGCACAGAGTCAGGGGCGTCCCGCCAAACCGGCGGGCGCGGTGGCCGTTGAAGACATGGCTCCTGAGGACCGGCTCCTGCTGGAACAGCCGCAAGCGCTGCGGGTGTGGGAATGGCTTCCCGGGCGGTTCCCCGAAGCGTGGCTGACGCCCCAAACGCATCTGCAGCTGGATTTGGCGGTCGATTCCCTGGAATGGCTGAACCTCACGCTGGAGCTTCGGGAACAGGTCGGGATCACCCTGCGAGACGATGCGATCGCGCGCATTGACACGGTCCGGGATCTATTGCGCGAAGCGGCGGAAGCCGGCGCCGCAACAACCGGCAAGCAGGAGGATCTCCTTGCGCGGTTGCAACGGCCTCGGGAGTTGCTGGATCCGGCGTCCCGGCGATGGATCGACCCTCAGGCGGCCTGGCAGCGGACTCTGGGGAACGCGCTGTTTCGGGTGGCAAAGCTGGTGATGACACGCGGGTTCGGGCTGACGGTGCAGGGTGTGGAGTGTCTTCCCCGGACAGGCCCACTGCTGTTCGTTCCGAATCATCTCAGTTTGCTGGATCCTCTGGCGCTGCTGGCGGCGCTCCCACCTTCCTTGTTGCGGGAGACGTACTGGACCGGGTGGACGGGCATCATGTTCAGAAATGTCTTCATGAGGCTGATCAGCCGGGCGACACGCACCGTCCCGATCAGTCAAGGGGGCGGCGCGCTCACGAGCCTCGCGTTCGGCGCGGCGATTCTCGATGCGGGCCATCCGCTGGTCTGGTTTGCAGAGGGGGAACGTTCGTTCGATGGCCAGCTGCAGTCGTTTCAGCCCGGCGTCGGTCTCCTGCTTCAAGCGCGTCCCGTGCAGGCCGTGCCCGTCTGGATTGAAGGCGGGTACGAAGCGCTCCCCGTCGGCGCCCGATGGCCGAAGAGCTGGCGCCGGCTGAGCGTGACCTTCGGCCGGCCGCTTCTGCCGGCCGAACTCGAACGGCAGGGCACCGGGGACAAACCCCATCATCGCATGGCTGCCGCGTTGCATGCGCAGGTTATGGCGCTGGCCTGCAAGGCCGAAAACCAATGAAGGCCAGGAACGAGTAGCGGAGCAGTGACTAGGACGCTGCGGGTGCTGGTTTCCCAGACAGGCTGTCTGTTCACAGACAGAATGTCCACCTTATCTGACGCCGAGACAGCCGGCTGATGCGCCGTTCAAGTCGAACACCGGCCTTCCACCAGGCTGGTGAGACGTACACGTTCAAGTCGACCGCAGATTTAGATCGGTATGAATATCGCAGCCGTCATAGGGCGACGCATCAGTACGGTGATGCGGCCAGCGTTCCACCGCTTGCCATGAAGGCCGCCAGCATTCATGGCTGAGAAGAGGAAGACTCGGAAGCCTCCAGGTCGGCGCCGACCAATGAAAGAGGAGGAAGGTGAGGATCATGAAGCGAATGTACTTGGCAGTGCCGTTCCTCAGCGCCGTGCTCGGCGGAGCGTTGGGAGGCATCGGTATGCAGTGGCTGATGGCTAATCCATCGGCCGTTGCCGAGCCGGTTCCTCAGACGGCGGCCATCGTCACCGCCCAGGAATTCAAGCTCGTCAGCGGCGACGGGAAGACACGCGCGCAGTTGGTTCTCTGGGACGGCCGACGTCCCATGCTGCTGCTTGGTGATGCGCACTGCAACGCGCGCGTCATGCTAGGCCTGACCGAACAGGAGGGCCATCCCACGCTCGTTTTCTATGATGAAAACTGCCACCGCAGGGCGGCCTTGGACCTCGTCCCCGACGGCCTGCCGGAATTGACGTTTCATGACGATACCAATGTGCCGCGGGCCCGGCTCCATTTGCTGAAAGACGGGAGTCCCATATTCCGGTTGTTTGACCCGCAAGGCCATCCGCTCTGGACGGCGGCTCGATGAACGGCGCTGTCCGGCACAACAACTCTCGCAGCCTGCAACACAAGGAGGGCATGATGCATTCATTGGCATTGAATGGTGTGGTCGTAATAGGCCTGGGCCTCATGCTGGTGTCCGCGCCTTTCGCGGCGATGGAGGAAGGACGAGGATCGGAAGGCAAGCAGCACCTGCAGGGAGAAGAGAGTTCGGGCGGAGACATGAAGTCGCGTCGCGCACAGATACGTGCCCGGATGGAAGAGCGGCAGAGCAAGCTCGATGATTTAGCCGCGCGCATGAATCAAGCATCAGGACCGGAAAAGGTTGAGGCCATGGCCGCCTTGCTCAACGAAATGGTCGGTCAGCGGAAAGCGCTGCGTGACCGCATAGCGGACCGGATGACGAGTCAAAAGGGCGAGGGCGGCTATGAGGGCGGCGAAAGTTCGTCCAAGATGCCGGACAAGGGTCGGGACGCCCGCTGAGAGGCCCGTCAATACGGGACGCGCTCTTGCCCTGCTCCCGAGCGGAAGGCTCTCAGCAGCGTCGAATATAGGAGGGTGGCCGTTGCCAGCGCAACGGCGCGACGCATGTCCGGTTCAGAAAGGGGTTATGAAATGACCTTTCGGACCTTTCGCATGGCGGCTAAACCGGCGATCAACACGATGGCAAAGAGGGCGAGGAAAATATAAAACAGGACCTTCGCGATGTCGGCGGCTCCTTCCGCAATCCCGGTGAATCCAAACGCGGCGGCGATCACTGCGATCACAAAGAAAATACCGGCCCATTTCAACAGTGCCATTGCAGACTCCTTCGTTCGTAGATGAGTTTATCGACGCAACTCACGTGCCGCCATTAGGTAACTAGCTGGGGTTTCACCTGGGTTGTCTTGAATACATCCGCAATACCACCCCGCCTCATCTGCCGTGGTTCCCGCCACATCCGAACGCCCTTTTTACTAGCCGCGGAGCCTGCATCGCCTTGGGGCCGGCCGCCTGTACGGGAGCATCCGTACCTGCCGGAATATTATGTCCGGCTCAACGCTGGTTTCCTGTCGGTCGTCCGGACCGGTCGGCGCTTTCGAGGCGGATCGCCGATTGGCGGAGAGGCAGGTTCGCCGGGCAAATCTTCAGGGGGTTCCTTGACCGGTGGCTCTTCCGGCTCGGGCGGGTCCTTCACGGCCGGTCGTTTGCGGAACGGCTCTTTGATCGGCGTCTTTTTCCGTGGCATGTGCTGAAGGTCCTTTTTTATGCCTCTCAGGGCATCATCCCGGGCATGCGTCACAGGCCACACTCTCTCCACCGCTCTCCCGGTTGGCTGCTCGGGGCGGATACGGAGTCTCGAACTTTAGACGACCTGTCTCGTTATGGACAGCCTGTCCGCGGAGCTTCCGGGATTGCATGTCGCCCTATCCCTTTCTCCTTCAGATGCAATGCCTGGACTGGCCTGGAAGCGCTGAATGATCGGCTCCCAGGTCACGTAGGAGGTTGAAGCAGGAGCGGTGCCAGTGATGGGCATTCCGGTATGCTTATCGCAAGACGGCTGACAATCAAGATGGGGAGCCCCGGGTGAGCACCATCTATCTGCTCGATGCACTCTTCCTGCTGGTTGCCGGGATGGCGGCTCTCTTTGCCTTTGGGGTCGCCACTTCACGGTTTACCGCGGCCTTCAAGATCATTTTCTTGTTGTTCGTGGGACTCTTTCTCTTCACGCTGTTCGTCGGCTATCTCGCGCAACCATCGGAGCGCCCTGATCCGGAACAGGCCAGGATGGGGCAAGAAGGACGATAAGAGAGCACGATTGAGCATGACGAAATGGTCTCCGCTCAACCCGGTCGACGGTTATCTGCCCCTGGAAGATTACGGTCTGATCGGGGACGGCGCGACGGCCGCTCTGGTCGGGCGCGATGGGGCTGTCGCCTGGATGTGCGTGCCGCGCTTTGATGCACCGCCGCTCTTCTGCCGGATCCTGGGTTCGGCTAAAGGCGGGGCGTTTACGATCGCGCCGGAAGGTCTCTTGGAGTCGCGGCAATATTATGAGTCCGACACGGCCATATTAGTCACCGACATGCGGAGCAAGGCCGGCGTCGTGCGGCTGACCGATGCGATGACGCTCCGTTCCGGCGCCGACCTCGTCGAGGATGTGCCGGCGTCCCGGCGGGAACTCCTGCGATCGGTGCAGGTGCTGCGGGGGCAGGTGCGGCTCCGCATCGCAGTGGAGCCTCGAGGCGGAGCGGAGGTCGAGCGGCGCAGCGACGGGTTGCATATACGCTGCCTGGAACAAGCCGATGCGGATCTGCACCTCAGGGCGGGCATGCCGCTGACAGGGCTGGAGACCACCGTCGATCTGAAAGCCGGCGACCGGGTGGCGGTGCTCCTGCGATGGGGCGCAAGCCATTATCATCACAATCCCATCGATGACGACACACTGCTGACTGCCACTCGCAAAGCCTGGCGGCGCTGGGCGGCGCGCATCGCCTATGTAGGGCCGCAGGAAGCGTGTGTCCGTCGCTCGGCCATCACGCTCAAACTGTTGGACCATTTCGAAAACGGGGCTATCGTCGCCGCACCGACGTCGTCCCTGCCTGAAGAACTCGGCGGAGTGCGCAACTGGGACTACCGCTATGCCTGGATCCGCGACGCCGCCTTTTCGGTCTATGCGTTTCACCGGATCGGGTTGCCCCACGAGGCGTCCGGATTTCTCGGGTGGGTCCTCGACGCGATTGAGCAGGATGGCCGGCCCCGTGTGCTGTATGACCTCGACGGCCGTTGTCCGCCGAAGGAAGTGCTGGACCCCACCCTGGAGGGATACCGCCGGTCTTCACCGGTGCGGTGGGGCAACGGGGCGGCGGACCAACGCCAACACGACGTCTTCGGGGAAATCATCGACTGCGCCTACCAATGGGTGCGGCATCACGGCAGTGTCGGGAACGGTTTGTGGGCCCGGCTCCGCGGATTGATCGAGGCCGCGCGCACGCAATGGCTGCAACCGGATCAGGGCATTTGGGAAGTCCGGACAGCAGGCCGGCGGTTTACCTATTCGACTGCGCTCTGTCACGTGGCGCTGGATCGCGGCGCTCGGATGGCCGAGCAGTATCGGCTCCCCGGCGATGTGGCGGGCTGGAAGGCTGAAGCGGAGCGGATCAAGCGGGCGATTGTCGAGGAAGCGTGGGATCCGGCGCTCCAATCGCTCACCGAGCATCTCGACGGCGGCGGCTTGGATGCCGGTCTGTTGGCGCTACCGCTCCGGCGTGTGCTCCCGGCCGACCATCCCCGAATGGTGGCGACTACGGAGGCCATCGCCCGTCATCTTGGGGCCGGAAAGGGCCTCCTCTATCGCTATCGCCATGAGCAATCGCCCGACGGATTGGAAGGCGGGGAAGGCGCGTTTCTCCTGTGCAGCTTCTGGTTGACGGATAACCTGGCGAAACAGGGGCGTCTGGATGAAGCGATGCAGTTGTTCGAGTTGCTCTGTGCGCGCGCCAATCCGCTCGGCCTCCTGCCCGAACAGATCGATCCGGCCACCGGCGCGTTTCTGGGAAACTATCCGCAGGCGTTCAGCCATATCGGCGTCATCTCGAGCGGCGTGAATCTGGGGCGTCTGCTCCGCGCACGGGAGGAGGGCGTCGCTCCTGCGGCCTCTTCAACGTGACACGTGAGGCGCGCGTCGCACATTCACCTCCTGGCGTTCCGGCCCCTGTTTGGGACGGCGAAACCGCGACGTCTCCCGGCTTGAGGCTTCCTGCACGCCGCCAGGGCGGCGTGCAGGAAGCGGTCCGGCAGTCAGGACGCCGGATGATGGGTGACGGTATCTGATGCGTGCCGTGCCGGAACGACGTCGAGGGCTCCCTCCGTTTCTCGCGGTCCTTCCACCTCGCCGCGCTTCTGCAACAGGCGCATGACCAGCCAGCACAGCATGGCCCAGGCCAGACCCGCCGACCACCCGGCCAACACGTCCGTGGGATAATGTACGCCGAGGTAGAGTCGGCTGACGCCCACCAGAAAGGTCAGCAGCAGCACCACGGTCAAGATATAGAGCTTCATGTTGAGCGGGCGAACCAGCCGCGCGACGAGTGCGCCCAGCGTGAGATACACCACCGCGGACAGCATGGCATGGCCGCTCGGAAAACTGGAAGAAGCCACCTGCACCAGGGGAGGGACCAGCTCGGGACGCGGACGATTGAAGAGATGCTTGAGTCCGTTGCTCAGGGCCATTCCGCCGGCAATCGATACCGTCAAAAACGCCAAAGCGTGAAGATTGCGAGACAGGAGGAGATGCCCGGCGACAGCCCCGGTCACGAACAGCACCGCCGTGTTGCTTCCCTGCGCCGAAATGTCGCGCATTGCTTCTTCCAGCCACCGGGGACCAAGAGGGTCGGATAGCTGCTCAGGCTCCCGCAGGGTGAGCAGGATGTGTTCATCCAGCTGGAGGAGCGTGTCAGTACTGATTGCGGCGGCGAGTCCCAGGAACGTCCAGATGGCGAAGACGATCAGGAACACTCCGAAGAGCAGTAGAAAGTCGCGGCTGACAGGGGCGGAGAAACTGGCATGTTGCTAATAATGACCTCGCGATGAGGGCCAGCTCGGCCCAGACACAGGATGCGACACTTGATTAAGCCGCATCCGGTACGAAGCCTGCCACTCAGGATGCCCCTAGGCAGGTCGCATAGCCGGGATGGTGCGAATGGCGACGTTCTCATCGGAAACGAAACATTCTGTCCACTGATGCAGTCGAGGATCATTGAGGTCGGAACAGCGAGCGGTCACACGATTTCCATTAGCCTGGCGGCGGAGCGGGTTGTCCTTGCCTGGACATCGCGTCCTGATGCCCGGGCGACTTCCACCGGACTTTCGATGACTCTCTGCAGCAAGTCCCGCCGCTCGATGACGCAGGCCGTATTCGATGGGCCGGCGCACGCGACCGAATTGAGCGTGGCTTGGCGGAAACGATTCATCATAGCTCGTATGCTCGCCATGCGCACTGTGCCAGCCGTCTCCATGCGGCCTCGAGCTCTCACGTGATCGTCTTTTCCGGCCTGACGGCATATCGGTTGCACTCCCTTGCCGCATGAGCAAGCGCGATCCTCCCGGCAGCGTCACTCCAAAAAAGCGTGTGCCTGCGTCGTCCGTCACCATACCGGTGGTCGCGGAAGAAGTGATCGTGCACCCGCGCCGATCGAAGGAAGCCACCGTCCGGGTTTCCAAGCGCGTGCAAGAGGACCAGGTCGTGGCGGAGGGACAGGCCGTCAAACGGACCGTGTCCATCGAACGCATTCCCATCGATCGGTTCGTCGAGCGGCCGACCGGCCTGCGTCAGGAAGGCGACACGTTGATCATCCCGGTCTTCGAAGAAGTGCCGGTGGTGGTCATGAAGACGAAGCTCAAAGAAGAGGTCCGGGTCACCACGCGCACCGTTTCGGAGCGGCGCCCCCTGCCGGTGGACGTCCGCCGGGAGCAGGTGTCGGTGGAGCGCATTCCGGCAGACACCCACAACCAGATCACCAAAGAAAGGGGACCTCGATGAAGAACACCATCGTCGGGCTCTTTGAAAACAGGACAGAAGCGCAGCGGGCCCAATCCGAAATCGTGAGCCTCAATATTCCCATTGGCGATACCAAGGTCTTCGATCAATCCGCGTCACAGGAGTCCGGCGCGACCGGCGCGTCGGACCAAAGCTGGTGGGATTCGTTCAAGGAGGCTCTTGGGTTCGGCGAGTCGGATGAAGGCACTTACTATGAAGAAGGCATCCGCCGCGGCGGTGTCCTGGTCAGCGTCCGGGCGGAGGACGCGCTCATCGACCGGGTGGCGGAGATTATGGAGACCCATGGCGCAATCGACATCGACGAGCGCGCCGAGCAATGGCGGAGCAGCGGTTGGACTCCGCAGTCCATGACGACCGGCGCCGTAGGCGGCGCCTCCACGTCAGGCTCCCTCTCGTCAACCGCCGGCTCGTCGGCCTCAGTGGCCGGCACGACGTTTCCCTCCGGCTCCGGTCCGGTCGCCCCGGAGGCCGCCTCCATGCCGGTGATCGAGGAGGAACTGAGGGTCGGCAAACGGGAAGTGCGCCGCGGCGGCGTGCGGATCTATCGCCGGGTCACCGAGCAGCCGGTGGCGGAAACCGTGCGCTTGCGGGACGAGACGGTGCGGATCGAGCGGCAGCCGGTCAATCGCCCGGTCACGGCGGAGGCGGGCTTGTTCCAGAATGAGACCATCGAAATGACGGAGACGGCCGAAGAGCCGGTCGTTAGCAAGCAGGCCCGCGTGGTGGAGGAGGTGACCCTCCATAAGGAGGTGCGCGAGCGGGACGAGACCATTCACGATACCGTTCGACGCGCGGACGTCGAGGTCGAGCCCACCTCCGGGGGGCCGGCTGCTGTGGCGGGCGACTGGGATGACGAAGAGGCCCGTGTCCATTGGTCCAGCCACTATGGCTCCGGCGGCATGGCCTATGAGCAGTATGATCCGGCCTATCGCTTCGGCGCCCGATTGGCGGGGGGCCGCAACATGGACTCCTCGGACTGGACACAATTGGAGCCGGAGGCGCGGCGGTCATGGGAAGCGGAACACCAGGGGACATGGGAGCAATTCAGAGACGCCGTGCGCTATTCCTGGGAGCGGGCCAAACAAAAGATGCCTCCCTCGTCGGAGCGTCGTGCGGCCTAGCCTGCGCCGTGAAAGTCTGCCCCGCGAAGGGCCGAGGGGAAACCCTCGGCTCTTTCGCGCCGACTGACCCACCACCAATCCATCAGCCGTCCAGGCGCCTGTGTCGCCTTATTATGCCGGCGGGTATTGGCCGGGTTACGCGAGGCAGGTGATCGCTGGTGATGAACCGAGGGGCCGGACAGGGCATTCGGCTTCTCCACAAACCGGTTTACCCGCCGGGGGCGGGCACCTCGATTCGACGATCGTCCTTGGACGATCGCTCTTGCATCGTTGCTGCAACTGTTCCTCTAGTTCCTCTTGTTCGGCGATCGCTTTCCCGAGCGCAGGCGGGATGGGACGAAAGCCGAGGGTTTTGCCTAATGGCGCCTCTGACGCGTTGAGAGTATCAGGAATACTTGAGCCGCAAG
Source organism: uncultured bacterium (assembly GCA_965285965.1). Lineage (GTDB taxonomy): Bacteria > Nitrospirota > Nitrospiria > Nitrospirales > Nitrospiraceae > Nitrospira_D. Next base: position 13,078 of record CBDIWQ010000071.1, on the reverse strand, counting down.
TTTGAGGTGAGGGTTGAACGAGCCAGCCGGACGCTCTTATGACCATGATCCCGCCGAGCCTGTCGTCTGGTCCAGCTATCCGTCGTGGCGCCATTTCAGTTGGCTCTACCTGATGAGTGCGGCGGTCGCAGCGCGGGGTGTCTTGTTCCGACGATTCGACATGCCGGGATGGGAGGCATGGATTCTGGGAGCGGGTCTGCTGCTCGTCACCGCGGCGATTCTTCGCCGGTGGGCCCGTTATGAAATGACGCCCGATCGGCTCCTGGTTCGAAACGGCTACACCGGGCGCGTCATCGCACAGTGCCCTTTCAGCCAGGTGGTCAACGTGGATGTGCGGCAGGGTCCACTCGCCGCACTGTTGGGAATCGGCACGTTGGTGATCATGGGACGCCGGGATAGAATCGTCCGGTTCCGTGGCCTGGCCCACCCTGACTTCATCAAGCAGCGCATTGAATCGGCGAGGCGATCGAGCGGCGAGGCTCCCGCCGCATCCGGTTTCTGAGGCGTGAGGGGAAGAGCCGTCATGAAGCAGCTTCGGCGGTTTAGAGATATGGCGCGGTTGACGCTTGAGGCTCTCGACGGCGAACTGGGGGCGGTCGAGGATCTCTATGTCGATGACCGTAGTTGGGCTGTCCGCTACCTGGTGGTGAAAACGGGCGGCTGGCTGCTGGGGCGGGACGTCCTGATCACGCCGGCCAGCGTGTCGGAGATCGATGATCGGGAAAGCAAACTCCGAGTGCGTCTGACCAGGGCCCAGGTCGAGCAGTCCCCCCCGATGGACCGGGCGAACATCGTGTCCCGGGCGTATGAACGAGCGTACTACCGGCATTTCCGGCTGAAGCCCTATTGGGACACCGTCCCGGGGCCTTCCCCGACGGTGGTGCCGTATCCCGGCACGGTGCCGAGAGGTGCAGAGGCCATCCTGCCGCCAGAATCACCTGAACCGTCGCACCTCCGCAGTGTGCGCGAGATGACCGGTTACGCGATCGAGGCGCACGATGGGCCGATCGGTCACGTGGAGGACGCGGTCATCGATGACGAGAGTTGGGTTATTTTCTATCTGGAAGTGGATACCGGCACCTGGCTGCCCGGGAAGAAAGTCCTGGTGCAGACCAATCGCATTCGCCGTATCGACTGGACGGGACGATCCGTCGTGCTTACCTTAAGCCGGCACACGATCGAATCGGCTCCGGCCTATGACCCCGCCGAACTCATCACCCCTGACTACGAAGTACAACTCTTCAAACACTACAGCCAGGATCGGGCGGCCTGAACGCTTCGTTGCTGCTTCGATTGTCATATAGCCGACATTGCCACGCGGACTTCCGGAAAAACAGTCCAATCCCAGGACAACTCGTGCTGCGCTGGTTGGCGAAGCGGCTAGGGATCTGGATTAGTGGACGTGTCGACCGGAAAATAGAGGCTTCGTTTCATCAGGACTTTCGGCAAGGACTTTCCGTGCGGGTTATGGCGACTCGGTGAAGGAATTGGTTTTGCAAACGAATGATGTGAACCCCGAACCAAAGGAGCATCATGAGGTCACAAACAAGGACAGGGTTATTGTCGGTCGCCATGGTGAGTGGCCTGAGTGCCGGCGCGTTGTGGTTTGCATCCGACGGACGGGCGCAAACGACCGCCGAGCCTGATCTCCGGCCGACGGAGCGCGGCACGATCGAACAGCGAGGGATCGATGAGCGGGCCGGCCCCGCCATGAGAAGCACTACACCGAGGACCGATGAGGCGGTGGCCGAACGAGAGCGCCGGGAACGGGAACGTCTCCATGATCGCTATGGCGATCGGGACCGTCATCATCGGGGCGAAACGTATGTGGCGGGCTTCGGAGGATGGACCTTCGGCGGGAGCACGAGCAGTATGGACGGGCGAGGCACCGCCTTGGGGCAACCAGTTCAGAGCCCGGATCTGGAAGATTCCATCGTGTACGGCATGAAGATCGGCTACTTTCATCCCGGACGGTTAAATTGGCTAGGCCTGGAAATAGAGGGCTACAATTCCAACCCACATCTGAAGCAGACGGGGCTCGCACCGGGCACCCATATGCGCCTGACCACCTTGGGGCTCAACGCCATCGCGCGCACCAAACTGGGCTGCCGCGATCGGGGCGACCATCGGGGCGGGCGTGATCATCCCCGCGGCGGCGATGATCATGACTATTCTCCGCTCGCCGATAACGCCCGCTGTCCGGTGCATCTCTATGCCGGCGCCGGTTTGGGTGTGTTCTTTGCCGAAACCTCGAACCAGATTGGACGCAGCACCGACAACGCGAGGGCAGGGTTCAATGGGCTGGCCGGCCTGCGCTATTTCTTCAATGAGCATGTGGCGGTGTTTACGGAATATAAATTCAACTATGTGGACCTGAAGTTCGATCAGAACCAATTTAACGGTGCGGGTGTCGGGCTCCCAGAGAACGGCCTGAGCGGCACCTATATGATCCATCACGTCGTGGGCGGGTTATCGGTGCACTTTTAGACGACAGTGGTTAACGCCTTTGCATGGCGATGAGGTTGCCGGCGCATAGTAGATCGCGGATGAGGGACCAGCCCGATTCCCTTCCCGGCGATGCCCAAGGAGCCTCCAACAGTTCATGCCATTGCCCGATGGCGGCGGTACCGCCGCCATCGGCGCGCCTGCTCTTCGCTCTTGACCAGATCAACCGGATGACCTCAGGATGCGACTAAGAACTAGGGGTTCCCCTAGTGTCCGTGGCGACTAGGAAATCTGTACCGTTCTCGCGTTTTACGTGCAAGGAGAGCGGTACAGCCCGGCTGACCAGCTTTTGGAGGAGCGAATTGGAAGAAGTCATCCCGGCCGATGTCGGCCAATTCATTCTGGATCGGATCGACTCGATCGCGCAGTTGGAAGCCGTATTGCTGCTACGGGCGAGTCCGGATACCTGGTGGGAATGCAAAGGGGTGGCGGAGCGCCTGTATATCACGGAGGAGAGCAGCCAGGTAGTGCTGGACAGTCTCTGCAAGCGTGGACTATTGCTCCCCAGCGATGCCAGGCCAGGGCGTGGCTATCGGTATCGCCCGGAAACCGGCGATCTTCGTGAAATGGTTGACCGCTTGGCGTATTACTATGCGAAGCACCTCGTGCCGGTGTCGAACCTCGTTCATGCCAAGGCGCGGACCCGTCTGGAAGGATTCGCCCAAGCGTTCAAGCTCTCGCAAAAGGAGGAGTGATGGCGTCGGTCATTTATGGTCTCTGCGCGCTCACATCCGGCCTCTGTGCGTGGGTCCTCTTTCAGGCACATGGGCGGATGAAATACCAGTTGTTGTTTTGGTGCGGCCTGTTCTTCGCCGTCACCACGTTCAATAATCTCCTTCTCGTGGTGGATAAGATCGTCTTGCCCACGGAAATCGACTTGAGTGTGATGCGCTACCTGATCTCCCTCGCAGCGCTCGGGGTGCTGTTGCGCGGACTGATCTTTGAAGTGGAGTGACACATGTTTCCGGACCTCGTGAATGTGAAAGAATTTCTTCTCGGTGGGATTGCCGCGGGAGACCTCATTGCCGGCCTCTTTTTTCTACGGTACTGGAGGGTGACTGGTGACCGGTTTTTTCTCTTCTTTGCCTCGTCGTTTGCCTTGGGAGCGCTGAGCCGGGCGGTACTCGCGATGGACGTGGTGACAACGGAAAACGAGCCGCTGATCTATCTCGTGCGGCTGGCCTCTTATGTCCTCATCTTAGTAGGCATTGTCGATAAGAACCGGGCCGCCATCAGGAAGATCCTGTTCCAGCGAAGTGTGCCGGCCAGACGGATGCGCTAGCAGCTCAGCACCGCGGGCCAGCCAGGCGCCGCATCGACCGTCGCTTCGCGGGATTGCCCGCGCTGCACGAATCTTTCAACCCGTCCGCTGCCATCTTCAGAATCTAGGGGTTTTGCCAGTCACCTGTTTTGCCCCGTAATGGTTTACTGCGCCCTCACCTTGACGAGACTAACCCGATCACATGGACAGCGCAATCTTCAAATACGGTTTGGCGATTGTCGCGGTTGGGGCGGCCCTGGCGGTCCGTCTGATCCTTCATCCGTTCATCGGACCTGAGGCCCCCTTCCTCACGTTTTTCTTTGCCGTGATGGTGGCCGCCTGGCATGGCGGGTTCGGCCCAGGTCTCCTGGCGGCGCTCCTCTCCACAATGGCGGCCAACTACCTGTTCATTGAACCGGTCTCCACGTTCAACCTGCGCCCCCGCGACGCAATCGCGCTGCTCTTGTTTCTGACCGAGGTGGTCGGGATCAGCCTGTTAAGCGATGCCTTGCGCCGATCCAAACGGCAGGCCCAATCGACGGCCGACGAACTCGGGCGCGTGCTTCATTCCATGAACGATGCGTTTGTGGCGATCAATCGCGAGTGGGTCTACACGCATGTCAATGACAAGGCGGCGCAGACGATCGGGCGTCCGCCTCACGAGCTGCTCGGCCGGAATGTCTGGACCCTGTTTCCGGAGCTTGTGGACTCGCGTGTCTGGCGCGAGATGCACGCCGCCATGGAAGCAGGAAGTCCCCGCACGTTCGAAGAGTTTCAAGAACCTACCGGGCGATGGTATGAAAACCGGCTCTCTCCTTATGAGCAGGGCCTGTCCGTATTCTTTGCCGACATTACGGAGCGGAAGCGAGCCGAGGAGCAACAGCGTCGCGACCATGAGCGCCTCACGCGCGCGCAACAGGCGGTGGACGAGGCCGGCCGCAGGCTCGAGGTTCATTTGACCCATACGCCACTCGGGGTGATCGAATGGAATGCGGAGTTCCGCATCACACGCTGGGCAGGGGACACAGAGGGTATCTTCGGGTGGACCGCGGAGGAAATGCTCGGGCGGCAACTCGGTACCTTCCGCTGGATCCACGAAGACGATCAATCCCATGTCGACGCGATGACCGCTCGGTTGCGGACCGAGCCGCGGGTCGTCTCGCGGCTTCGGACCTACGATCAGCGGGGGGCAGTGCATTATTGCGAGTGGTATAGCTCAACCGTTTTGAAAGAGGGGCGGATGGAATCCGTGCTCTCGCTGTTGCTGGACGTGACCGAGCGGCATCGAGCCGATCAAGCCTTTAAGGCGCTGGTATCAAGCACGGCTTCCGCAGTCGGAGAAGCGTTCTTTCCCGTGTTTGTGCGTGAGCTGGCGAGCGCATTGGAAATGAAGGTCGTCCTGCTGACGGAGGTCGTGCCGGGCCGCGCCAATCGCCTCCGCACGTTGGCCATGTGGATCGGTGGCGAGCCGGGACCTCAGATGGAGTATGACGTCGCCGGGACTCCCTGCGAGGTGGTGCTTCGGGAGGGAGCGGCCAGCTACCGGGCGAAGGTGCGGGAAACCTTTCCCCTGGACCCGGATCTTGAATTCCTGGGAACGGAATCCTATGTGGGCCAAGCGCTGTATAACAGCGCCGGTACCTTGTTGGGGCACGTCTGTGTCCTTGATGACAAACCGCTGCGATCCCAGAGCGACGCCCGTTCAATTCTGTCGATCTTTGCCAGTCGGGCCACTGCCGAACTCGAGCGGCTCCAAGCGCAGGCCGTGATCAGGGAGAGTGAGGAACGGCTCAAGATCGCCGGCGACATCGCCGGCCTGTCGCCCCTCGAGTGGGATCCTCAAACAGGGCGCATGCTATGCGACCGGCAGTTGAAGGACATCTGGGGACTTTCCCCAGAGGCGCCCATGGATCAGCGGGCCTTCCTGGCCGCCATTCACCCTGACGACCGTCAAGCCGTGGAAGCCGGGTTAGCACGGGCGATCGACGGTCAGGGTGAAGGGTGGTTTGCCGCGGAGTTCCGCGTCATCAATGAGCATGACCAGGTCGAACGGTGGGTGTCGGCGAGAGGCCGGACCCGCTTCGATCAAGAACGTGCCGTGCAATTCTTAGGGGCCGCGCTCGATGTCACCGCGCGCAAGCATGGCGAAGAACAATTGCGATGGTGGACGGCGACGCTGGAGCGCCGGGTCGAGGAGCGAACCAAGGCCTTACGCGAGTCTCAGGACCGCCTTCGTGCGTTTGCGACTGAACTGACCGTGACCGAGCAGCGCGAGCGGGATCGCCTGGCCGGCGACCTCCACGATTACCTGGCGCAACTGCTGGTCCTTGGACGATTGAAGTTGGGTCAGGTCCGGCGTCTCGGCCTGCGGGAGGAACCGATGACCCTCATCAGGGAGACCGAAGAGGTGCTGAAGGAGGCGTTGACCTACACCAGGACCCTCGTCGCGGACCTCAGCCCGCCGGCTCTGCGGGAAGCGGGACTGGGCGCTGCGCTCCAATGGCTGGCCCAACATATGGAACGGTTTGGGCTTCTCGTGCATGTGCCCAGCGAAGCCGACGGCATCGCGGAGCTGCCAGGCGACCGCGCCGTGCTCGTGTTCAATTCGATCCGTGAACTGTTGATGAATGTGGTGAAGCACGGCAAGGCCGGAGAAGCACGTCTGCGCATCGCTCGGGAGCAGCAGGCCGTCCGGTTCATCGTAGAGGATGACGGCTGCGGGTTCGACCCCGCCCGCATGCCGAACGTGGCCGCCAAGGGATTCGGACTCCTCAGCATCCGGGAACGCATGCAGGCTTTGGGCGGCCGGTTCGTCCTGGAATCGGCGCCAGGCCGGGGCACGACCGCCGTGCTGGTGATGCCGCTCGGCGGCGAAGCCGCCGAAACGTTACGCGTGAAGCGTAATGCGGTGAATGGGGGAGCCGTCAGCGGTCAGTCATCAGCCATCAGCTCAAAAACGGATGACGCACGCATGACGCATTACGGAACACGTCCGACAATCCGTGTGCTGCTGGTGGACGATCACGCCATGTTCAGGCAGGGTTTACGGTCCCTGGTCGAAGGGTATCCGCTGGTCGAAGTCGTGGGAGAAGGAGGCAATGGTCTGGACGCCCTCACCCTGGCCGGCGCCCTGCGGCCGGATGTGGTGGTCATGGATATCAACATGCCTCTCATGGACGGTATCGAAGCCACGAAGGGACTGAAGGCGAGGCACCCGGAGATCGTGGTCATCGGACTGTCCCTGCATCTGTCGTCCGAAATGGACCAGCGCATGCGGGAGGCCGGCGCCTCGGAGTACCTGACCAAAGAGAGCGCGATCGAACAGCTGTACGACGCCATGATGACGGCCCTGGCCATCCCGGGCCGCCACTGACCGTATGTCCTGAACACTCAGCTCATTTCTGTCACGTCCGATGGAAGCATGCGGTCTGCCTGCATGCGTCACGAACTAGGGAGATCCCTAGGCAGGATGTTGACCCTTCTTACAGTACACTCCATCCCCTCATCCCTCACATGCCGACGGTGTTCCGCGGTTTGGAACGGCCCCAGAGAGCGTCCTCGACAGCTCCGGGAAAAGGAGTGGCGAACCAGACATGTCCCTATAACGGCACGCTCAGCGGTTCAACGCCGTGGAGGGGATACAAGTCTTCATGTGTCGAACAAAGCCATGAATTCATTGAGCTAGTCGATTCAGGGGGGCATCCTGCTTCTATCCAGGCGCTGACCGCCGCTTGACCGGTTTTTCGGGTCCGGTGGATGAGCCCCCGCCGGAATGGCTCCCATCGACCAGGTCGGTTGGGCCTGTACAGGTATGTGCAATGTGGGAGGAACGTATTCATGGGTGCAGGATCTTTGTACACCGTGTTGAATGTCGATGATGTGCAGAGCACGCGGCATGCGAGGACGGTCGCGCTACGACAGGCCGGCTACCGGGTCATCGAAGCGGTCGGTGAAGAGGAGACCTTGAATCTGGCCGCCCAAGAGAGGCCGGCTTTGGTTCTCTTGCATGCAGACAGCGACGAGCGTTTGCGGATTCTGGCTGACAGCGCGCCGGCGCTCATCTGGGTGAACGGACGGACCGGATGCCGGTTTGTGAATCGCGAATACCTCCGGTTTCTTGGCGTGCACGAGCAGAAGGTGCAGGGATACGATTGGGCGGGGTTCATTCACCCGGAGGATCGGGACGGATATGTCGCGGCCTACCAAGAGGCGGCGGCGCAGCAGACTATATTCGAAGCGAAATTCCGGTTTCTCCGCCACGACGGCGAATATCGCTGGATGAAGTCGGTCGGCATGCCGCGAATCGGGGATCGGGGCGAATTCCTGGGCTACGTGGGCTCCAGCGTCGACATCAGCGACGTGCAATTCGTGGCGGAGCGGGCGGGACGCGAGAGCGACAGGGTGCTTCGCCTGGCGCTCGACGCGGCCGGCATGATTGCCTGGCATCTCGATCTTATCACCGGCGAAGTGCGCGAGACCGGAGAGGTTTGGAAGGTCTTCAATAGGCCGCCCGGGTTCGTCCATCACAACCTCGACTCCTGGAAGGAGAATGTCCATTCGGATGATTACGTTCGGGTGATGGCGGCGGTTCAACGGTCTATCGATGAAGGAGTGCCCTTCGATGCCGAGTACCGGACCATACCGGATTCCGAAGGACGAGTGCGGTGGGTGCACACAAGCGGCGCGGTCGTCTGCGGCTCCGACGGGCGAGGGGTGAGCGCCTACGGGATCGCGAGGGACATCACCGACCGGAAGCGGGCGGAGGACGATCTGCAAGAGAGCAGTCGGCGTGTTCAACAGCACCATGCCGAGCTGGAATTCATTTACCGGAACGTGCCCGTCGGGCTCTGCGTAGTGGACCGCGAGTTCCGCTTCTTGCGCATGAACGAGCGGCTGGCCGAGCTCAACGGCATTCCGGCGAACGACCATTTGTGCCGAACGATCCGCGAGGTCCTGCCTGATATGGCTGACCGTCTGGAGCCGATCTGGCAGCGCGTGCTTGAAACCGGCGATCCGGTCATCAATGTCGAATTGCGCGGCCGGACGCCGAAGCAGCCGGGGGTCGAACGGGATTGGCTTGGGAGCTACATACCCGTCAGGGATGCCAATGGAGGGATCTACGGGATCGGCTGTGTCGTCGAGGAGGTCACCGACCGCAAGCGGGCGGAGGAAGCGCTGCGCGGGAGCGAACTGCAGTTTCGCTCGATGTTCGACCTAGCGGCGAGCGGGATGACCCTGCTCGATGCGCGCACCGGATGCTTCATTCAGGTGAACGACCGTTTCTGCGAGATTACAGGCTACAGCCGGGACGAGTTGATGCGATTGTCGCCAATCGAGATCACGCATCCCGACGATCGCGTCCGGGATCAAGAAGGCTTCATCAGGCTGCTGCGCGGCGACATCGATGAGTATCACGTCGAAAAGCGGTACCTGCGACGCGACGGATCCATCCGGTGGGTGGTGGTGGCCGTCCGTCTTTTGCGCGATGCGGAAGGACATCCCCTGCGGACGACCGCTGTCATTCAGGACGTCACCGATCGCAGGCGGGCGGAAGAGGCGCTCCAGCAGAGCGAACAACGGCTGCGGTTGTTCATCCACAATGCGCCGGCCGCCATCGCCATGTTCGACCGCGACATGAAGTACGTCTCGGTCAGTCGCCGTTGGCTGGAAGATTACGGCTTGACGGGCATCGATGTCATGGGCCGCTCGCACTATGAGGTCTTTCCCGAAATTCCGGAACGGTGGAAGGAACTGCACCGCCGCGCACTGGCAGGGGAAATCTTGCGCCACGAGGCGGATCATTTCGAGCGCGCGGACGGGTCCGTCCAATGGATCAAATGGCAACTGCATCCCTGGTGGACAGGAGCCGGTGAAGTGGGCGGAATCATCCTGTTCACCGAGGACATTACGGATCGCATCCAGGCGGAGGAGGCGTTGCGAGAGAGCGAGGAATTGCTCCGTGCGGCGACCGACCATGCCAGAGTGGGGCTCGTCGTCCTGGATGCCGACCGCCGCTATACCTTCGTCAACCCGGCCTACCGCGAACTCATGAGCCTGACCGGAACAGACATGATCGGTCGGCGCATGGATGAGGTGCTCGGACCACACTACGACCAAACCTGTCATTGCCTGGAACGGGTGTTTGCCGGAGAGCGGGTGAGCTACGAGTTGAGCGTTCCGGCCGGAGACAGGGATCGAGACAGGTCTTATGCCGTGACCTGCGAGCCTCGGTGGGAGGCAGGCGCACGGCGCGTCGTCGGCATGGTGGCGGTCGTGACCGATATTACGGAGAGGAAGCAGGCACAGGAGCATCTCGCCAGGGTATATGCCTTTACGCGGCAGGTCGTCGACATCGTGCCGAATTTTATCTACGTCAAAGACGGTGAAGGTCGGTTCACGTTGGTGAACAAGGCAGTGGCCGATTCTTACGGCACGACGGTGGACGAACTGATGGGAAGGACCGACGCCGACTTCAACCCTCATACTACCCAAGTGGAGCAATCTCGGCGCATGGATCGAGAGGTCATGAGCACCGGGCAAGAATGGAGGGGTGAGGAGCAGATCACCGATTACTCCGGGAGAGTTCGCTGTCTGGATACGGTCAAGCGCCCGATTTTCGATGAACGAGGCGCCACCGTGCAGGTGTTGGGTTCGGCAACGGATATCACCGAGCGGAAGCAGGCGGAAGCGGAGCTCAAAGCGATTGCCTGGCTGCTGCGTGAGGACGCGACGTCGTCCCCTGTGCCGGAGCCCCAGCCGTATGGAGATTTGACGGAGCTGAACCAAGCCGGGATCATCTTGCGCACGGTCGGAAAAGACCTCCTCACCAGTATGACCGGTGATGCGGTGGATTTGCTCGGCTCGTCCGGTGCGATCTACGAAAAGAGCGGGCACTACGCGTCGGGTCTGTTTTCGTCACACTGGTGCCGGTTCATGGATCAGGCGTCCCGTGCGCGCTGCGGCACAGCCGATAATCGGGCCGCCCTGGCGAGCGGAGAATGGCATTGTCATGAGTCCTGCTGGGAGGCGGCGAGCCGCTCGATGGAAACGGGCGAGCCGGTGGACATCCCCTGCAAAGGCGGCATTCGCCTGTACGCCGTGCCGATTAAAGTCGACGGTCACACCGTCGGCAGCATCGATATCGGCTATGGAGATCCTCCAAAAGATCCGGAAATCCTGTCGGAACTCGCGGACCGTTACGGCGTCGAGCCGGACACGTTGCGCGAGCTCAGCGCAAGCATGCCGTCGCGACCGCAGTTTATCGTGGAGGTGGCGAAGGCCCGCCTGCGCAGCTCGGCCGTGCTGCTGGGGGAAATCATTAAGCGGAGACGCGCGGAGGAAGACTTGCGCTGTCTCACGGACAATCTCGAGGTGCATATCAGCGAGCGCACCGAGGCACTGATGCACTCACAGGCCCAGCTGCGGGCCTTGGCCACCGAGCTGAATCTCGCCGAGCAGCGGGAACGGAAGCGGCTGGCCGTGGAGCTGCATGACTATCTGGCGCAGATGCTGGTGCTGGTCCGGTTGAAGCTGGGGCAGAGCAAGCGGTTCTCGGGACCGGCGCAGCAGTGCGCGGAGATGATCACCCAAGCCGATGAGGTGTTGACGGATGCCTTGAGCTACACCCGCACCCTGGTCTCTGATTTGAGCCCACCGGTGTTGTATGAATTCGGGCTACCCGCCGCGCTCAGGTGGCTGGCAGACCGGATGAGGCGGCATGAGTTGGGCGTTGCGCTGGATCTCGAAGAGGCCGGAACGGTGTCGTTGCCCGAGGATCAGGCTGTCCTGCTGTTTCAGTCGGTCCGTGAGCTGCTGATGAATGCGGCCAAGCATGCCGGGACCGGACAGGCCACAATTCGACTGAGCCAGCAGAAGGGACTCCTGCTGGTTGAAGTGCGGGACCACGGCAAGGGTTTTGACATGGCCGCGGCGGGGGCTCCTCCTGAGGATAAGACGGTGTCGTCCAAGTTCGGGTTGTTCAGCATCAGGGAGCGGATGAAAGCGCTCGGCGGCGGGTTCGAACTGCAGTCGGCTCCCGGGCAGGGGACCATGGCGATGTTGACGTTGCCGATGAAAGCGACCGACGAACGGGCGGTCCGCGGCAAGCGGGATGAGAAAGCCACCGGCGGCGGCGATCATGCCGGGTCGCCCGTCTCCCACGACTCGTCTGTCCCGCCGGGCGCGTCACGGCGGGTCCGCGTGCTGCTGGTCGACGATCATGCCATGATGCGGCAGGGACTACGGAGCGTCCTGGACAGCTATGCCGATGTGGAAGTGGCGGGCGAGGCGGCCGATGGTGAGGAAGCGGTGGCGTCGGTGGAGCGGCTACGCCCGTCCATCGTGGTGATGGATATCAACATGCCGGGGAAGAACGGCATTGAGGCGACGGCACAGATCACGGCATGCCATCCGGAGGTCGCCGTTATCGGCTTGTCGGTGAACGCCGGTGGGGAGAACCAGACGGCCATGCTGCGAGCCGGCGCCGCCATGTTGTTGACCAAAGAAGCGGCGGTCGAGCAACTCTATCGAGCCATTCAGGATACGCTGAAGGGACGGGGTCGTGTGTGAACGCGCACGCTATGTTCAGGCAGGGCTTGCGATCCGTGGTAGAAGGGTATCCGCTGGTCGAAGTCGTGGGAGAAGGAGGCAATGGTCTGGACGCGCTGACCTTAGCGGACACACTTCGGCCCGAGGTGGTGGTCATGGACATCAATATGCCCTACATGGACGGCATCGAAGCGACCAAGAGGCTGAAAGAGAAGTATCCGGCAGTCGTCGAGATCGGACTCTCCCTGCATCTGTCCTCGGAAATGGATGTGCGCATGCGGGAAGCCGGCGCGTCGGCCTACCTCACCAAAGACTGTGCGATCGAACAACTGTACAATGCCATGACGACAGCCCTGACACCCTGCGACCTCTCGGTCCATTCCTCCCACGCCAATTACCCGGCTTCATCCCACTACCGCGCTTGAAGTGAGGTGCGGTTACTTCCGTGCCATAAACTAGGGGTCTCCCTAGGCAGGATTACGACATTGGGTACGGTACACTCCTCCCCCTTACCCCAGAGCTGACTGACCGAGGGTGGGCTTGCACTCGGACCGAAGTGGCCCGGCAAGTCCCGAAACATGACTATACAGAAGCCAGCATGCTCAGGCTGAACAAGACAATGAGATGGGAATACCTGCTCGCCGTCGGCGCGACGCTGGTGGCCCTCCTGGCTCGTGCGGCGCGTGATCCTTTTCTCGACGAGCACCTTCCGTACGTCACGTTTTTCGTGGCCGTGGCAGTCACGACCTCTTATGCCGGCGCCGG
>CBDIWQ010000070.1:0-15811 GCA_965285965.1 uncultured bacterium | reverse complement strand
TCTCCAACAAATCGCCGCTCTGATCTACAGACGCCGGGACGAGTTTGCAGCCAGCATCACGGCGGAGGCCGGGAAACCGATCACCGACGCCCGTCGTGAGGTGAGCCGGGCGGTTCAGACCTTCACGGTGGCGGCTGAAGAAGCCCGGCGCATCGCGGGGGAGGTCGTCCCGCTGGATTGGACGCCCAACACCGATTCCTATCTCGGCATTCTCCGCCGGTTTCCCATCGGACCCATTTTAGGCATTACCCCTTTCAATTTTCCTCTGAATCTCGTCGCGCACAAAGTGGCGCCGGCATTGGCCGCGGGCAACCCGATTTTGATTAAGCCGGCCCCCCAGGCGCCCCTGACCGCGCTATTGCTCGGAGAGGTCGCCTTGGAGGCCGGGCTGCCGCCAGGCGGACTCAATATCATCCCGTGTGACAACGTGATCGCCGAACGCTTGGTCGTGGATCCACGATTCAAGCTGTTGAGTTTCACGGGGAGCGCGCCGGTCGGATGGATGTTGAAAGCCAAGTGCGGCAAGAAAAAAGTGACGCTGGAGCTCGGCGGCAATGCCGGGGTGATTATTGAACCCGACGCCGATCTGGACCTTGCGGCGCAACGGTGCGCGACAGGCGGGTTCGGATATGCCGGCCAGACGTGTATTTCCGTGCAACGGGTCTTTGCGCATCACACGATTGCGGACCTCTTCACGACCAAACTGCTCATGCAGGTGGCCCGGCTCAAAGCGGGAGATCCGACAGACGAGGCGACGGTGGTCGGACCGCTCATCGATCAGGCCGCGGCCCAACGTGTGGAGCAGTGGATTGCCGAAGCCGTGACGCAAGGGGCCCGCGTGCTTTTGGGCGGCAGACGCATGGGCTCTGTCGTGGAGGCCACCGTCTTGGGCAATGTGAAGCCGGACATGAAGGTGTCTTGTCAGGAGGTGTTCGGGCCCGTCGTCACCGTCACGCCCTATCGGCATCTCGATGAGGCCATCACAGGGTTGAACCAATCGGATTATGGCCTGCAGGCGGGTGTCTTTACGCAGGACGTGAACAAGATCTTTCATGCCTTCCGGCAATTGGAAGTCGGCGCGGTGCTGGCCAACGAAATTCCGACCTTTCGCGCGGACCACATGCCGTACGGGGGCGTCAAAGACTCCGGCCTGGGACGGGAGGGAGTGCGGTCGGCCATCGAAGACATGACGGAGCCCCGGCTTCTTGTCTTGAACCTGAAAGAGCCGGGCGGCGCCCGATAAAGAAAACCCGCGCGGGATATTGCGAAGCGGGACCAATCTTGATACAACAGCGGCCCGGAACGCACCGGCATCTGTCACGTTATATAAGGGGGAAGAGGGGCTATGGTACCTACGCATATGTTTCTGACGAGAGGGGTCGGCGTACACAAAGAAAAGCTGGCCTCCTTCGAACAGGCCTTGCGCAGTGCCGGCGTGGCCTATTGCAATCTGGTGAGCGTCTCGTCGATTCTTCCGCCGAATTGCAAGATCGTTCCTCGAAAGCGCGGCGAAAAGCTGTTGAATCCCGGTGAAATCACCTTTTGCGTCATGGCCCGGTCCGAGACCAACGAGCGGAATCGCCTCGTCTCCGCCTCGATCGGACTGGCGATTCCCACGGATCGCCGGACCTACGGGTATTTGTCCGAGCATCATGCGCATGGCGAGACGGATGAAGAAACAGGTGAATACACGGAAGACCTCGCGGCGCAAATGCTGGCGACCACGCTAGGAGTCGAGTTCGATCCCGACATTGCCTGGAAAGAGCGTGAGCAAGTCTTCAAAATGGCCGGGAAGATCGTCCGGACTTTGAATATCACTCAGTCCGCTGTCGGGAAACCGAACAAGTGGACTACCGTGGTGGCTCTGGCCGTCTTCATCCCTGAAGAGAACCTTCCCAAACGTTCCCGCCGCTAGACGTCGGCTGCAGGGGAAATCCCAATGCCACATCGGCCACCGCCTATGGTACAAGAGATCCCATGACGCTTCCCGCTGGTTGGGTAGGTCCGGACCACAACTTTCTGGGCCTCGACGAACCCTGGTGCCATCCTGAACAGGCGGGCGTCTATGTGCTGCCGGCTCCGTACGAGCATACCTCTAGCTATATCCTCGGGTCCGATCGGGGTCCGTCCGCCATCATCGAAGCGTCCGCACAAGTTGAGTTCTACGATGAACAACTCGAGCGTGAACCCTTTCGCGACTGGGGGGGCATCGCGACAAAGTCTGCCTTGGACCTTCAAGGCAAGGTCGATCGGGAAGCCGTCGAGGCGATACAAGCCTTTGTGGCGCCCCACGTGGGGACGGGCCGGTTCTTGCTCACACTGACAGGCGAACACACCGGGGCGCTCGGCGCCATCCGGGCGCACGCCGCCCGTTATCCGGAGATGTGCGTGGTGCAGATCGACGCCCATGGCGATCTCCGTGATGCCTACCAGGGCAACCCGTTCAGTCATGCGAGCGTGATGGCCCGAGTGGTGGAGGACGGTCACGCGCTCGTGCAGGTCGGAATCCGGTCAATCAGTCCGGAAGAGATCGAGCGCATTAAAAAGACGGATCGGATCACCACGTTCTTTGCGTCCCGGATTTTGGATCCGTCGGGTCCGTATGGCGGTCAGGCGTCTCGGTGGATTCCCGACGTCGTGGCGGCCTGCCGGGGACCTGTCTACCTGACCTTCGATTGTGACGGGCTGGACGCGTCGATCATGCCGGCCCTGGGCACCCCGGAGCCGGGGGGACTGGGCTGGTATGATACCCTCAACCTCATCACCGCGCTCGCCAACGGCCCGGGGATCATCGGTATGGATGTCAGCGAAATCGCTCCCATCGAGGGATTCGTCGCTCCCCAGTTTTGCGTCGCCCGATTGCTGTATCGCATACTCGGACGCATTCGGGCCGGCCGTCGGATTCACTAACGCGCTGCGTCTTCCGTGACGACACGCATCCGCATCAATAAGTTTTTTAGCGAGCACGGCATCTGTTCGCGCCGGGAGGCGGATCGCCTCATCGAAACCGGCGCCGTCACGATCAACGGCCGCGTGGCCGAACTCGGCGATCACGTCGCGCCAGGCGACATCGTTGCGCGCCGGGGGAAGGTCATCCCATGGGGCCACGCGCCGGTCTATATCAAATATCACAAGCCGGTCGGCGTGACGACGACGAGCGAATCCCATGTCGAGCGCAACATCATCTCCGAGATCGGCCATCCCGAGCGGATTTTCCCCATTGGCCGGCTCGATAAGGATTCTTCCGGTCTGATTCTCCTGACCAATGACGGCAACATCGTCAATGAAATCCTCCGAACCGAATTCGGGCACGAGCGGGAATATCTTGTGGACCTGGACCGGCCCTTCACCCAGACTTTTCTTGACCAAATGGCGCATGGCGTGATGGTGCTTGGCCGTATGACGAACCCTTGCCGGCTTTACAGGACCGGCCGGCCGGCTCAATTCCAGATCATCTTGACGGAAGGGCGTAACCGCCAGATCCGGCGCATGTGTCAGGCCCTGGGGTATCGGGTCAGGCGCCTGCATCGAGTGCGGATCATGCACATCACCATAGAAGGGCTGCATGAAGACGAGTGGAAAGAGCTCGACAACGACGAGCGGCAGCGATTATTCCACGCGGTCGGAAGAGGATGACCCGTTCCCAGTCGGTGCCCTAGTGCGGAGTCGTGGAGGGGCCGAGAGGCAGAGGGGAAGACGGCGCATGGGCGGCGACGTCGGTTGCGTGGGCAGCCGGCTCCTCTTCGGGCGTTGGTCGACGCCGGCTCATCAGCAGATTGAGAACGGCAATAAAGAAGCTCCCGCCTACCAACAACGTGCTGCTGTATTGAATGGTTCTCGTGCCTTCATCCCGCATGTCTTTGGCGACGTCGGCGACCGTATCCAATAGGCGGTCTAGCGCGAGGCTGACCTGAATCATTTTCGGGCCGGCGTTGTCCGAGGCATGCTCCTCCGCCTTTCGGCGCAAAGCATCGCGGTCCACCGATGACGCCATATTCCATTCCTGCGTCAACAGTTGAATGGTGATGCTCGCCACGGAAAAGTATTGGTCGAGGCTGCGGCGCACGGCCTCGATGTCCTCCGGTTCGCTGCGGCCGCTCCGTGACACCCGCAAGCCGGCCGCCGCATACCGGTCAACGGCATGTTGGATGCGGGCCCGTTGATGAGGGAGCGATTCCGTGATGCGCTCGAATTCATCTTTGTCGTCGGCTTCCAGCGCCCGAATAATCGTGTTGCGGTACCGCATCACGTCGGCGGAAATGTGGGCCAGATCCGCCGCGCCGAGCGTGTACTCGGTGTACATGATGCGCAGGTCCTGATCGATCTGGCTGAGCGCCTGGCCGCTATACCAGCCTAATGCGGCGATCATCACACTGATCAGGAGCTGAGGAAAGGTGGGCTTGGGCAGCGAGAGACGGGGCAATAGGCGCACAGAGACTCCTTCGCTCAGTCGAGAATGACTCGGCGGTCGACATGGGATGTCAGGTTGGGATCGTTGGAGACAAAAATCACCGACCAGGGTTCGTCTTTCGAGCACAACCGGCGCAAGATCGTTTCCCGCATGGCGGGCTGCATGTTGTGAATGATCCCGTCAAAAATGAGGATCTGCGGCCGGGCAAGAATCGCCCGCGCGAGCAGAATGCGCAGGATATGCGTGGGCGCCAGGATTTTCCCCGGCATGCGCACATGCGTTTTGATCCCTTGCGGCAGGGCATCGATCTCCTCTTCCAGCTCGGTGAAGCGGAGCGCCCACCGCACATCGCTGTAGGGGACGTAGGTCCGGCCGAGCACGATGTTGTCTTCGATGGTGCCCTCGAATAACGAGAGTTGGGAATCCAGCATGAAGCCCCGGTAACGGTTGATCGCTTTGAGGTCGAGGTGCCGGAGATCGATGCCATTGTAGCGAATGACCCCGCTGCTGGGCGGTTCCAGGCCTGCCAGCACTCTCGCCAAGGCGGTTTTGGCCACCGTGGTACTGGCATAGATGCCGATTTTTTCTCCCGGGGTGACCTCGAGATTGAAGTTCTCAAAGACCGGATTCCCGGCATGATTGACGGACAACTCCTTGCAGGTCACTCGAATGCCATGCACGGTCGGATCAGGCAGCGGCACGGACAAGGTGGCCGAGTTTTGATCTTTTGGAAGAGAGAAGAACATGTCCAGTTCAGCCAGAGCCGTGAGGAAGTAATAGACGTGGCCCATGCGCTTCACGACGCCGTCAAAGTTGATGAGCAGGCCGCTCACGACCACTTCGGCGGCCACCAGTTGTCCGATCGTCAGCTGTCCGATGGACAGGAGCCATCCGGCCGTGGCCAGCAGGCCGCTGTGCGCGACGGCTTGCCACGCCACCGAACCCACATATTGGCGGAGCAGCACGGCAAACCGCGCCCGTCGGCTCTGCACGTACTTTTCGACCAGCTCATCCGTCCGGTGCATCAGCAAGGGTTGGCTGTCCGTCGCTTTGAAGTGGAGCAGGTTATAGGAGATCTCCTGTACCCAGTGCAGCACCTCGTATTTCGCGTGCGACATGTCGATGGTCGTCCGCAGCCCGCCGTGCGACAGCATGAAGAAGATGACGTTGAACCCCACGAGCAGCAACGCGTCGAACAGCAGGAAGTAGGGATGGTAGAACACGAGGATCGTCATGCCCACGGCGCCGACCACGACGACGTTGATCAGGTCCACCAGGAGCACCGACAGGGCCCGCTGCATGAGCACCGTTTCCGTAAAGTAGTTGGCGAAACGCGGCTTGAAGCCCTGGAAACGGAAATGCGGCAGGTGTTGGGTCATGGCAATCGTGATGCGGGCGAAGACGCGCCGTTCGAGCACCTCGACTGCGTAGTATTGCAGCGTCTTAAAAGCGCCGACAAACGCGAGTGCCGCGACCATGACGCCCGCCAGCGTCACGATCGTAATGGGCTGAATGGCAAAAGCGAACGTGTTCACCAGTTCCTGTACGGTCAACGGAACGATGAGGGAGAAGAGTCCGATTGCCAGGGAGTAGGAAAAGATGAGGGCGAGGATCCTCCGCTCAAGGCGGAACAGGAGCCCCAAATGACCGAGCATCGCCTGAAACAGATTCGGCTGGTTGTCAGAATGATCCTGCGCCATCCCGTCCGATCCTTAGGACACCGTTGGGGCACCCGCTGTTGATGCCAGGCGCGTCCGGAACATCATACTGTGCCACCGATCCCTCAACGTAGCAAACTCCATAAGGAATTGCCATGCGGCGGCACGTTAGTCGCGCGCCCGGTAATTGACCGGCACGGCGCTCGGATTGCTTTTTGCCCAGGCACCGATGGCCCACTGATAGAGAGCTTGCGCCTTGTGGTAGTCGGCTTTGGCTCGAATGACCTGAATCTCGGAATCCACCGAGTTCCGCTCTCTGAGGTTGACGAAGAGCACGCTGGTCGCTCCGAGGCTGAACCGGAACCGTTCCCCCTCTTCGAGGGTCTTGGCGAGCCGCAGGGATTGAGCCGCCGCTTCCATCCGTTCCTTCGCCCGCTCCATCGCCGAAAGCGCGTTATCCACGTCCACGACTACTTGCTGCTCACGGAAGTGCTGCACCAGCACGAGTTTATCGGCTTGGGCCTGGGCTTCCAGCACCTGGCCGCGGCTTCGGCGCTGCAAAATAGGAATGCGTAATTCCACGCCGAACCGGTAGCCGAGTCCCAGCACGAATTTTTCCGGCGCCCGGGCCGGCGCGGCTTCCGCATCCAGACTCGGCAGCAGGTTGTTCTTGGCCAGGGCGAGGTCGATGTTGTTGACCTTCGCTTCGATGTCGACTTCCTTCACCTCCGGGCGGTCTTGTCTCGCCTGGAGCTTGTGGATCTTGACGGTGTCCGTGGACGGAGACAACACCTGTGCTGGAAATTCAGGCACACGATCGGCGGGCGGGAGGGTCGGGGTACCCTGTTCCCAGAGGAACATCGACAGTTTAAATTGCTCCTGCTCCAGGGTGCGTTGGGCGGCAATGGCCACTTCACGGCGACGCTGCACTTCCTGGCCCGCCTCCACCACATCGAGCGGCGCGACGGCACCCGCTTTGGCGCGGCCCTCCACTTGTTTATACCGGTCTTCGGACACCGATAAGGCCCGCTTCTGCACCTCGACGTATTTGGTGGCGGCGACCCAATCCCAAAACTGAGAAGCCGCCGCGAGGAAGAGGTCTTGCCGGGTCTGAGCGATTTTCACGTCGGCGCGAGGATCGGCCAATTCCGACCGTTGCAGCTCGGCGTTTTCCGGATTCACCATCAAGCCTCTCAGCAGAGGGAAAAACCCGCCCAAAATGAGTTGTTGATTGTTTCCGAACGAGAGATCCGGGATGGTGGCGTCGCCGATCGCCTGACGAAATCCGGCACTGCCACGGAAACCCCAGGGGTGGCGTGCTTCAATCAGCGTGTCGTTGAAACCGACCGTTTGAGTGCCCTTTTGTGGATTGGAGCTGGAAATGAAACGCTCCAGTTCCGTATCGTTGACGAAAATAGGCTCAAACGCTCCCAGCGCTTTCAGCATTTTCCCGCGCGCCATCACTTTTTCGGTGCCGGCTCCCTTCAGAAGCGGATGCGAACGATCGATCCATGCATGCAGTTCGTCGAGGCTCAGGGGGACAGGAGGAAGCGGTTTAGCGGCCGGGGGTTCGACCGGAGGCGCCGCTGATGCGGCCAGCGGGGACGCGAGCAGCCACGCGAGCGTGAGGATCCTCAGACACTTCATAGAACGACTCCTTTCGGATGCGTGTTGAATGGCGAATGCCCATCGTCAATAGTGCGGACAAGGAGGCAGTCGCGGGAACTGAACCAGCGGCGGGGGAGACCGGCACGGAATTACTTCGCACCTCGTCCCGCTTTGGGCAAGAGCGTATCAATCAAACTCGGCGGCCGTTCCTGATAATCCGGCGGGAAGAGATTAAAGCGCCGCCACAGCTCATACCATAGCGGAACGCGATTGAGGACCACCCACCCCATCGCTTTCGTCCCCTGTCTCACATGGGATTGATCCGGCCAGGGGCGGTCTTCCGGATCGGGGACGACCCAAAACCGGAAATTTCCCTTTCCATCATCCACCTGATCGACCACTTTGATGACGCCGGAATAGGTTCCTGCCATAAGCTCGGGCCAGGCCGGCAGTGGAATCGCCGGGATGCCGTAGAACAGAATCTTGACTTTTCGGCCGACATTCAACAGCGGAGCGTCGAGCCCATCCGCCGTCATTTCTATCGCCTTATCGAGACTCGTCGGCGAGAGCCGGACGATCTTATCGCCCTGCCGCAAGGTTTCTCCGACACCTGCTTGCGCCATTCTGACGACCGTGCCGTCGACCGGCGCCAGCACGCGGCTGGCCAGGCGGCGTTGCTCGGCATTGGACTGCCGGAGCGAGATATCCGCCAATTGGTCGGCGGCCCGAGCCGCTTCGGCCACGGACGCATCGCGGGCCGCTTCCGCCTCCAGCAGACGTTGCAATACTTCCGCATTGACTTGATCCCGCCCGAAACTGAGGGCCTTCATCGCCTGCTCGGCCCCTTTCAGATTGGCTTGAGCTCCCTGGAGATCGGCCTGGCTGGCGATCGCCGACTGGAGGGCCAATTCCAGTTCACGCTGCGAGACGAGTCCTTGTTCCGCCATCTGTCGATGGCGGTCGACATTCAGCCCGGCCGTTGCG
Source organism: uncultured bacterium (assembly GCA_965285965.1). GTDB lineage: Bacteria > Nitrospirota > Nitrospiria > Nitrospirales > Nitrospiraceae > Nitrospira_D. The sequence goes on along the minus strand of CBDIWQ010000070.1, from coordinate 7,150 downwards.
ACAGCAATCTTCGCGGCCTCAACCTTTTGATGGGCTTCGCGGACTTTGTTTTCGGCCTCCACGACGCGAGCTTGGGCCGAGGGCACCGCCGATTTGACCAGGTTCTGCATTTCCTTGATGCGCTTGTCCAACTGCTCGACGCGGGCGAGAGCCGCTTTCCGGGTGTCTTCCAGAGCTGTCTTGCGTTGGGCGAAGAAATTCAAGAGCCCGGGAGACATGAAGTTCGGGTCATAATCGTCCAGTTCCAGGATCAAGTCCCCTTGTTTGACCCGGACTCCTTCAAAGACATGCCATTTCTTGATCCGTCCGGTAATCTGCGCTTCAATATCCTGCGGGCGTTCATAGGGATTATAGGCAGATAGTTGGCCGGTCACCGTGATGGTTTGGGTCCAGGGAACAAAAGCGATGATGAGCAGGAAGAGGACGACGAGCTTGATGGCCAGACGCGACGAAAACTTCAGGCGTTCCGGTATTTGAACGGCTTCCCAAGACCGGAGCTTCGATGACGTGGCGAGATCGTCAACGGAGATTTCGTCCAAGCCGGACTCTTGTTGGACCAGCGATCGGACTTTGTTCTTGAGCCCCAGACCCAGGTGAGCCACGGACCCCCCTTTAAATGCCGGTTGTCGAAGGGAGCGGTAGGGACGATGACCGGGTCATCATAGAAGAAAAGAGCGGGCCAGGTCAATGTTTTCAAGCGGATTGGAGCCACGGACGGCAGCCGCGCCTTGACCATCACCGGCAGAGTCGTTAAGGTGATCGCATTTTATCACGAGGGCGAACCAGAAAGGGGTGTGCATGACTGGGGCAGGACGAAAAGGAAGCCGATCACCACAAAAGGGTCCGTTCGATGTGCCGGATCGAAAGCCGGTCGTCGCCGTGTTAGGCGGCAGCAAGTCTGACTTCCCTATCCTGGAAAAAGCAGGCGCCATCCTGGCAGAGCTTGAAATACCCTATGAACTGCTCGTGGTCTCCGCGCACCGGACTCCAGACCGGCTCTTCGAGTATGCGGCTACGGCATCGGGCCGCGGTATTGAAGTGATTATTGCGGGGGCCGGCGGCGCCGCACATCTCCCGGGCATGCTGGCTGCGAAGACGCACCTGCCCGTGATCGGAGTGCCTATCCCTACGGAATACCTGCGGGGACTTGATTCGCTGCTGTCCATCGTGCAAATGCCGAAAGGCATTCCCGTGGCGACGGTGGCGATCGGCGGGGCGGAGAATGCTGGTCTGCTGGCGGGGCAGATTCTCGCCGGCCGTTACCCCGAAATTGCGAGTCGCGTGAAGGCGTTCCGGACGATGTTGACCGAAAGCGTGCTCAACTCTCCGGAGGCGCAGGGCACCAGTTTAGGAAACCTTGAGGCGGAGGCGGCGAGCCGGCAGTCGTGACAGACCCGAGCATCGAACCGGGATCCATGCTGGGCGTTTTGGGGGGCGGGCAACTCGGCGCAATGTTCGCCGAGGCGGCCGGCCGGATGGGCTACCGTGTGGCCGTCTGGGATCCCGATGCCGGAGCCCCTGCGCATCGCCTGGCCGCCTACTCCTGTACCGCCCCCTTTTCCGACACCGCCGCGCGCGAGGCGTTTTCTCAGCAGGTTCACGCCGTCACCTTCGAATGGGAAAACGTCCCGGCCGGGTTGTGTGCCTGGCTGGAGCAGCACCATCGGGTCCGGCCGGGAAGCGCGGTGCTCCGGCTGATTCAAGACCGGATTGAACAAAAGCAATTTTTTCAGTCCTGTGGGCTTCCCGTTCCGGCATTCACGAGTATCGATTCACCCGGCCAGCTGGGCCAGGCGCTTTCCGTCGTCGGCCTTCCTGCGATCTGCAAAATGGCTACCGCCGGGTATGATGGAAAAGGGCAATGGGTCATTCGTCACCAGTCCGAAGCGGCGCAGGTTCAGGACTTGCTCGGGCAGACGGCCCGGGCCGGCTGCCGATGGATTGTCGAAGCCCTGATTCCCTTTGAGCGCGAACTCTCCGTCCTGGTCGTGCGGGACCAAGCAGGGGCCTGTCAGACGTATCCGGTCGTGGAGAACCGGCATGAACGCGGCATTTTGCGCCTGACGCTGGCGCCGGCCTCCATCTCGCCGGCGATGTCCATGAAGGCGGCGGAGTTGGCGCGCGGCGCGGTCACCGCCCTCAACGGAGTGGGGGTCTTTTGCGTGGAACTCTTTCAGCGGGCGGACGGTGAGATCTTGATCAATGAAGTGGCGCCGCGCCCGCACAATTCCGGTCATTACACGCTCGACGCTTGTACGGTCTCTCAGTTCGAGCAGCAAGTGCGCGTTCTCTGCGGCTTGCCCCTAGGCGAGGTGCGGTTGTCTAGCGCCGCCGCGATGGTCAATGTGATCGGCGAAGAGTTCGGGTCCGTCACGGCCGGCCAGGGATACAGCGATCTCCTCGCCGTTCCCGGAGCGGTGCTGCATCTGTACGGAAAGCGGGTGGTTCGTACCGGCAGAAAAATGGGTCATGTGACCTTTGTGACCGATCGTATCGAGGTCGCCGCCGAGCGAGCCGCGCAGTTGGTCAAACGTCTTTCGTCAAGCCCGGTCCTCATCTAGCTCTTCGTGCTTGGTCTCCGTTCAACCGGTTCCTGACGAATTGTAAAGGATCGGCGCAGATCGCTGTCCTTCTGCAGCACGCATTGTTCCTTTTTGTGAGCCCCGCCGCAACCCCTCTGGGCTTCTGTCCTCAAACCTGACCAATTTCACAGCGGTTTGCCATAGGGTTCAAGAGGAAGGGGGTACAGTAATTGCTCATCGCAATGTGATCCACCAGTGACATGAGAGGAGCATGCATGGCCGCTTCGATCCTGCCCGCATCGCACGTACCCCCGATCCCACCCGGCATTGTATATCGGGCTCTGACCAACCCACGCTCGCGTTATCTGCTGCTGCAGAGCCTGGTCAGCATTATCCTGTCGTACGAATTGCTTTTCGGGTCGCAATCGGTCATCAGCCGGCTTGCGGGCGATGGGTTGGTGGTGAGCCTGTGGCTGCTCATCCCGATGATTGCGGTTTTTCCGGTGACCTGGCTTGAAACGGTCTGGTTCAGTACAGTGCTCGTCGCGCTCGACACGCTGTTAGTGACCGCGGCGATCTATCTCTCAGGTAATGCTCGCTCGGATCTCTACATCGCCTATTTCGTCCTGATGCTGGTGGCGGCTTCGGTCCGGAGGCTTAGCCAGTTGTTGACGTTGTCTCTCCTATTGAGCCTCGGCTATGCGGCGGTGCTGTATGAAAGCGTACTCTCCAGCGGCGCCCTAACGGTCGGGCACCTGCTGGGAGTGCCGGTGTTGATGGTGATGGCCGTATTCTACGGTGTGGCGCTGGAGACAATCACCGCCGAGCAAACCCAGAAAAGCAAATTGCAGCAGGACGTCGAGACATTGCGAAAAAACGAAGACCGGCTGGCAGTCGAAAAGAGCCGGCTGGAATCCCGGATTGCGGATCTCAAGGGAAGTCTTGTCCAGGCGGATCGGACGCTGCGGGAGGGGCTCAGCGCGCGACAGGTTTTGGAGAGGCGATTACAGGACGCTCAAAAAATGGAGGCGGTGGGACAGATCGCCGCCGGCATGGCCCATCAGTTCAGTTCCCTCCTGTCGGTGATCGGCAAACAAACCGGGTTATTGTTGTCCCGGATGAAAGCCGATGATCCGTTGCGAAGCTCCGTTGAAGATCTCTTCAGGAGCGGAGGAAAGGCGGCCGCCTTGACGGCGGAGCTCCTTGCTTTGAACGTCTCGCGCACGCCTATGCGGCACATCGTGTCGGTGAAGAAGGTCCTGGCTGAACTGGAGCCGGCCATCAGGAGTGTGTTGCCGCCGGAAATCGAGTTGCGGGTGCTTGCGGATGACTCGCCTGCCTATGCCGAAGTGGATCGGGAAGGCTTGGAACAAGTCGTATTGCAAGTGGTGGTGAACGGCCGGGATGCGATGCCGGCGGGCGGGCGGCTAACCGTGGAGGTGCGTACAGAAGACCGCTCTCTGCCAGCTCAGGGACCCGGCATATCTCATGTGATGATCGTAGTCCGGGATGTCGGGATGGGCATGAGTCGGGATACCAAGGCGAGGATCTTTGAGCCGTTTTTCTCGACCAAAGAAACCAACATCGGGCTGGGCCTGACGGCCGTCTATGGGACGGTGAAGCAAAACGGAGGCACGTTGGCGGTGGAGAGTCGGCCGGGGCAGGGTACCGTGGTGCAGATATTCTTTCCGGGCGCAGCCTCGGCCGATGTCCGGGAAGAGCCTCTAGCGAAAATCTTGCTGGCCAAAGGCGATGAAACGATTTTGCTGGTGAATGAGGACGAAATTGACAGGAAGTTAGCGGCCTCCGTCCTCGCGCGGCACCATTATGCGGTGCTCGAAGCTGCTTCCTCCACTGAGGCCATGCTGGTCTCCTCCCAGCATCGCGGAGCCGTTCAGCTGGCCGTCAGCCCGCTGCTCATGCCGGAGATCGAGGGGCGCGATCTGGCACGCCAACTGATGATCCAGCATCCCGCCATGAAAGCGCTCTTCGTATCCAGCTATGACGAGGAGGCCATGCAGTACCATCGCATTAACCGGAAATTTGTGCTGCAACATCCTTATCGGCAGGCCGGGTTGGTTGAAAAGGTGCGAGAAATATTGGATGCTGCGTAAGCGCCACGGTGACGTGAACGGAACGCATTCACCGATCCCATCGGCGCAGATGTCCCGGTGAAAAAAACCGGATGTCCGATCGTTTGAACAGACCGATCAAGGACATTCCGGCAACGAACCCTCCGATATGAGCGAAGAAGGCCACGCCGCCTCCGGAAGCGCCCCTGCTCATTCCGCTGCTGATCAACTGGGTGACGAACCACATCCCGAGTACAAAACCGGCTGCGACTTGGGTCATGCCGATGCCCGGGATGAGGACCAGCACATGGGCCCGCGGGAACAAGAGAACATAGGCGCCGAGCACGCCCGAGATCGCTCCGCTGGCGCCGACCATCGGGATCTGTGAGGTGAAATCCGTGATTGCATGGCTCAGGGCGGCCAGGATGCCGCAAGCGAGATAAAACACGATGAACCGCCCGTGCCCCATCGCGTCCTCAATGTTGTTTCCGAAGACCCACAGATACAGCATGTTGCCGATCAAATGCATCCAGCCACCGTGCAGAAACATGCTGGTGACCAAGGTCATGACCGCCGGGATCGCGACCACCTCGTCAGGCAAGTGCGCATGCCCGAACACCAGCGAGGGAATGGCGCCGTACTGAAAGAGAAAGGTTTCTCCTGATGCTGGAGGAAGACTGGCCTGGTAGAAAAACACCAGCACGCAGGCCGCGATGATTAGCATGGTGATGACCGGCGTTCGTTCTGTGGGATTATCGTCGTGTAGGGGAATCACGTCGCTCAGGGAGCCCGTCGGCGATCCGTGATGGCTCGCGGTAATGCCTGGTTGGCCGGAATGGTTCCGTCCGGACCCAGGGGGACGGAAAATCCGGCGGCATGGGTATGGCCTCCTCCCCCGAACGAGGCCGCAATGGCCCCGACGTCTGTGCCCTCTTCGCGTGAACGCATGCTGAAGAACCGGCGACCGTCTCGGTCATGCCAAATCACACAGAACGGATGATCCGCAGACAGCCGCTCCCCGATCTGGCTCGTGAGGATGGCGCTATGTACCGACGGCACGATTTGGCCCTGGAACTCGACCATGACCGCTTGGGCCGCCAGTTTGCTGACAAGTTCCCGTTCGTAGCGGAGGATGGCCCGGCCTTCCTGCTCGAGATCCGACTGGGAAAACCGGTCCCAAACGTGGAAATCAAATGGATAGGAGGCCAGGGCGGCATTGATTTCCCGGCTGCCGGGCAGTGCCCACTTCCACAAGTCCTTGTCTTGGATATAGTGGAGCAACCAGGGCGCCCGGCTCCCATGGGCCCATTCCCAAGCCAGCACTGCCCCCGATTTGTTTTGGTCAAAGTACGCGTACGGCAGTCCGGCCAGCGCTTGCTGCGCGGTGATGTGATGATCCAGGACCAGCAGAGTCTTCGTCTCAGAGGCCATGGTGTCCAGGATCGGTCGCGCGTAGCTGAAGTCCACGATCACGACGCGTTGGGACGTGAGCCCATCGGGTGGAGGATGACCATGCTTCACCGGAATAAACCGCACGTCGGGGAATCGTTTCCAAATGGCCCAGGCTGCGCCGAATCCGTCTGAGCACTCGGCATGGTACAGCACGATGTCGGGTGGATCGTCGGATCGGCGGACGGCGGGTGATGGACTCATAGCATGGACTTTAGCATGGCCGGTGAAGCGGACAAAAGAGATGTTTCCCGGTAGGACGACGGGCGGAGTCGTGCGGCCGCCCGTCGAGATGGGCTCAGAGACTGTTCACGTGGTCGATGAGTTGCCTGAATCGGCTGGCGCTGCGCCGGTTGAAGCTGAAGACCAGTCGCGGGAGATCCTTGAGCCCCGGTTCATCCAGCTCTTCTTCCAGCGCTCCCCGGAGTTCAAACCGGCCTTCGGTCAGCAGGTCGTTGAATTGCTGCTGGATCTGGTCAAGCTGCTCGGCGGAAATCGGCGTTTTGAGCCGCATGGCCATTTGGCGGCCGACGAATCGGATGGAATGATAGCGGCGATAGAACCGTAGGATTTCCGCCACGGCCGCTTCAGCCGAATCCACAATTTTGAACAAGCTCAAGTCCTCTTCACTGATGAGATTTCGCTTCAAGAGCTGTTTATGGATGAAAGCGGCCCAGTCATCCCAATAGTCACAGCCCGGCGCCTGCAGGCAGATGATCGGCTGCGGATCGCTCTTGCCCGTTTGTGCGAGCGTGATGACCTCGAACCCTTCGTCATGAGTTCCAAACCCGCCGGGGAACAGCGCGATGGCATTGGCTTCTTTTTGGAACATCAGTTTGCGGGTGAAGAAATACTTGAAGGTGATCAACTTCGGGTCGTCCGCAATCGTGGCATTGGGTCCTTGTTCAAAGGGCAGCATGATATTGACGCCAAAACTGTTGTCGCGTCCCGCGCCTTCCTGGCAGGCCCGCATGATTCCGTCCGCGCCTCCGGTGATGACCATGAAGCCTTGTTGAACCACCGCCTGGGCAAACCGGTGGGCCAGTTGGTAATTGGGGTCATCCGACGGAGTCCGTGCCGACCCGAAGATGCTGACCTTCGGGCGAT
>CBDIWQ010000069.1:0-18512 GCA_965285965.1 uncultured bacterium | reverse complement strand
CGCAAAGCCATCGGCGACATTAATGAGATCGCCCATGTGGCCGACCCCCTCGAGTGTCTCTTGAAGAATAACTTTCATACCCCTAACTCCTTCTGTTGGAAAGGGAAAGAGAATACTGAGGTGGCCGGGAAAAGTCAATTCTGAATGCCACGCCCGGCCGTCTCCGCTGTGGTAGACAGGCGCGCGGTACGGCTTTATCATGACGTGTCCTTGCCAGATGTAGAGAGGGCTCATGGCCATGACCGTCACAGATCTCATCGAAGTGTGGAGAGCCGGGCTCGAGCACGAACGTCGCCACATCAGCGAGGCAGGGCTGGATGCGCCCGTCACCGCTTCCGAAGCGCGGTTGGTCCAGACGGTGGGAGGACTTCATCTGTACGAATTCCTCCTGCCTTCGGGTGTGTCCCTCTCCATCGACCTTCCGGTATCGATTGTCCCCTCCGATGACATGGAACCGACAGAGGGTGTCGTTCTCACCCAGGTTGGCAACCGGGCGCTGGTGCAAGTGATCGACGCGCTGGGTGCCCACCTCGTAGCCGTGGCACTCATTCCAGACCTCAGCGGGCTTCTCGAAACCTCCGCCCGGCGCCTGAGAGAAATGGTGACCAAGGCCGAGGCCTACAACCTCGGTCCGGCCGAACGTCTTGTGCCACTGCTGCAGTTGCCGGAGACGGGAGGCCCCCTGCCCACGGGGATCTCGTCAGTGTTGACCACCGTGTGGCTGGATGATCAATCCCTCCGTCGGCAAAAACTTGCCGGTCTGGCCGTGGAACTCATACGGGCCAACAAACGGATCCTTGTCCTAAGCCCGGCACACCCGGACTCCGATGAATTGATGAGTCTCCTGGCACGGACCATGAGGGCCGGTGGTTTGAGCTACAAGACCTGGATTAGCCGTTATGAAATGCCCGTCACCGCTCAGATCGCCGGGATTAATCTCCATGAGCTCGGGTTTGAAGCGCAGATGCATCAGTTCTACGCCAAATCCCGAGCTGAGAAGGCCTCATTGCGACGAAAGTACGAACGGTTTCGTGAACTTACTCCCTTCCTGGCCTATAAAGGCCTGAAGCAAAAAGACCTCGATGAGGTTCGACTACTGGAATGGCGTCTGCTGACACAACTGAGCGATCTCCAGGCTAAAACCGCCGGTGTCACCGCAATTTTGACGGAGTACGAAAATCTGCCCTTGCTCCGGCGTCTGAGCATGCAGGCCGTGGGCAAGAACGTGGAATCGCTGCACCAGTACCGGGCGCTTTATGAGAAACAGATCGCCGAGGTTCGGAAGGAGCTGGATATCACCAAAGCCCGGATTGAGGAGCTCATCCCGGAAGCGGCCGTCCCTCGAGACATGCGCCCTGAATTTGACGAGCTGAAGGAGGATATCACCAAGTTGGGAGGAACGAAGAAAATCCGCGAACTATTGGCCGCCGAAGAAGACACGAATCGGCAGGCCTTCATTCAGAATCGCCGGGTGGTGGTCGCCACCCCGACCAGAGTTGCCAGCGACCCCCTGTTTAGCCGTGTGCGGTTCGACGTTTTGATGGTGGATGAAGCAACCCGAATTGCGGCCCCCGCGCTGTTGGCCGCGGCAGGGCTGGTACGGGAGCGCATCATCGTGAGCGGTGATCCGCGGGAGATTCCGTCCGCCGGCTGTTGGACCATGAAAGAAATGGCCGCTCATGCGGAACCCTGACCAAGGCCGTCCCTCTCCGCTTGACGGAACTCATCGGAATTCAGGATAATCCCACCCTCACATGCCGAAGTGGCGAAACTGGCAGACGCACTAGATTCAGGGTCTAGCGCCCGCAAGGGTGTGCGGGTTCAAATCCCGCCTTCGGCACCAACCACTTTTCTTCCTCGCAGGTTTTTGCTCATCTCTTGTCAGGGCGAGTTCGCGAAGCACGGTTCGTACGCTTTTGTTCCGCGCCTCAGTGCGCGGTCGGCTTCCGGATCAGCCGATCCAACTTATCATCGAGAGCGCTAAAGTCCTCCAGTATCTCTATATGGGAGCTCAAGAGCAGTTCCCGCATGGCTTCCGCTCCATGCCCCCCCGCGGCGAGATTGGAGACGGGAGACACCTCATTCACCAGTGCTCGGACCAGTTGGATTGCCTCATCTTCCAGAAGGACCAAAGGAAGGGACATGATCGTCAGGTCCGGCTTGACCGTGCTGCAGAACGTGGCGAGCGAGGGGATGGGGACGTTGGCACCCAGATAGTGGATCCGGCAGCCTCGAACACGGCATCGATAGGCGACGGTCACGGCAGCGATATCATGCTCTTCACCCGGAGGGCAGGCAATGACGACCTTGGGTCCGAAATCGGCGACAGGCAACTGATTCAGGGCCGCGAAAATCTTTTGCTGGATCTGCTTGGTCACGTAATGTTCGATGGCAATATCCACACGACCGTCATGCCACAAGAGACCGACCCGTTCTTGAAGCGGAAGCAAGATTCCATGGAGCGCTTCTTCAAAGGGCACCACCGCGACGGCACCGTTAAGGCGTTTTTCGAAGGCCACCCGATCGAAGGGCTCCAGACAGTTCAGCAATTCCTCCACGAGCCGGCTGAACGCATTGTCGACAAATGACGGTTTCGGCACAGCGGCATGTGCTCGGTTCAACAGTTCTTCGCGCCCCAATTTCGACAGCTCACCGATGGACCAGCCGGCATTCACCTGCGCTTTCAAGTATCTCAAGAGCCGGACGTCCTCATCAGAATAATTCCGGTATCGGTTGGCTCCTCTCATCGGAGTTAAGAGCCCAAATCTGCGCTCCCAGACCCGGATAACGTCTCTTGATAGGCCTGTGAGTTTCGCAACTCTATGAATTCTATGTGTATTCATTGGTCAAATGATTGTAGTACGGTGTCCAATGTTTGTCAAATAAATACGCATAACAACCATTGACACATTGGGCAAATGGCGTTATACATAAGACATACATGTGACAAACATTGAACAATGATCTACGGAGGTCAATATGGCCACGAGTGGGGACACACCAAAATCGGAACTGCGGAGTGAAGCAGATGCTTCGAACGTGTCCCTCGGCTGCACCAGGTGCGGCGGTCTTTTGGTGAGTGACTTCTGCATGGATTTGCTCAGCGGCACGGGCGACCTTGAGTTCGCCGCGAGACGTTGTGTGCAATGTGGAGAGGTCGTGGACCCTGTGATCCAGCGCAATCGGGGAATAGGACAAGTATCGATGACAACTCGGGATAGGGAGAGGATGGCTCTTCCGCCGGAATGACCATAGTGGTGCATCCCCAATAATCAAGGTTCGTTGCTTTAAACCAAGGAGGTTTCCCCATGCGGAGTCACAGATCGTTAGTCGGAATCGGGTTGGGCGCTGCTGTATTGGCCGGTTCTCTATCCATAGCGACGGCTGCCGACGACCCGAGCGGCGATAGGGACATGGTGAAGATCCCGAGGGGCGAGTTTACCATGGGAAGCAACGAACATTTGGATGAAGCCAAGCATCAGGTGGTCCTGGACGCCTATCTCATCGACAAGTATGAGGTCTCGAACGCACGCTTCAAAGAGTTCATGAAAGCCACTGGCCATCCCGCCCCGGCCTATTGGGATGATCCGCGACTCAGCAAGGGGAATCAACCGGTTGTCGGTGTGAGCTGGACGGATGCGACGGCGTTCTGCAAGTGGGATGGTAAACGGCTCCCCACCGAAGCCGAGTGGGAACGGGCAGCCAAAGGTCCGGAAGGCGACAATCATTACCCGTGGGGTCACACGCTCGACCCAAAGAAAGCCAATTACGGACAGAATGTCGGCCGTACGATGCCGGTGGATTCCTATCCGGACGGGGTGAGCGGATTCGGTGTGTACAATATGGCGGGAAATGTTTTCGAATGGGTCGAAGATTGGTATGACCAGAAATTTTATAAGCAAAGCACTGCCCTGAATCCAAAGGGGGCTGAGAAGGGCTACAACTTTGCCAATCAGGGCCCGGTGAAGGTGTTGCGCGGCGGCTCATGGCTGGCTCCTGAAACATCCCTCCATACGAGCCATCGGTTCTGGAATCAGCCGGACAACAATTCCTACGGGGTTGGACTTGGATTCCGTTGCGCGAAGTCGGCGCAGACGGTTTCCGACGAAGCCATGCAAGCAGGCCGCGATGCCTTCATTCACGCCTTAGTAGCAATGGGTGCCGAGAAGAACGCAGATGCAATGGCCTCCATCGAAAAGGCTTTGGCTGCGGAACCGGAGAACAAGGAATACCTGACGACCCGCGATCTCATCAAGAAGAGCATGGACATGAAGAAGAAATAGCCACGGGACTAGTGGGGGGCGGTGTTGCCGCCCTCCCAGGTATCGAGCGTGTCACGCAGGAGGTCGATGATGAATCTGTCTAGCACCGCAGCACTAGCACTGCTACTCACGGGGGCTCTGTTGCCTATCGGCGTAAGTGAGGCGGGAGAATCGTTGATTCCACAGGATATGGTGTATGTCGCACACGGGCCCTCTGTGATGGGCATCGACAAAGAAGTGCCTGAGTCCAAGAAGTCCACCCCTTACGAACGACGAATGAACACACCCTGGTCCGCCGATGCCTTAAACGATGAGGGTCCGGCCCACATGGTGTTCCTGGATTCGTATCTGATCGACAAGTATGAAGTGTCCAATAAGCAGTATGGGGACTTCATCAAGGCGACGGGCCATCCGGCACCGGCCTACTGGGACGATCCCCGTTTGAACAAACCTGAGCAGCCGGTCGCTGGAGTGAACTGGGAGGACGCCAAAGCCTTCTGTGAGTACCGCGGTAAACGTCTCCCGACCGAGGCGGAATGGGAAAAAGCCGCTCGCGGACCCAAAGCCAATCTGTATCCCTGGGGGAATGACTTCGATCCATCGAAAACGAACTACGGCAGGAATCATGAGGCCACGATGCCGGTAGATTCCTATCCCGAGAGCGTGAGCTACTACGGTGTGTACAACATGGCCGGGAATGTTTTTGAGTGGGTCGCCGACTGGTATGACCCCCGCTATTACGGTCGGTTCGAAACAATGGTGAATCCGACCGGTCCGGCCAAGGCTATATGGATGGGCGGGACGGGTACCTATGTGGATCGGTTGACGGTAGGAGAAAAGCGAGTCATTCGCGGCGGATCGTGGATCGCACCCGAAGGCACGGTCAAGGCAACCCACCGGTTCTGGAATCATCCGCTCAATAACAGCTACGGCGTAGGCCTGGGGTTCCGATGTGCCAAGACCGCCCCGCCGGAAATCGAACAGCAGATCAGGGATGCGTACATCACCGCACTTGTAGACATGGGGCGTGAGCGGTTTTCGGACGCTCAACAGGCAGTGGCTCGCGGGTTGGCCATTGATCCGAGGAATGTAGAATTGTTGGAACTCAGCCCGTTGATTGAGCAGTCGATGAAGAAGTCGTAAGGGAATCGTCACCGTCCGGCGTGACGGCGGGATCGTGACGGAGGCGTAGCGATGAAACCGGACACAACTATCATGCTCGGGATTTCCTTCAGCGCATTCCTAGGGGTGGCTGCCGCCCTGGCCGGTCCCATTGATTCGGCCCGCCACCCTCATCCGCAAGGCGCGAAGGCGGTTCATGACGCTGAACACGCAGTGGACCATGCCTGGGAGGTCTATCATCGCGCGGCGTTAGGAGGGACTGTGGCCTCACCGGCGCTGCAGGCTGACATCGAGGAACATTTGCACGAGGCCAGAAACCTCGTCACTCAGGCGCAGGAAGCGGCTGAGCGGGGGGATACGCGTCAGGTAGATCGTCTAGTCGGTGAAATCAAAATCCATACGTCCCAAGCCATCGAGGGGAGCAAGGAGCAGAAGAAATGACACGAGGTCTCAGGAGGCACACAGCTCGCTGGAACTTCATGGCCGCAATCGTGGCGACGGTCTGTGCTGTTGCGCAGTCACCGGCCGTGGCGGCGTCGCCGGCTGCGACAGAGCTTGACCCGGTTCCCATGGTGACCATACCGGCCGGAGGATTTGTGATGGGAAATCCCGAGGGGAAAGGCCGCGCCGACGAGTGGCCGCAGCGATCTGTCTATCTCGATGCGTTTGCCATCGATCAAGTGGAAGTCACGAACGAGCGGTATCTGGCTTTCGTCGCGACCACGGGCCATCGTAATCCCCCGAATCCGTACGGCACGGGTACGCTCCAGTCCGCGAAGGGGATCGAACAGCTCCCTGTCGTGCAGACGACGTGGTACGACGCCAAGGCCTATTGCAGCTGGGCGAAGAAGCGACTGCCGACGGAAGCGGAATGGGAAAAGGCCGCGCGCGGCACCGATGGGCGTCTGTTCCCCTGGGGTGACGAACCAGCGACCCTGAAGCGGGCAAACTTTGACCGCGAATGGGAAGATGAGAAGACCTTGTATCCGGTCGGATCATTGCCGGGAGGAGACTCTCCATACGGGGTTAAAGATATGGCGGGCAATGCCAGGGAGTGGGTCGCCGACTGGTACGAAGCGGACTATTATCGACATGGGCCTGATCGGAATCCGCAGGGTCCGGACAAGAAAGGCGTGGTTCGATCAATTCGCGGCGGCTCGTGGCATAGCCCCCAGGCCGACATCACGGCCTCAGCGCGAGGCCGTGGGGGGTTTGCGCTGCAGACGCACGGCACCGGATTCCGTTGTGCCCGTAGCGTGGAGCCGGAGACTCAGCAGAGGTAGGCCATTAGCTGATGGCATTCGTAGAATTATAGAGATTGGGGGACCGGTTTCTTTTTCACCCTACAGGGTGGCGCGACTCCGCACGGCGTCACCCGCCGAGGCAGATGGTCCTCATTAGGAGGGACCCTCCCCTCGGTCGGCCCCCGGAGCAAGTCGTACACAGTCAGACGCTATACAGGCTGCAGTCACGAGGAGGACGATATGACCCCGACGATCATCCTGGCACTGATGGTGCTTGCTTCGACTGCCTTCGCAATGCGCGCACACTGGAGCACGGCCGTTAAACCGGGTCGGCAGGCCGGCGTGAGTAGGCTTCGTGACAAGTAGGAGGATTCCGTTGTCCGTGGTCATCACGGTCGAGGGTTCCCGTGGAATCAAATGGGAGATCAAACAATCCTTCCGCCTTCGTCCCGCGCATCGACGACATCTGCACGCGTTGTGGGGGGCTGATGGTGCACGAGCACTACATGGATCTGCAGGACGACACAGGTCAGATTGGTATGACGGCGTTACGTTGCACGAGTTGCGGAGAGGTCATCGATCCGGTGATTCTTCAAAACCGGGTCAAGCCGGCGCCGAATCTCTTGTACGGTACAAAGCAGCGTAAGTATGCGCAGCGCCTCGATGAAGGGGGATCGGAGGGCTCAATCAAAATGGACGGCAACGGTGGTGAATCAGGACATGGCGACTGACCAGGAACCAGTTTCGCGTCGTGGTTCTGTAAGGAGATAGGTACATGCACATCGTGGTGACGGGGGGAACGGGGTTCATCGGTCGAGCTCTGTGCACATCTCTTTTCCAGACCGGTCACCGGATCACCATCCTCACGAGACATGCGAGAGAAGCATCGCAGCTACTGGGAGCGATCGTGACGGCGGTGGAGTGGAACGGCCGGGAGTCCGGGGCATGGGAGCAGAGTCTTGAAGGAGCCGACGCGGTGATCAACCTGGCCGGTGCGCCGATCGCCGATGCTCGATGGACCCAAGCGCGGAAACGATTGCTCAGCGACAGTCGAGTGCTCACCACTCGCCTGCTTGTGGCGGCCATGTCCCGGCGGTCATCACAGCCCCAGACACTCATCAGTGCATCGGGCATCGGCTATTACGGCGCCAGCGACGATCGAGTGCTGGATGAGGGTGCCGACCGCGGTCGTGGGTTCCTGGCCGATCTGTGCCTGGCATGGGAAGCGGAGGCCCTCCGGGCCGCGGAGTTCGGGACGCGGGTCGTTATCTTGAGGACTGGCATGGTGCTCGAAAAAGACGGTGGTGCGTTGCCGAAGATGCTGTTGCCGTTTAGGATTTTTGCGGGCGGTCCCATCTTACCGGGAACGCAGTGGGTGTCATGGATCCACCGGCGCGATCACATCGGATTGATTCAATGGGCGCTCACGACCCTTAGTGTCTCCGGTCCCCTCAATGCCGTGGCTCCCGGGGCCGTGATGATGAACCAGTTCTGCGAAACACTCGGGCGAGTCCTTCGTCGGCCATCGTGGCTCCCCGTGCCGGGCTTGGCGTTGCAGATTGGGCTGGGTGAACTGGGGACACTGATGACGACCGGTCAACGGGTTAATCCGGCCAAGGCGCTCTCAGCAGGGTATGTCTATCACTATCCGACGCTGGAACGGGCCTTACGGGCGATCCTCACGAATAAAGAGCGGAGCGTCTGAAATGGTGTCGCTGATCGAATATCTTCACTTGCTGGCCGTCGCCGTTCTGGTGGGCAAGGTGGTGCTCTTATCCTTCGTGGTGGCGCCCATTCTTGCGAAGAATCTGGAGCGGGAGCCGTTCGGCAAAGTCGTTCGTCAATTGTTCCCCGCGTACTACGCGCTGGGAATGGCGGCGGCGCTAACCGGTCTCGTGTCCGTGATCATACTGGGGATCATGACCCATGCGCTCCATCATCTCGCTGCCGGAATGTGGCTCGTGGTCATTGCCGCCGAAGCCTATGGCCGCTCGCCGCTGACCCCTCAGAGCAATGCCATGAGGGATCGGCTCACGGAGCAGGAATCTCGGGGGGCTATCGATCCCGCTCTGCGGAACGCGTGGAATCGATTGCATCAACGGTCGGTCTATCTGAACGGGCTTGTACTGCTCGTGGGACTCTGTTTAGTCGGACTGGTCAGTCGATGGTAGTTCACAAGGAGGTCTGCACATGAGGTTAAAGCGCATCCCTATTACGGCAGGATTAATGATGGGCCTTCTGTTGACCGGTGCAGCGTGGGCTGCCGACCAGCCCGTGAGCCAGGCGCCCTATGCGCATGGAGACGATGCCAAACTCCCGGGCGGCGTAATCGGCGTGTCGCTCCAGCTGGGGGCTGAGCGGATCGGCGACCCATCGGTGCTGTATGTCGAGATGGTGCATCCCGAGGGACCGGCACACCAGGCAGGACTCAGACACGGGGATGAGATCGTGACCGTGGATGGGACAGCGGTGTCGGGAAAGACGTATGAGCAGGTGGTCAAGATGATCCGGGGAGAAGCAGGAACCGTCGTGAAATTGGGAGCCAAAGGTGAGGGAGGTACTCGGGAACTTGCCGTCACGCGGGTGGCCAGCGATAAACTTCCGAAAGGTCCGGTGGGGTCGCACGGCGGCCCGGCGAGATAGGAGTCCATCATGGTCAATGGCATCATGTCGATCGCGCTCGTCGGACTGCTGATCCTCTCGAGTCACGGTGCGGCGTTCGGGGAACCGGGGAAGGCTGCGTCCACGACGACTCATCCCAACCTGGCGAAGGCGAATCGCTTTTTGGCGGCCGGCGATTATCGGCGCGCCCTCGAGGCCTGCCAGAGAGAAATCGATGAGGCCCCGTCGGCGGCGAGCTATATCCACCTGACCTATGTGTATCACGCCATCGATGCATACCTCGAGCATTTGTCCAAGGAAGAGCGCTGGATGGCAGTCGAGCATCTGTATCTCAATCTGGCCTCCCGCAACACCGAGGATCTGGTCGATCCTCCCGGCGGACTCGCGAGGATCGCCAAAGAGATGATCCAACAGAGCGTGCGTCAACAGTCCGATGTCACGGCGGCCATGGCCAATCGACTGGACAAGACGGAATCGGATCGCTTGTGGATTGAGCAAACCGCCTGGCGGACTGCGAACCCGCAGACCTGGTGGCAGGGATTACCGAGCATCTGGCTTCGCGAGGAGCGATGATGCACACCAAACTGATAGGAGTCGATATCAAGTTGTTCGGCGGTGCTATCTTGATCGTCGGCATGGTGGATCTGATCCACATCGTGCTGTTCCCCGCCTACGCCTTGAAGCTGTTCGGGACAGTCGTGGAGGGACCTGCATCATTTTTGATCAAGCTTCACTCTCCTGCTGTGCACTTGCTCATCGGATATGGATTCCTCTGGCTGCGCCCCTGGGCCTGGGGCCTCAGCCTCGCCTATGCCGGATTCGGGATCGTGAGCGAAACGATGAATCAACTGACATTCGGATTTCATGTCGTCCGCTCAGGGGTCATCGTGACCACCGCCTTGTTCGTGGGCTATCTGTTGTGGCGTCGGCATCGCTTTGCCGACCAACCGACAGCGACCACTTCAGGGCCGTCCTTGTCGGAAGGATAGAGGGCACGGATGCGTGGGATTGTCTGGTTCAGACGGGATCTCCGGATCGCCGACCAGCCTGCGTTGACGGCGGCCTGTGAGGCCTGCAGCGAAGTGATACCGCTCTTCGTGTTCGACGAGCCTCTCTTGCAGGCGCAGGTGTTCGGATCGGCGTCCCTGAATTTCATGCTGGGCTGTCTGGACGAGTTGGCGTCGGCACTGGCCGGCTCTGGATTGGCGCTCCAATGGCGGCGGGGGAAACCGGTCGAGGAAGTGGTGCGAGCGGTGCGTGACTGGAATGCGAACATTGTCTACTGGAACCGGGACTATGAGCCGGCGGCGCTTGAGCGAGACCGCGCTGTACAGCAGCAACTGGCACAGCTGGGTGTGGTCGTCCGCACGTTCAAAGATCATGTCGTGTTCGAAGCAGAGGAGGTCCGGGGTGCGACGGGCGCCCCCCTGCAACGCTACAGTGCCTATCGCGCGCGCTGGTGGACGAAGTGGCAGGCCGCGGAACCTCTGGCGCTTCCGGCACCCAAGAGGCTGAGCGCGGCACCCTTGGCATACCCGCCGGCTTCCTCCGCTCTTCCCTCTGCGCGCGAGTTGGGATATGCACCGGTGGTTCCCTGGATCCAACCGGGTGAGCGGAGCGCGCACAGACGCCTGCGTTGGTTCCTGGATGGCCCCGTTCATGGCTATGCGGAAGACCGGAACCGCCCGGCGTTGGACGGCAGTTCCAAACTGTCTCCGCACTTTCGGTTTGGGACCATTACACCGCGCGTGGCGATTCGGGAGGCCTTGGACGCATTGACCGGAGGCCGGGGCAGCTCTCGGGCAGACGTGCTCGCGTGGATCGATGAATTAATTTGGCGCGAGTTCTTCCAGCAAGTGCTGGCCGCATTTCCACGCGTGGCGGCCGGGCCGTTTCGAAACGTGGCGCCACCGTCCCGAGAGCCGGGTCCGCAACGAGACCGACTGTATCAGGCCTGGTGCGACGGACGGACCGGTTATCCCATCATCGATGCCGGCATGCGTCAGCTCAATACGACGGGCTGGATGCACAATCGAGTGCGCATGATTGCGGCTTCGTTTCTGATCAAGCATCTCCGCATCGACTGGCAGAGCGGCGAGCGGTATTTCATGCAGCACTTGCTGGACGCCGACGTCGCGGCCAACAACGGCAACTGGCAGTGGTGCGCCTCGACCGGTACGGACGCCATGCGAGGCTATCGCATCTTCAACCCGGTCCTGCAGAGCAAGAAATTCGACCCAGACGGCGCGTACATCCGCGGGTACGTGCCGGAGCTCAGGACGGTCGCCAACCGATGGATTCACGAGCCGCATTGCATGCCGTATGAAGCACAACTGAGCAGCGGGTGCCGAATCGGCAGCGACTACCCTGTCCCGGTGGTCGAACACAGTCAAGCCCGCCAGGAATACTTGGATCTCAGCAAACAACAGGTGACGAGATGACGACCGCGACGCTTCGCCTTGGGATCAGCCGCTGTCTCCTCGGAGACGAAGTCCGGTTCGACGGGGGACATAAACGGGACAATTTTCTGACCGACGTGTTTGGTCGCTATGTGGAATGGGTCCCTGTCTGTCCGGAAGTCGAGGCCGGCCTCGGCACTCCGCGGGAGGCGATGCGACTGGTCGGCGATCCCACGCATCCCCGTCTCCTGACGATCAAGAGCGGGAAGGATCATACCCGGACGTTGGAGGCAATGACCGCGAGGCGCCTAGAAGAGCTGGGAGATCTGGATCTATCAGGCTTTGTCTTTAAGAGGGGCTCGCCGAGCTGCGGCATCGAGCGGGTCCGTGTTTACACTGAACAGGGGATGCCGAGCCGGAGTGGCGCCGGGATCTTCGCGAGCGCCTTTGTTCAGCAGTTCCCCCTGATTCCGGTCGAGGAAGAAGGACGCCTCTGTGACGCCCCGCTCAGAGAAAACTTTATCGAACGCGTGTTTTGTTACCGCCGGTATCAGGATTTGATTCAAGACGGCGTGACGAGACAGGCGGTGGTGCGGTTTCACACGATTCATAAGCATCTGCTCCTCTCCCATAGCCGGCAGCACTATCAAGTCCTCGGGAGGCTGGTTGGGCAGGCCGAGCGGCATCGCCCCAAGGAACTGGCCATCCGATACGGAGAACTGTTCATGCAGGCGCTGGCCGTGAAGGCGACGGTGCGCAAGCATGTGAATGTGTTGCAGCACATCCTGGGCTACTTCAAGGACCGATTGAGCGCTGAAGAGAAGGCGGAGCTGTTGGGCGTGATCGGCGATTATCATGGAGGGCTGACGCCTTTGATTGTCCCGCTCACTCTGATCAGACACTACGTCCAGATCTTCGATGTGAGCTATATCCGTGATCAGGTCTATCTCAACCCGCATCCGAAGGAGCTGATGTTACGGAATCATGTGTAACTCGTCATGCATTGAGAAAGGAACGCGTTGATGGCCACGGTTGTACCAGGCGTGGTGCTGGTCGGGCACGGCGGCATTCCCAAGGGGTGCCCGCAGGAATTAGTCACGAAATTAAAACGGTTGGAGGCTCAGCGGCGTGCGGCCAAGCAACCGCCGTCGACTGAAGAAATCGAATTGGATACGAAAATCCGCCGGTGGCCGAGGACGCCGGAGACGGACCCGTATCAATCAGGACTTGAAGCGGTCGCAGCGCAGTTGCGCGCTAACCTGGGTAATGTGCTCTTTGCCCTGGCCTACAACGAGTTTTGCGCGCCGACGTTGGAAGAATCGGTGGCCCAGCTGATTGCGAAGGGGGCGACGCACATCACCGTGACGACGACGATGTTGACGCCGGGAGGATCCCATTCGGAAGTCGAGATTCCGGAAATCCTGAACCATCTGCGGCTCCGGTACCCCACGGTTGAATTGCGCTATGCCTGGCCGTTCGATCTCCAGCAGGTGGCCCAGACCCTGGCGCAACAGATCCGCCGCTTTGCCTGAACCGCTCGTCTCTGGAAGCAGGAGTAGAAAATCTTGAAAAGGTGATTCACTCCAGAGGCACTCCTGTGTAGAATACCGCCGCTCATTCCCTTGTGATTCAGGAGGAGTCGGTGCGTGATCAATTAGCGAAGGCCTTCCACGAGACCCAGTCTTTTAAATGGGATCCCGAGCGGGGGTTCAAGCTCGCGTCAGGGCTCATCAGTCCCTTTTATGTCGACTGCCGTTCACTCATGGCCCATCCCGCTGCCCGCCGGCTTGTCGCCCAGCTGGCCTATGACGCGTTGCGCCCGGTCGAGCTGAATTGCCTTGGTGGATTGGAGATCGGCGCCATTTCCATCGCGACCACGATTTCTGATTTTGCCTTCGTCGCGCGACCGTCGCGGGAGTGGCGGACGTTTGTGGTCCGGAAACAAGCCAAGGACCATGGTCTCGGAAAACTCATTGAAGGCGCGGTTCGCGCCGGGGATCAGGCGGTGATTGTCGATGACGTGCTGACCAGCGGCGGCTCGCTGCTGAAGGCGGTCGCGGCTGCGAGAAGCGCCGGGCTGCTCGTCACACATGCCATGGTCATTGTCGATCGCCAGGAACAGGATGGGCGGAAGAAGGTGGAGAGTGAAGGCCTGACGTTGTTGAGTCTTTTGACCGTGGACGATTTGACAAGCCAGCAGCCTGCCGGGGGGTAAGCCGCGTCGTTGGTTACTTGCACTGGAACTGAATGCCCCACCGACGTTCCTGCACGACTTCCTGCGCCCCCTCGATCGGACTCGCCAGTTTGACCCGGCCCTTCGTCTCACCTTCACGGATGATCGTATAGGGCCCCCCGCATTTGTCCCGCATCAGGGCGAGCGCCTCTTTTCGGAATGCGGAGAGCATGGATCCCTGCTCTCCCTTAAAGGGATAGACGACGACCCCGCCACGGTCCTGCTCTTGCACCAGTTTGGCGCCATCCGCACACCCGGCCAGTAACAACACCAAGACGGCCAAAGGAAGTCTTGACCGGGCTTTCGTGCGGTTTCTATCATATCGGTTCATGGGTGCGCCTGGCGCATAGAACGATTGGGAGGTTTCCATGAAGCGATCACTCCTCATACTATTCGGATCTCTGCTGCTCGCCGGTCTTGGGTGGAACGAAGGCGCTTGGTCTTACCATTCCTATCTCTTGAGCGTCCAGCAATTACAGAGCGGGCTGGCCAAAGCGCCTTCTCCTGACAAGAAAGGATTCGTGCTCATCGATGTCCGCTCCCCTGAAGAGCATATCTCGGGCGCGATTCCGGGGACGGATGTGAATATTGATTTCCGCGAAATCAAATCCCGCCATAAAGAGATCGGCGCCCGGTTGGAGGATCACATTGTGGTGTATTGCCAATCCGGTCATCGCAGCAACATTGCGGCAGAAACGCTGGCCGACATCGGGTACCGGCATGTGTACAACGTCGCGGGCAGTATGAACGCCTGGACGGAAGCAGGGTATCCCGTCGAGCGTCCCCGCCGTTAAAGTGGCGGGCGGTCTAGCGCGGGCTGATACCGATGACCGTCGGCAAGGGGATGTGCAAGGCCGTTGTTCCGGCGAAGAGCGACGGCCAAGCCGGATGCAACGGGTCCTTCCCCTGCCAGATGGATGTGGGAACCAGGATGTCGGAGGATGATCCTCCGTCCATAGCCATCACCTGGTCGATCATCGGGAGCGTCTCCTTCACGCACCGGCCGATTTCATAGAGGCTCACGGGGTCGAGGGTCTTAAAGACCACAATATGCCCCTCCACTGTTTCGGCCACCAGTGTCTGAAACGCCCGCTTCCCCGTTTGGCGGACCCGAATGGTCCCTTCGCCGTCCACCAACATGAGCGCTTGAGCCGCCTCTCGGTACGCCACCTGGCGCTCATCGAAGTGATCCACCGTCAGATCCAGCACCCGGGCACGCCTTGCCGCTGATGCGGTTGGTTCTGCTACAAACAACCCCTGCCAGGTCGTATGGCGCCGACTACCAAGCGCGCGCCCGTTCTTATACAGCAGGCCGAGATACTCAAAATTACGGGTGAACAGTCCCGCGTTGAACACTAAGTGATGCCCGGTTGTCTTGTACCAGTCCTCGATGGTCGGCGGCTCGGTGAACCCCTCCTGGGAGAAATAATGGACGGAGAACCGATAGCGCTCAGGATCGATATCGGTCATGAGCGTGGGAGGGACTTCCGGGCAGGCCGCCCCTGGATTCCATACGGTGAGCGCGAGGCCATCAGTAAGGCGCTGCCAGCCGAGGTTTTGGCCAAAGGCCGGATGGGGTTCTATGACGCAGAGCAGCAGCAGCAGGATAGGTAGCACCGGGGAAGCGAGTGGAGGAGGCATGGCGGGTTTACGATAGTTGATCGGCGGGCGACCTGAGAGACGCTCTCTCGCCCCGCTGTTGTGCTGCTCCATTGCTGTCTCCCGGTTCGGCATCAAGGAGTTCACGAACCAATTTGGAGAGCGCTTCCGGCGTGAACGGTTTCTGAAGGTAGGCGCTCGACGGATCGGTCCCGCCGATGCCCACGTCGTCGGTGTAGCCGGAGATGAACAGCAGTTTCAGTTCCGGCTTGATGGCGCGCAGATGTTGAGCGAGTTCGGTGCCGCTCATACCGGGCATCACCACGTCCGTCAGCAAGAGGTGGAGTCCCGTGATCTGTTGCATGGCCACGAGACAGGCATCCAGGCCGTTCTTGGCTTCAAACACCCGATAGCCCAGTTTGCGCAGTTCATCGCACACCAGTTGGCGCACACTGGCATCATCTTCGACAACGAGAATGGTTTCATGGCCGCGGACGGCATGGCGGGAGGGTTCGACCGCCGACTCCGTCTCCACTTCCGCCGTGACGTGGGGCAGATAGATGTCGAAGCGCGTGCCTTTGCCCACCGTGCTGGTGACGTCGATGCCGCCTCCACTCTGCGTGACGATGCCGAATACGGTCGAGAGGCCCAGCCCTGTCCCTTTGCCTTCCTCCTTCGTGGTGAAGAAGGGTTCAAAGATGTGGGCCTGGACATGAGGCGGCATGCCGCAACCAGTGTCGGAGACAGACAACCTGGCATAGTCGCCCGGCGGCAAGGGATGCACGTGATAGACCGGCGTTCGCCCAAGCCGGGCCAGCGAGGTTTCAACGGTGATGGTGCCCCCTCTGGGCATCGCGTCACGAGCGTTGACCACCAGGTTCATCAACACTTGTTCCAGTTGTGCGGGATCCGCCTTCACGCGGATGGGGTCGTGGATGGCGGTAGAGCGAAATTCAATATCCTCTCCGATTAATCGCCGAAGCATCGTTTCGAGGTTGGCGATGATCGGATTCAGGCTCAGAACTTTTGGCGCGAAGGGTTGTTTGCGGCTGAAGGTGAGCAACTGTCTGATGAGGGTTGCCGCGCGGTCGCCGGCCTTCTGCATTTCCTCAATCTTGCCCTTCAACGGATGGGTCGGTCCCATGTCGCTCAGCAGCACTTGGCTGTGCCCCATGATGACGGTCAGCAGGTTGTTGAAGTCGTGCGCCAGCCCGCCGGCCAAACGGCCGACGGCCTCCATTTTTTGCGCTTGCCTCAGCTGCTTCTCGGTTTGCTGCAGCGCCTCTTCCGCGCGCTTTCGTTCAGTACGATCGTCCAATTCGCGGAGAGCCCGCTGCACCGACGGGACCAGGCGGCCCAGCCGTTGCTTCAAGATGTAATCCGTCGCACCGCGATGCATCGTGTCGATTGCAAGTTCCTCGCCGAGCGTGGCGGAGACGAACAAAAAAGGCAGGTCCGGGCGCAGGGTGCGTGCTAAGGTAAGCGCGGTGATGCCGTCGAATCCGGGGAGCGAGTAGTCGGCCAAAATCATATCGACCTGACCGGCCTTGAGCGCGGCGATGAAAGCCTCGCGCGTGTCGACCCGTTGGGCCTCGCACGAAATGCCGCCCTCCGTCAACGTAGCGACGATGAGGTCGGCATCCGTGGGGTTGTCTTCAAGATACAGCAGTCGCAGCGGAGAAGTCACAACACCTCAATGGAAAGACGAATGGCTGGCTCCTTCGGGGGGAGGTTCGTTGATCAGGCCCCAAAATGTGCCGAGCTCTTTGACGGCGGACAGAAACTGATGGAACTCGACGGGCTTGACGACATAGGCGTTCGCGCCCAAGGCATAGCTCTCGGCGAGATCGCGCTCTTCTCGAGACGAAGTGAGCATCACGACGGGGATGGGGCGCAAGTTCAAATCGGCTTTGATGGTCCGCAGGACTTCCAACCCGTCGACCTTGGGCATCTTGAGATCGAGGAACACGACCGCC
The DNA here is from genome assembly GCA_965285965.1 of uncultured bacterium. Lineage (GTDB taxonomy): Bacteria > Nitrospirota > Nitrospiria > Nitrospirales > Nitrospiraceae > Nitrospira_D. Next base: position 1,055 of record CBDIWQ010000069.1, on the reverse strand, counting down.
GGATTGCCTTTCAACCGGCTCTTGAACATGCCGCGGCAGTAGAGATAATCCAGCACTTCGGCACCGTCGTGGCAAAGAACGACCTTGTCCGAGATGTGCTGCTCTTCCATCGCCGCCAAGGCGAGTTCGGCATCCCGGGGATTGTCTTCCGCAAGGAGGATCGGTTTCACGGCCGTCATGACCGGGCCCTCTTGGTCGGGAGCGCGACATAGAAGGTCGCCCCCTGATCGGGCACGCCTTCAGCCCAGGTCCGTCCGCCATGGCGGTGCACGATGCGGCGAACATTCGCCAACCCGATGCCGGTGCCTTCGAACTCATCGGCCCGATGGAGTCGTTGAAAGACTCCGAAGAGCTTAGGTGCATATTGCATATCGAACCCCACTCCGTTATCCCGCACGAAAATCACAACTTCTGCGGCGCTGCGGCGGTCGACGCCGACTTCGATCTTGGCGACCGGCCGGATACTGGTGAACTTGATGGCATTGGTCAGCAAGTTCATGAAGACCTGCCGGAGCATGGCGGGATCGCCGGCCACTTCAGGCAGCGTTTGGATTGTCCAGGAAATCTGGCGCCCTTGCAAGTCAAGACGCAAATCGTAGAGGATCGTTTTGATCAGCTGATCCAGATTCACGGTCGTGTGGAGCATCTCCTGCCGGCCCATCCGGCTAAACACGAGCAGGTCGTCGATCAGCTGGCCCATCTGTTTGGCCGAATCCGAAATCGTCTGGAGATACCGGGCCGCTTTCTCGTTGAGGCTGTCTCCCACCGCTTTTCCCAACAGCGCCGCATACCCGTCAATATGGCGCAACGGGGCCCGGAGGTCATGGGACACCGAATAACTGAAGGCTTCCAGCTCCTTATTGGCGGCTTCCAAGAGTTGGCCGCGCCGCTGCAGTTCGGCGGCGACCCGCCGCCGGTCGGTAATGTCGTGGCGGATGAGATAGTACACCGAGGCCAGCAGGACCAGTTGGAGCAACGCCCCAATGCCCAGGAGCACGATGGTGTTGGTGGTGCCGGCGGCCGATTCAATGACCCGGCTGCGCAATGCCTGTTGC
>CBDIWQ010000068.1:0-8914 GCA_965285965.1 uncultured bacterium | reverse complement strand
ATCGAAAATAGGGCTTCTCGGACTCGGTCGGATGTTGGACGGAGGGCCGTGCCCCGGGGTCCGTGCAAACGCCGGCCTCGATGGGTCCCAGCAATAACGCGCATGCGCAGACGCCTGTGATGTTAATGCAAAGCACGGGACTGTAACATAGCGATTTTGAAGGGGTCAAGGAGTGACGTGTAAGGGATTGAGGGGAAGCGAGGGAAACTGGCTTCGTGGGGAGACGACCGTGAAGATGGACCTCGTTCGTCGGCTGGTTTCTTTGACCGTCCCCGGTGAGAGGACTATAATGCGAACCTTATGAGCGAAGCACCGAGTGGTCGCCCGATCCGAAGGGCCGAATCCGTGAGCCGGTCTCGGATCGGGGTGGTAGAGATCCCGGGCCGTCGTCAGCGCGTGCCGACCGGCTGTGCATCCCGCGCGGCCAGGCTTTTCCGCCGATTGTTGGAGATCGTGCGATCGATGATCGCGCCACAGTTGATACACTTCCATGCGTAGAAAATGAGAAAGAAATCGGAAAACCGCTCCAACATCATCATCCCTTTGCATTTCGGACATTCCATCGATCCCTCCCAGGTGGCGACGTGTACAGCTGAGGCGGCAACAAAGCAAGAGCTGCACCAAATTGTCACTCTGCAATTTATCAAGCAGTTACGACATAAGTATTTCCTTGGGGTCACCGAAAAGGCTCGTCAGCTCGGCACAAAAACGTTCGAGGTGTCATTTTTTTGTCCATTCGAAGTACTTTTATGACGGACCCGGCGCCTCCCAAAGGCATTACCTACTGGCCCGAAACGGAACGTCCTCGTGAGCGGCTGCTTGCCAATGGGCCGACCATGCTCTCGGACGGCCATCTGCTCGCCATTCTGCTCAGGACCGGCCGTCGGGATTTCTCCGCCGTGCAAGTAGCCATGGAGGTGCTGCGTCACGTCGGAGGGGTGGCGGGCCTGGCGAACTGTGGCATCGAAGAACTGTGTACCGTGGCCGGTGTCGGACCGGCCAAAGCGGCGCAGCTGAAGGCGGCGGTCGAGTTGGGCCGACGGACGATGGCGGAGCCGCTGTCGACCGGCATGCGGGTGACCTGTAGCGGCGATCTGTTCAAGCATTTTCATCCGGCACTCCGGGATCTGAAACACGAACTGTTCAAAGTGGTGTTGCTGGATGCCAAAAACGCCGTTCTCAAAGAAGCCACGGTGTCCGAGGGAAGTCTGACGCTGAGTATCGTCCATCCCCGTGAAGTCTTTACGCTCGCCGTGCGGGAATCGGCCGCCGGCGTCATCTTTCTGCATAACCATCCGAGCGGGGACCCGACCCCCAGCCTTGAAGACCGCCAGCTCACCGATCGGCTGGTGGCGGCCGGCCGGTTACTGGGCATCCGTGTGCTCGACCACCTCATCGTGGGCGATCGCCGCTATGTCAGTTTCGCCGATGAGGGCTGGTTGAAGGAGGAGGGGGTGTGAGTGAGGGTGACGACCGAAGGAATTTCAGGATGAGGAGGGCAGCGATCTAAACATTTTTTCTCAATGAGGAGGGCAGGCCATGGAACAGACTCATGTGGAGCCCGTCAGAAATGTCGCGATTGTGTCCCATGTCGGCGCAGGCAAGACATCCCTCAGCGAGGCTCTACTCTATCTCAGCGGCGCCATTCCGGTCCTCGGCTCTGTCGCCCACGGCACCACAGTGTCCGACTTCGAGCCCGAAGAAATCCATCACCACAGTTCGACCAGCAGCAGCCTGCTCCATTTCACCTGGAATCATACGCGCTTCAATGTGATCGACACGCCCGGGGCGCTGACGCTGTTGGGTGAGCCGCTTGCGGCCTTGCGGGCCGTCGATGCCGTGGTCCTCGTCTTGACCGGCCAGGCCGGCGTCCGGACGGAACTGGCCACCCTGTGGGGACGCATCAAAGACCTTGATCTGCCCTGCTTCGTCTTCGTCAACGGATTGGACCGAGAAGCCTCATCCTTCCAGAGCGCGCTGGACACCTGCCGTCACCGGCTGGCGTGCACGCCGGTGCCGCTCGTTGTTCCGGTCGAATCCGGTGCCGACCTCGAAGCCGTGGCGGACCTGCTTCACGAAAAGCTGATCCGGTCGGGACCGGCGTCATCAAAAATTGAGCAGGCGCCCATTCCGTCTGAGTTGGAACAGCGGGTCAGGGAAGCCCGCAAGCAACTCATTGAAGCGGTGGCCGAGAATGACGAAGGTCTCTTGGAGAAGTACGTGGCGCAGGGAGATCTGAGCAGGGACGAAGTGATCCAAGGACTCCGTGCCGGTATTCTGAGGAGGCAATTTGTGCCCGTCTATGCCGGATCGGCCACGCGCACGGTCGGTGTGTGGTCGCTGTTGAATGCCCTCGCCTCACTGGCGCCGTCTCCGGCAGAACGGGCGACGACGCATCCGCCGAAGGGGTTGCATCCGGACACAGGTGACGTAGGTGAGCGGCAGGGCACGGTAGAAGAACTATTTTCCGCCTATGTGTTCAAGACGCTCATCGATCCCTTCGTGGGCCGCCTGTCCTATGGGCGGGTCTTGTCGGGAACGATTCATACCGACAGTACGGTCTTCAATACGACCCGGCACGTGCGCGAAAAAATCGGGCATGTATATACGGTGCTAGGGAAGAGGCATACGGCGGTCTCCACGGCGCAGGCGGGCGACATCATCGCGTTTGCAAAATTGAGAGATACGCAAGCCGGCGACACCTTGTGTCAGGATGATCCCATCTGTTATCCCGCGCTTCAGCTGCCCGGGCCGGTGTTGTCGTTTGCCATCGAAGCGAAATCGAAGGCGGAAATCGACAAAGTCAGCCTCGGCCTGCACAAGCTGATCGAGGAAGACCCGACCCTGGAATTCGTTCGCAACGCCGACACCAAAGAAATGGTGCTGAGCGGACTGGGCCAGCAGCACATCGATCTGGCGCTCGAGAAGTTACGCCGCAAGTTCGGCGCCAACGTCACGCTTCATACGCCGAAGATTCCCTATCGCGAAACCGTCAAAACCGTTTCACAGGCCCAGGGGAAATACAAGAAACAGACAGGCGGGCACGGGCAGTACGGCGATTGTTGGCTGGAGGTGGCGCCGCTCGCACGGGGAGAGGGGTTTGTGTTTGAAAGCCGCGTGGTCGGCGGAGCCATCCCCCGCACCTTCATCCCGGCCATAGAGAAAGGCGTGATCGAAGCCATGCAGGAAGGCGTCGTCTGCGGGTTCCCGGTCGTCGATGTGCGGGTGGCGGTGTTCGAGGGGTCGTACCACGTGGTCGATTCTTCGGAAATGTCGTTCAAGATCGCCGGCTCCATGGCCTTTAAGAAGGCGATGGAACAGGCGCATCCGGTGCTCCTCGAGCCCGCCATGATGGTGGAGATTGACGCACCCACCGAAACCGTGGGCGCGGTGATGGGAGATCTCAACAGCCGCCGAGGCCGCATTGTGTCGGTAAATGCCAACGATCATGCCGAGCAGATCAAGGCCCTGGTCCCGCTGGCGGAGTTGCTCACGTACGCGCCCGTGCTCCATGCCATGACCGGCGGCCGCGGAAATTATGTCATGGAGTTTGCCCGCTATGAGGAAGTGCCGCGCGATATGGCCGGCCGGATCGTCGACCATCACAAGACGGATCGACAGGCGATGGTGCACTGACGCGGGTCAGTCGGTCGCCTTGAGGACGACGTAAAAGGCGCGGTTCTCCCGGAGGACCCGCAGGAGCACCGTGTCTCCGCGCCGGACGCGTCCGAGCGCCGCCGTGAAGTCTCCGACCGTGGCCACTTCCGCGCGATTGACCTCCTTAATCAGGTCGCCTTCGCGCAGGCCTTCGGCTTGGGCAAGGCTGCTCGGTTCGACCTTCGTGATCAGCACGCCTTTTGGCTCCTGCAGCTTGAACTTATCGGCCAATCCCGCGGTGAGGTCCTGGACGTCGAGGCCCAGCCGTACTTCCGTTTTCGCTTGGGGAAGCGAGGCGACGACCGCGGCATCGCGTCGTTCGGTAAGAGGCACATCCAGGATGATGGCCTTCAAGTCGCGGACGACTTCGATTTTCGAGACAGCGCCCGGGGGCAGGATGCCGATGAGCCGCGAGAGCTTGTTGGGGGAATCGACGGTCACGCCGTCGATCTTGACGATGATATCGCCGGGCTTGATGCCGGCCGAGGCCGCCGGGTCCTTCTCAAACACTTCATTGACGAGGACCCCTTCGCCTTCCGCCACACCGAACTTTTTGGCCAGTTCCGGCGTCAGCGGCTGGATGCCGACGCCGAGCCAGCCGCGGACGACTTTGCCCTTCGCCACCAGCTGCTCGATGACCTGCTTGACCATATTGGATGGGATGGCAAAGCCGATGCCTTGCGCAAAGTTGATGATCGCCGTATTAATGCCGATCACTTCACCGCGCAGGTTGAACAGCGGCCCGCCGGAATTCCCCGGGTTAATCGAGGCGTCCGTCTGAATAAAATTTTCATAGCGCGACAGGTTCACATTCTCCCGCCCGATCCCGCTCACGACACCCAACGTCACCGTCCGTTCCAGCCCGAAGGGATTTCCGACCGCCAAGACCCATTGGCCGACCTTCACCCGGCTCGAATCGCCGAATCGCGCGCTCGGCAACGGCCGGCCGGCGGTCACCTGGAGCAGGGCCAGGTCCGTGTCGGGATCCTTGCCGATGACTTTGGCGATCAGTTTCGTCTTGTCCGACAGCCGTACTTCCACCTCGGAGGCATCACCGATCACGTGATTGTTCGTGATGATATGTCCCTCGCTGTCCACGATGACCCCCGAGCCGGAGCCCGGGGTATTGGGCGGCGGGCGGTCGCCGGCCGGTTCCCGTGATCGGGCGGGCCCCTGGAGGGGAAATAAATTCACCACGGACGGTTTGGCTTGTTCGGCCAATTCGGTGATGACGGTCTGGATTTCCTCCAGCATCCGGATTCCTGGGGAATCGGCGAGCGCCGCGCCGTTGGCCGGGCCGGCATAGGCCGGCGGATTGTACGCAAGGCTCAGACTGAGCAGGGTCACGAGGAGGCTGATCACACGCATCGAAACCATCATAGTGTCCGTATTGTATCGGATGCCGGGCCGGGTGCCTACTCCCGCCGCTTAGGCCCGGGTCAATACCGCCATGGGGACGGCGCTGGAGCCCGTGAACCAGGGAGTCAGTTGGTCTAATTCGGCCCTGAGGCCGAAGAGCACGACGATATCGTCCGGCCGAAAAATCATGTCGGCGGCCGGCGTGAGCAGGAAGGGACCCCGCAAGATCGTGGCAATCTGCACCGACGGGAGTCGCGGGAGAGCGCCCAGAGATTGGCCGACGGCAGGAGCATGGCGGCTGATCACGAGGCGTTCGATGGCCGCGGCACGCACACTTAAGTCGCGTTGGAGGCGCAGCAGATCATGATGAATCGCTTCAAGTTTGAGGTCGCGAATACGAGCATCGATTCGGATCAGGGATGCTTTGAGTTCGCGAACGCGAACCACCGCCCGGTTCAAGACGGCGTCCATGGCGCCGTAGGCGACATCGGAGGAGGTGCGCGTCAACACCCGCCGGGAAACCTGGTCGGTGATCTGTTGCCCGACCTCGCCCGTGACCTGGTCCATCCGCTCCAGGAGCTGGGAAGCCTGCCAGTGGAGCCGGATAATCTGGACCTTGCGGTTCACCCGCTCCGAAATGGCGAGCACCGTCTCATAGACGGCACTGCCGGTCATCGTTAGTTCTTTATGGATGCGCCCGAGGAGTTCCAGGCTCATACGTCTGTTTCGGTCGGTGCAGGACGCCTCGCTGATTCGACGCCGGTGCTCATTTGTCAGGTGATCACAGTGAGTGCGATGCAGCCCTACAGCCGGGCCCCAGGTGAAAGGCAAGAATATAGCATCTCAGGCCTCACACAGTACAATGCCACACGGGTCGGAAGCGTGGCTGTACAGGCGGGGTGCGTGCCTTGGAATAGGCCCGTCCGACACGGAGCCTCTAGCCGGCCGCTCTCCGGCTGAAGCAACGCAGCCTCGCGTCGCGTTCCAACCTCATGATCATCCGGGCCTAAGAAACCCCTACCAAGTTCTGAAGTGCTGCGCTATACTGCCGCGGCTTGGGTGGCATGGTCATAATCCAATTCAGGAGGATGTCTGTATGGCGAAATCGATGACGAAATCACAGATTGCCGAACACGTGGCTACGAAATCCGGCCTCACTAAAAAGGCGGCCGTCCAACTCCTCGACGACTTTGCCGCGCTGGCCTATAAGGAAGCCAAGAACATGTTTGTGGTTCCGGGCCTGGGCAAACTCGTCCTTGCGAATCGAAAGGCGCGTATCGGCCGCAATCCGCAAACGGGCGCGGAGATCAAGATTCCGGCCAAACGCGTGCTTAAATTCCGTGTCTCGAAAGCTGCCAAAGACGCGATTCTGGGCAAAAAGAAGTAAACCGATACCGAGGCCGGGCGTGATCGTCATGCCCGGCCTCTCAGCGATCCGGTGTCTAGAGGCGGTGTGGTCATCGCATCGCCAATCGCCTTCATGCGTTCCACGTGTGGACGTCGTTGTTACTAGACCCTCCTGCAACCACCTGAACGTCACCTGCCCGGCTTCGGTTATCGTCCGACCCGTCATCAGCGGCTCATGCCCCGGTAATCATTGCATCGCGTGGCCGCGGCGGTCTCACGGCCATCCAACCCCGGTCGAGCAATCAGAGGCCGACTCAGTCACTCCGCACGGCTCCCCCGATCGATCGACTCTCGGCGGCCACCATTTTTGCCCTGTAACCTTTTCTCCGTCCGGTGCGACTCAGGTATGGAAGGCAGGATATGCCTTGCATCCTGGTCGTTCCCGAAACGGGAATCAGGGAGTGCGAGGCCGGGGTAGGGATGGGCCGATCATCCAAGGGCTGATGCATGCTCGAAACTCTGCTGTGCGATATGATGCACCCATTGCAACAACGACTCAGCCATTCTCATTCTGTCGGGGATAGCATCATCGATGGCCGACGAGCCCCGTACGGAATCCGCGGATGCCCTCGATGACGAAGATCTTCTCCGGCGCATCGGACAGGGAGAACTTGATCGCTATGCCGATCTCATTCACCGCTATCAGCGCCATGTGGGCCGTATCGTCAGCCGGCGGGTCCCGTCTGACCGGGTGGAAGAGATCGTCCATGATGTGTTTGTCAGAGCGTATTTCGGATTGGCGCTGTTCTCTCATGCGGTGTCGATCGATCGGTGGCTTGCCGGCATCGCCGTTCGGGCCTGTTACGATTTTTGGAGGGCACGAGCCCGCGAAGAGGTGCCGGTTGCGATGCTGACCCCTGACCATCAACAATGGATCGAGCGCATGCTGGCAGCCCGCTCGGATGACGAATTCCGTAACCAGGCCAGGAAGCGCGAGGCGGCGGATCTGCTGGAATGGGCCTTGGGCCAGCTGTCTCCCGAGAATCGGGCCGTGCTGACCTTGGTCCATCTCGACGGTCATTCCGTGCGCGAGGCGGCGCAGTTGCTGGGATGGACCATGGTCACGGTCAAAGTGCGGGCCTATCGCGCCCGGCAGGCCCTTCGCAAAATTCTTGAGTCATCACCGATGAGGCAACCATGACGGAACGTGCAGGAGATAACCACCGGACACTCGAGCAGGCGCTCACGGAAGCCTATCACGGCCAAGCAGACCCGGTGTTGGGCGACGATCTGGCGCACCATGTCCTGCGGGAGATCCGCCAGCAGATGAGCCCCAACGGACGGCCGTCCCGCGCGGTCTGGGTGGAGCAACTGGTCTGGCGGACGGCCACGGTGACTGCTGCGGTGGTCTTGGTGATGACGGTCTTCGCGGTCGGCGTCGTGCGGACAACCACGGGGGAGCCGGGGGGAGGTTTGGCCGACGGTTTGGCAGCGGTTCCGTTGCTGGGAGATGAATGAATCCGGGCGCAAGGGGAGCACCCATGTCACGACATAAATTATGGGCGGGCCTGACGCTTCTGTTTGGCGCAGGCGTGCTCTCCGGCGCCCTCGCGACGTATCTCGTGTGTGCCGTGGATTGGTCTCAACGGGGGGAGCGGGGTCCGGCCGCGCAGCACGACCGGATCATGAAACGGCTCACGGAGGAGCTGTCTCTCACGCCGGAGCAGCATGCCGACATCGAGTTGATTGTGACGCGCGCGCATTTGGAGATTTTGGAGTTGCGGTTCGCGCATCAGGGGGACATCGAACAGATCGTGGGTCGGGGAATGACCGCCCTGAAAGACAAACTGTCCGCCGAGCAGCAGTCCAAGCTGGAGAAGATGTATGCGGGGCTGGAAGCGCGCTGGCGAGCCTCACGCGAATATTTGGACGCCATGAAGCAGCAGGGGGCCATGGCCCGATAGGCGCCGCCCTGTGTTGCGGCTAGACGAGGAACGACACGATGTCCGATTCAGTCAGGTTTGCCACCATGCTTAAACGTTGGGTGATCGGTTTTTTTGCGGCCGGTCTCTTGGCCGTCGGCGGGTATGCGCTCTTGGCCAAGTCCGGCGAGGCGCCTTCGCGGGCGGGGCAAGCCCCGAATGCCGCCGCCCGCACGATCCCGGTAGCCGTGGCGGCGGCCACCACCGGCGACATCAGGATTTATCTCAACGGGCTCGGATCGGTGGTTCCATTGAACACGGTGAACGTCAAGAGTCGGGTGGACGGTCAACTCATGAACGTCCGCTTTCAGGAAGGTCAAATTGTCCAAAAGGATGAGCTGTTGGCGGAGATCGATCCACGGCCGTTCGAAGTGCAATTGGCCCAGGCGGAAGGCGAAATGGCGCGCGACCAAGCCGGCCTGCGGAACGCCCGGCTGGATCTTCAGCGGTACAAGGATCTGTACACCCAGGGGTATGTGTCCAAGCAGCAAGTCGATACTCAGGAGGCGTTGGTCCGCCAGTCGGAGGGCATTGTCAAAGCCGATCAAAGCCAGATCGATAACGCCAAA
>CBDIWQ010000067.1:0-2503 GCA_965285965.1 uncultured bacterium | reverse complement strand
GGTGGGGTGGTCCGCCTCGCCGGCGGACGGCATGCCGGTCGTGCGGGCGGCGGTCGATTATGTGTGTGAGAAAAAGGGCGGTGAAGGCGCGGTGCGCGAAATCGTCGAAATGATCCTGGAGGCTCAGACCGCAAGGCCAAAGGCTCGGGGCAAGGGACAATAGTACTGGATGGGTAGGATGACAAAAACAACGACAATCACCAAGAGCCGTGTGCCTCGCGCCCCGCGCTTCGCTGAGCGACTCTATCCGGTCATCATGGCCGGGGGCAGCGGCACGCGGTTTTGGCCCCTCAGCCGCCACTTGTTCCCGAAGCAGTTGCTGCGCATCGGAGGGACGGAGACGCTCATCCAGCAAACCATGCGCCGGATGGCCGGCTGTGCGTCGCCGCGCCGGGTATTGATTTCCACCAACGGGCCGCAAGCCGACATGATCAAGACCCAGTTGGCCGATTGGAAGGAAGAGCTCCAAGACAACTTCGTGCTAGAGCCGGAGGGACGCAACACGGCGCCCGCGATTGCCTTGGCGGCCCTGGAAGTGGTCCGCCGGGACCCCGATGCGCTGATGCTCGTGGTCCCCGCCGACCATGTGGTGACGGGCCAGCGGGACTTCGAAGCCGCGGTTCGATTGGCCTCCGAACTGGCCTCGGGCGGTTATTTGGTGACGTTCGGCATCAAGCCGATCCGGCCCGAAACCGGATACGGGTACATCCGGCCGGATCAGAAACGGGTGCTGGGAAGACAAGGAACTCTGAGGGGATTCCCGGTGCTGAACTTTGTCGAGAAGCCGGATGCTCCGAAGGCCGCACGGTATCTGAAGGCGGGCAACTATTTTTGGAACAGCGGGATGTTCGTCTGGCGCGCCGCCACGATTCTGGACGAGATCCGGCGCCATCAACCGGCGTTGGGACAGGCGGTGGAGCAGATCCGGCAGCTCATGACCTCGGGGGCGCCGAGAGCGGCGATCGACGAGGTCTATCGCTCGATTGCGCCGGTGTCCATCGACAATGGCGTGATGGAACAATCGGCGAAAGCCGCCATGGTCCCGGTCTCTTTTCGTTGGTCCGACGTTGGCAGTTGGGGCAGTCTCGATGAGGTGGCGTCCAAAGACCGGGGAGGAAACGTCTTCACGGGACGCGTGGTGGATATCGACAGCAGCCGGTCGATTGTCTACGCCGATCGACGGGTGGTGGCCACCATCGGTCTCGAGGACATGGTGGTGGTCGATACGCCGGATGCCACCCTCGTTTGTCCGAAGTCCCGGGCACAGGATGTCAAAAAAGTCGTCGACATTTTGAAGCAGCAAAAGGCTCCGGAACATCTCGAGCATCTCACCGTGCAGCGGCCCTGGGGATCCTATACGATTCTGGAAGAAGGCCAGGGCTTCAAGGTCAAGCGCGTGACGGTCCATCCGGGCGGACGCCTCTCGCTCCAATTGCACCACCAGCGAAGCGAGCATTGGGTGGTCATCGCCGGGACCGCGCGAGTCACCCGCAATGAAGAGATTTTCGATCTGCAAGTCGGCATGAGCACGGCGATTCCCGTCGAAACGAAGCATCGGCTGGAAAACCCCGGGACGCAGACGTTGCATCTGATTGAAGTGCAGAACGGGCCGTACCTGGGCGAAGACGACATCGTCCGCTTCAAGGACGATTACGGACGCATGAAGCCGTGATCAGTGATGAGTTGATCGGTGATGAGCGAGGCGCTCTTCCTTCTCGGCGGGCCGCGTCACCCATCCTTCATCACCCGTCACCGGTGATCCATTACGCAATACCCATCACGAGGTGTTCATGGGACTTTTTCGCGAATATGACCTTCGGGGCATCGTCGGACAGGAGCTGACGGAAGACATTGCCGAGCAGGTGGGGCGCGCCTACTGCACCCACGTCAAAGATCGGCAGGTCAACACGGTGAGCGTCGGCCGCGATGGCCGGCTCAGTTCTCCCATGCTGCACCGCGGGCTGGTGCGCGGGTTGCTGGCCGGCGGATTGAATGTGATCGACATCGGCATCTGCCCGTCTCCGTTGGTCTATTTTTCCCTGTTCCAGTTGCCGGTTGACGGCGGCATCATGATCACCGGCAGCCACAATGCCGCCGAGTACAATGGCTTCAAAATCTGCGTCGGGAAGGAAGCGATTCACGGCGAGGAGATTCAGGCGCTGCGCGAGGTCGTGGAGCGGCGGTCCTATGTCTCCGGCGCCGGCCGTCTTTCGGAGCATCCCATCATTCCGGATTATCTGGCCTATTTGAAGCGCAGCTTTGCCGGTGTTAAGGCAGGTCATCTGCATGTCGTTATCGACTGCGGCAACGGGGTGGCGGCGTTGGTCGCAAAAGAGGCGCTCGAATTACTCGGCTGTACGGTGACCGGGTTGTATTGCGAGTTGGACGGACGGTTTCCGCACCATCACCCCGATCCCACGGTGCTCGAGAATTTGTCCGATGTCCGGCAGGCCGTGAAAGATCAAAAGGCTGACGTGGGGATCGCCTACGACGGCGATGCCGA
>CBDIWQ010000066.1:0-3091 GCA_965285965.1 uncultured bacterium | reverse complement strand
CTTACGAATCGCTTCCAGGAGCGCGGGACTGAGTGCGGCCCCGTGCAACCCGCAGCGTTCGCGTACCACTTCGCGGATCTGGGCCAGCTGTTCCGCGGCGACCATGTTTTCGGCTTCTTCGCGCGTGATCTTGTCGACCGTCAAGGTCGTGGCGATCGTAGGCATGAGCAGCGCCTTCAGGGCCCGGGCGATAGCATGATACGGCCGGGGACAGAGCGTCTTTCCGATCAAGGGCAGACCGAAGCACCAGCCGATGGCTTCCACCATGACGTACGGGGTGACCACGTTTTCTTTCAAGTCGTGCATCAGGGTATGGGCCGCCAAGCTGAGCTGGGTGGCCGCCTTGTGCCGGTCGGCCAGCGCGCCGTGGTAGCTTCGGGGCACTTCGCGAATACGGTTCTTCGGTTTTAGCAGGACCGGACAATGGGCGACGACGAGCGGCGTGCCGAAGGGCTGATAGTCCAGCGGCACGCCGAAAAACCCGGCAAGCCCCAAGGTCTCATAGCCGCCGCGATGCTCGAGATGGCGCCGAAATACCTCGGCGCGGACGTCTATGCAGAAGACGAGCTGAGCGAGCGGTCGGGATTGGGCGGCCTGGGCGTCCACGGCGTCGGTGGCGGCCGCGTGGCAAGTTCCGGCGGCGAGGGTGTCCACGATTTGCCGGCGATGGCTCGCTTCAAACGCTTCCAGCCACCGCGGTCCATGTTGGGAGGCCGGAAAACCCTCAAGCCAGTCAAGCAGCGTGCGGAGGTCGGCAGGGGCGGTCAAGGGGATGGCCGCGGGGTCGACTGCCAGCGCCCGTGCCAGGGCCAGCACCCGGCGTGCCGCCTCAATGACGGCTTCCTGCGCCCGCCGGTCCTGGGAGTCACGATAGTGCTCCTGTCCCAGCTCGTCCCAGGCGCCTGCATCGGAGCCTCGTCCCGCTTGCAGCAGCCGGCGGGCCGGTTCATCGGCCGCTTGCAGATGGCCGGCCAACCATTCACGGCGCATCCAGTAGGCATGGGGATACGTCGTCATGAAGGCCCGCATGGCTTCGAGGTCGCCGGCGACTCCCAGCCCCTCCCGGCAGTGTCGGTCGACGAGGTGGCGTTCATAAAACAACCTGACGGCCAGGTACTTGACCAGGTCGATCGGATACTGCTGCTGCCAGGGATATCCGCTTTGACCGGCACGCCACTTGATGTACCCAGTCCACCCGGGCATGGCGGCCAGATGCTGGGCCAGATATTCCTCCCAGGCGGTCTTCGGCAGCTTGAGGATCGTGAGGCTTTCCAGCAGGGCGTCTTCCGGCCGCTCCGGGAGCACCGCAATCTTCTCGGCCGCGTCCCGGATGCCGATGAGCCGGAGGCTCATATCGTAGGCGGCCAGATCCTTCCACGCCCCATAGAATGTGCGTTCCCTCCCGGGCATGGTCCAGTTGGCTTCGCCTTCATCGAGGAAGACGCTGCACCATTTCACCATCTCGCGGTTGATGTCTTCAGTGATGGTCGTGCCCAATGTTCGATCACACCAGGCGGCACAGGTTTCGTGCAGCGGAAGCTCCGCCGCCTCATAGGAGGTCAGCGGAATGGGCGTCGTTGCGATGCCGATGCCCAAGGTGGTGATCCAGGCCGTGATCGTGTCGAGTGTCTCGCGATCGTCTCCCTGCGGCATAACGGCTTGGTTGGGCGCGGATTCCGTGATGCCATGCAGCAGGGACGCCATCAGCACCTCCGCATGGGCAGTCGGTCGATCGGCAAACATCACGTGTTTGTCGGCCGCGAGCGGATTGACGCTGGCCTGCAGGTCTTCGAGACGGATCCGTCCGGTCTTGATATAGCCGCGATAGAGGTGGTTGGGCAGGTACCCTCGTCCCCCGAACAGTTGTGCTCCCCGCTTGACGGCCGCTTCAAACTGCAGATGCTCCAACCCGTGGAGCGGATTGTGATGAATGAACGTCCGCATGGGCCAATACTGGGCGATGACCTCACCGGCCAGTTCGACGTATGACCGCAACTCCATGCGCTGGGAATCGTTAAACCGTTGGGGTGTCGTCATCATGCTCCGGCCCACTTCATGATTATTGGACAGGGGCTCGGGGCCGCGGCGAACGGCTTCTCCAGGCCCGCCATATTTCCTCGACGTACAGGCAGTTCAAAAAAGCCACGTAAGCGCGGGTCCGGATGGGACCCACCCATGCCGGGACTAACAGCTTCATTCCGCGGGCTTCCCCGTACAAGACGATCCAGATCCCGACCACCAGGATGGCCGCGATGGCGACGAACCCGGCAAAGAGCTCAGTCGGCCATGACGCAGCCTGAAAGTACGCGGCCGCCTCGTCCGGGTCGGGATAGAGGAAACCGGTGAAGGATTCGCCGGCCCAGAGATAGGTCAAGCTGATCAAGGCCAGGGTTGCCACCATGGTCAGCGACACTTTCCACGAGGCCACCGCATTGAGGCGATACAGGCTGAAGATGGCTTGGGAGGACGTGACCCACGCAAAGAACAGAAAGATCAAGGTCCCCTGCGCCTCCAGTAAGGGAATGCGCACCAGGCCATGGCCGACGAGTAAAATCAGCAAGGGCAGCATTAACGTCACGCCCAGGCCCGTTGCCCAGGTCATCAGCGAGAAGCCGCTGGCCTGCGGGACCGGCTCGTGCCCCGGCAGTTTGAACTCGGTCCGCGCCTTTTGGATCAGGGCGCCCGAGTTGAGGAATAGGGTCGCCTTGAACAGCCCGTGGGCGCAGAGGTGAAATATGGCCAGCGCGAAGGCGCCAAGCCCGCATTCCATCACCATATAGCCCATCTGTCCCATCGTCGAATACACGAGCGTCCGTTTGATGCTGGACTGGGTCAACATGGTCGAGGCCCCGATCAGGGCGGTCAGCCCGCCGATGCAAAACATGAGATAGAGCGAAGACGGCGCGCTGCCATAGAGCGGAGCCAGGCGGTTGACGAGAAAGCCGCCCGCATTGACGATGCCCGCATGGAGCATCGCGGAGACGGGCGTCGGCGCTTCGATCGTCCCGGGCAGCCAAACATGAAAGGGAAACTGCGCGGACTTCGTCATGACCGTGAGCACCAACACCCAGGTGATCGCGCTCGTCGCCGG
>CBDIWQ010000065.1:0-5145 GCA_965285965.1 uncultured bacterium | reverse complement strand
TCTCACGGCGACGTCTTCAATCTCTCGCTGCTGACCGGCTACGATCATCCGATCGGCCGTTTCACCATCGGCCCTCGAGCGGGGGTGACCTATAGTAATACCAAGATCCATAATTTCAGCGAGAGCGGCAGCACGGGAGTCGAACTCAAGTATGACGATCAATGGATCAACTCGCTCCAAAGCGTTCTCGGGGTTCAAGGATCAGCCGCGTTCAGTACAGGCCTCGGGGTCCTGGTTTCCCAAGTCAATGCGGACTATATCCATGAATTTGCCAACTCCCAGCGATTGATTCACGTCCAGTTCGCCGAAGACTTCCGGGCCAACCCGACCAAGTTCACCTTTCAGAACGATGTGCCCGTCAGAAACTACTTCAACCTCGGAACCGGTCTCATGATGGTGTTGCCGAATGGCTGGCAGCCCTTTGTGAATTTTCGGGCGATGGTGGGCAATGAACAGTTTAATAACTATGCGGGCACGTTCGGCCTGCGGATCGAGCTCTAACCCCCGCACGAAGGCCCAGCACGGCTCTACCGGCCGGTTGGGACGGTCGCATGGAACTGTGACGTCACGATCGGAAGGACGCCCTCAATTTGAATAAGGACATCATCGATGACCGGCCGGGCCTTCCATGGCAAGGGGTCGGTTTGACCGATCAGGGAATGGTTCGCGCCACCAATCAGGATTGTTTCGCCGTCGACAACCGGGTCGGTCTCTGGATTATCGCAGACGGCATGGGTGGACATGCAGGCGGAGAGACGGCCAGCCAACTCGCTGTCGAGGCCGTCAAAGACCACATTTACTCTTCCAGCGGAATCCGTTCCCAGCCCCATGAAGCCGGCCGTCAGGCGGAAGCGCTTCTGACCTCCGCCATCGAGGCAGCCGATTCACTCGTTCGTTCTGCGGCAGCCGCGACCCCCGCTCTCACCGGCATGGGCACCACCATGGTCGTCGGCCTGTTCGGCTTGAATCCGCAACCGGCGATCGCGATCGCCCATATCGGCGATAGTCGGGCCTACCTGATCCGCAATCAACAGATCCAAGCCTTGACGGCCGATCACTCGTTGGTTCAAAGACTGATTGCGGAGGGACGAATCTCTGCCGAGGAAGCCAGGACACATCCCCAGCAAAATGTTCTATTGCGCGCGGTCGGCGCGGAAAATGAGTTGCCCGCGGAGGTGACCACTCATCTGCTGGATCCGTCCGACATGCTCCTCCTCTGCACGGACGGATTGACAAAGATGATCGAGGATGAAGAAATGCTCCGCATCATCCTGGAAAACCGGGCCCATTCGGCGGAAGCCTGCCGGCGCCTGATTCAGCTGGCGAATGATCGCGGAGGGAAGGACAATACGACCGTGGTTCTCATTGCACCCGACTTTATGGTGCCTCGTGATGCTGAACCGCAGGATGTGTAATTAGATGACAGAACCCTGGCCGATCGATCTCGAAACCCTGTCACTGACGGAGACGATCCGCCTTCAAAACAAGCTCTCTGAAATGGTGGCCAAACGGTTCGAAAAGCGTTTGGCCGTCGTCTTTAGCGATATTGTGGCCAGCACCCAGTATTTCGCCCGATTTGGCGACGAAGCGGGGCACCGGCTCCAGCAGCAACATTTTGATCTTCTGACGGAAGCCTGTGGCGCCAGTGAGGGCCATATCATGCACACGGCCGGAGACGGCGCCATGCTGTCGTTTCCCGATGTGCCTCATGCGATCCAAGGCCTCATTGGCTTTCATCGCAATCTGCGAACGCTCAATTGGAAGCTTCCACCCGAACAGCAATGGAGAACCCGGACGGCGCTCCATTGGGGAACCGTCATTACCGACGGGACCATCCTAGTGGGAGACACGGTCAACATGTGCGCGAAGGCATGCGCAAGCGCCCCGCCAGGGAAAATCTGTCTCACTCGATCGGCCTATGCCGAACTGGATAGCCGGCTGCGCAGCGTCTGCTCGTTGGCCACGCTACCTCCCGACAGTATCAATGCCGGGGAGCTTTGGTCTTTATGTCCGCAAGAACTGCTTCACCTCCCCACTCACTTCATCATAGAGGAGACGAGGGAAGAACAGGAGCTTCCCGACCAACCGTTAATACGCGTCGGACGTTTGCGTGATGTCGACGGATTGCCTGCCAACGATATCGTCCTCCAATTGACGGATGCTCAGCTGACGAATCAAATCAGCCGCTGGCATATCGAGCTTCACCGGCATCCCGACGGGTACATGGTTCATTCAGTTTCCGACAAACCCACGGAAGTTGATGGATGTCTTGTGGGAAAAGGACAGCAGAGAGTGATTCGGTTGAACAGTACGGTCCGCCTTTCTCATGTCTTAACGCTTCGGTTCCTCAATCGCGGGTCCAGTGAAGCCGGCGAGGCAACGGTCATCGCTTTCACGAATCCCCAGAGGATATGAACCTCCGGCAGCCTGCCTAAGCGCAGGTATCCACGTCAGCCGCTGAATTCGTCACGAATCCGGGCACTGGGGTGCTCAAGCCCTGATCAAGGCATCAAGGCATCGGGTTGCCGGCGATTGCGGTATCCCGCTTCGTGGAGCCTAGTGATGAGCTGGTTTGCAAATATAGGTGGCAGAATTACCTTGCTTGACCTTGCGTTAACACAAGCCTAGAGTTCGCCTGCCCACTGACTGCTCGACCCCGTATAGTCAGCCTTTCGATCGGGGAGGTCTCATCATGCAGAAGGCAGCATCCTTCCTACGCAAGGCCAAGTCATCGGTGAGCGGGTATATCCTCGCCGTGCTCTTGGTGATCCTGGCGCTGCATGTCACTTGGCTTCTGCAACCCTATTTGAGTTTTTCCATTCCCTTTTTGGCATTCATCGCGGCCATCATGGTCACTTCCTGGCACGCCGGCTATGGACCTGGCCGGTTTGCCGCCGGCCTTGCAGCCCTTCTCATTGATTACTATTTCGGTGTGCCGCACAACAGTTTCGCGGTGAGCCATTCTGATTTAGCGGCCATCGCGGTTTTTTTACTGGAGGGCACGTTGATCGCGTATTTCATCGATCACTTGCAGGCCGCACGCCGGGATGCCATGGCGACACAGGAGCAACTCAAGAAACTGTACCTGCACAGCTCCCGGCTCCTGGAGGAGAAATCGGTCACCCCGATGGTCGAACAGGTCCTCGCCGCCGGCATGGATCTGATGGCCGCCGAGAAAGGGGCCATCCAGCTGTACGATCATCAGGCCGACGTCCTGCGGCTCATAGCCCAGGTTGGGTTCCCTGCAGACTTCTCGAAGCGGTTCGGTCTTCTGCCGACGAGCTTCTCGACTTGCGGCGCGGCCTGGCGATCCAAGCGACGGATAGTGGTCGAGAATATCGGTTTGGACCTCGAATTCGCCAAGCTCGCCCCTCTCTTTGCCCAATATGGTGTCGTCGCCGTGCAGTCCACGCCGCTCTTTCAAGAAAACGGAGAGGTGTTCGGGGTGTTATCCACCTATGCCTCCACCCCTTATCGGCCCCCTGAGAGTCAGCTAAACATGCTGGACTTGTATGCGCGTCAGGCCGAACGGATTCTGGAATCCAAGTCGAATGAAGAACGTCTGCGCCAGACGAATGATAATCTGGAATCGACGGTTTCCATGAAGTCGGGAGAGCTCGTAGCAAATCGATCCCAGTTGCGCAACCTCATGTCGGAGCTCGTGCTCACCGAGGAGCACCAGCGTCAGCAACTGGCTTCCGAATTACACGATTACTTGGCGCAACTGCTCGTGCTGGCCAAAATGAAACTCCGGCAAGCCATGGGATCAAAGTCCGCCGGTGTGTCCCGGCGTTATCTTGAGGAAACGGATCAATTGCTCAAGAATTCAGTGGATTATGCCCGCACCCTTATCGCGGAGCTCTGCCCGGCCGAGCTCCGGGAATCAGGCTTACCGGCGGCGCTCCGCTCGCTGGCGGCACAAATGCCTCAGCATGGCTTGGCGGTGACCCTCGATTTGACTCACGAGTCCTTTGCTCTTCCGCATGACCAAGCCACCCTGCTCTATCAGTCCGTCAGAGAGCTGCTCATCAATACGGTGAAACACGCACAGGTGGACCGGGCCCTGGTCTCCGTAAGCGTCGATGCCTCCCATACCCTCCTCATCGTCGTCGAGGATCATGGGCCCGGGTTCGATCTGGCGCTGCTACCGGCCAAGGCCGCGGAAAAACATTTTGGACTCGCGAGCATGCAACAGCGAATAGCCGCAATTGGCGGATCACTACAGATTCATAGCGCGCCCGGGAAAGGGACTAGAATCACGTTGGCGATCCCGCTTCACGCGACGCTCGAGCCCCTCTCGCTCCGGGCGGCCAATGCGGCTCCCTCGGATCGCGTTATCCGAAAGACTGCACACGTTCAGGATCAGCAAAGCCTTCCCCTTCAATAATCTGAAATCGTTCACCGGTACCTCTGAGACGCGTCTCTGATGCGCTCGGCTCATGGCCCTATCACGGGCGGTAGTTGCCGTGACTTCCAAAGTCCGTCTTCAAGATGGTGAGGGAAAGATGGCTGCCTGGACAGTCCCGGGGGGTTCCTGTATAAAGGGAAGCCGATACAAAACTCAGTGTCGGGGCGTAGCGCAGCCCGGTAGCGCGCCTGCTTTGGGAGCAGGATGTCGGAGGTTCAAATCCTCTCGCCCCGACCAACCACATCATATAGCTTCCGCATTTTCCCCCTCCTTCCTCTCGCTCAATTCCGGTTCCCGTCACGGGTTTGGAATTGCAATCTCTCCCATGTGCGCCGTCCGCTTCGTCGCCTTCTCAAAGTCCGGCACGCCGTTGCAACAGGGGCGTTGTTGTATGTGCATCGCAATCCCGGCAGAGAGATTTTCGAAGCCGCCAAAGCGCTTGATCTCAAGTCCCCGCTCTGACATAGGCAGACTCTTCATTTTGATCAGCTGTCTCGTCTCCTGGCCGACTAGTACCATCAGCAGCAGAACTAGGGCCATAAGCGGGGTACCAATGTCAGTATCCATACCACCGTTTTCTCGATACTCTGTGCGCTTTGCCGGGCCACAGCGGAGGTGGCGTTATCGCATCCGTACTTGTCATTGACGATGATTCACAAACCCAACTCCTCCTACCGGGAGATTCTAGAAGCGAGGGCACGTCATACGGCAGGCAAGCCATGGACGCAAGGCCTTCA
>CBDIWQ010000064.1:0-18215 GCA_965285965.1 uncultured bacterium | reverse complement strand
GTCCGCGGGGCTGTCCTTGCGCTTATGGAGACAGCAAAAGCACGCGATGTTGTACAGCTTTTGTACCGTTGGAAGTGTCCAGGTGTCAACCCATACGCCTGGTGGGTTGGAGATCGCTCCCATCCGGCGCGCCGGCGCGACAGCCCTCAGAACGTCGGGTAGCGCCCACCGGCGACTCGCTCCCTGCCAATAGATGCAATTCAGGTCGCAAAGGTATACTTTGTAGAACCTAATGAGCCGTCGGGGGTTCGAACCGCACAACGGCCGGTTCATCACATACGTTCATTCTCATTCCCGCTTTCTCATAGCCTCTCTTTATTAAGGAGGTGCGTTATGGCACGATGGTTTGTCTTCATAGTGCTGCTCAATCTAAGCACCATGGTTTCACCTGCCTCGGCCTACCGCGAGTACTTTACCGCCGAACAGAAGAGCCAGTTGGCCAAGATCCAAACGGTGCTGGTCGAGGTGCTGGCTTTGACTGATAAAGGGCCGGCTGACGCGGGCCCGTTGGCGGACGTCGTCTCCCGGCGTCTCAGCGACCTGGGCTATACCGTCACCCAAGAAAGCGGCAAGCCGCACGATGTGGTATTTCGCGTCAAGTGCGAGCAGCGAAAGACCTGGGAAGGCACCACAGCGGCCGGCGGCGACGCAGACCTTCCCGATGCCCCCTCTCGTCTATGGAAAGGCCCGGCCTGTCAGCTCACTTACCTCTTAGGCGGCATGAAGATCAAATGGCAGAAGGAAGTGCGCACCGATTTTGAGGATGCCCGCGCTGCGGCACAGGCTGCTCAGGCACCGGAACCGGAAGCCTTCGCCATGGGAAAGCTCAAGGAGGTGCTCGAAAAGTACGATTTCCCTTTGCTGCTGACGGCGGAATGGGGCCAGCCGGATCGCTTGTTGAAGCTGCTGGATTCGGCCGACACGAATCAAGCCCGAAAAATCAAAATCATCTCGCTGCTTGGTGAAATGCAAGCTGATGAGGCCCTCCCGAAACTGAAAGAGGCGCTGAAGGACCGGGACCTCGCCAAACAGGCCCTGGTGGCCATGGGCAATCTCGGAAAAGACGGGATTCCTCTATTAGTTGATATCATGAACAGCGCGCCTCAGGTGGAAATACAAGCCGCCGCCGCCAAAGGTCTGGGCCAGATCGGGGGCATTCATGGAGATGCCTCCGTCGTCCTACCGTTACTTGGGAAGCTGAATGATCCCAAAACCGACTGGGCGGTCTTGACGGAGGTCGCATGGGCGCTCGGGAAAATTCCCGATAAGCGGTCGATCCAACCGTTGTACGACATCGACAAGAAGCTTCAGGCGATTCGAGACCCGGAGAACATTGGACTGAAGAAACTCAAAGAGGCTGTGTTCTGGGCCATCAAGCAATGTGACACATGGGATCAATACAGCTAGCAGGCGGTTGACGATCGATACCCTTTTCCCACACCGCCGGAGCCGGCCTTATTCCGCCTGCGAACAGGATGGGCCACACCCGGTTCTTCGTTGCGTCTCGCCTGCGCAAGTCACTTGCAGCGGCAGGACGTGACAGTGAAAACAGCAAGGGAGGTCACGATCATGGAGATGTCTCGAAGACGCTTTCTGCAGTTGTCCGCCGTGACCGGCGCCGGCCTTGTATTGGGTGATCTGGCCGGCCAGGTTTTGGGATGGGGACCTGGCACTCGTGTGGCCCATGCCGCAGAACCGATCAAGATCGGCATCCTTGATCCGCTGTCGAGCCCCTATAAGACCTCATCGATCCATGATGTGCACGGCGCCAATGTGGCCGTCGATCTCTATAACAAGCGTGGAGGCGTGTTAGGCCGTCAGGTGGTCATCTTGGAAGCGGACGATGCCTCGAATCCCGAGGTGGCGGTGAAGGCGGCCACGAAGTTTGTGAAGGAGGACCGCGTCGACTTCCTGATGGGAACGTTCAATGCAGACTGTGCGCTGGTGGTTTCGGAACTAGCCCGGAAAGAAAACAAACTGTTTATGATAACCGGCGCTCATCTCCCCGAGCTCACCGGAGCCGCCTGCAATTCGCACACATTCGTCTTTATGCCTACTGCGACCATGCTGGCGCAGTCCGTCGTGCCGCATTTAGCCAAAACGTACGGCACGAAGTGGTACATGTTGACGACCAACACATTGGACGGCAAGGCCATGGCTCAGGCCATGGTCGCTGCAGGGCAGGGCCATAGCGTGGAATTGGTGGGCGAAGCGCTGATGCCGTTCGGATCGACCGATTTTACGTCGGCCTTGAGCGCCGCGAAGGAGAAACGCCCCACGCTGATCGTGCTCAATCTGTATGGCTGGGATCTGGTCAATGCCTTGAAAGGCTACAGCAAGCTGGAATTGATCAAAGACAAAATCGGGGTGGGCGGTTTGATTGCGGGAGAACAGATCGGCCGGCCATTGGGCTATGCGAACAATGCCGGAATCTGGGGACTCGTCTGGGATCCCAAGATCAATACGGAAGGTTCCAGGCGGTTCATTCAGGGTGTGATCGATAAATACAACCATACGCCGACATCGCGGTGCTATCTGGGCTACGCCGCGATGTCACAAATTCTCGAGGCAGTCCGGCGTGCCGGAACGACCGACACGGCGGCAGTTATCAAAGCGCTGGAGGGGCACGAGTTCGACGGGCTCAAGGAAGGCCGTTCCTACTTCCGGGTTTGGGATCATCAGCATGTCCAGGATGTGCTGGTCGGAGAAGCCTTCGGGAAGGAAATGGGATTGGGCCACTATAAGATTCTCGCCACAGTGCCTGGCGATGCCGTGGCAGGAACGGTGGAGCACAATACCTGCAAGCTATGAGTGATATTGGGACGTCTCCAGATGGAGACGCCCCAATGCTCTTCTTCCACCCGCCCCTTACTTCGTGACACGCACTTCCACCCGGTGGTTTTTCGCGCGTCCCGCATCGTATTCGGCACGACTGGAATGGTGTCCGCATAGCCATGCGTTTCGGCGCCGTTCAGCCTCCTTCGGTCTGAGCCTTTGCCGCGTTGGGCAGCCCCTGCAACAGTTCCTTATCGTTTTTGAGGCTGCTGCGTATCGGCCGATGTCGGTGTGCCCATCGACGGCCACGTCGGCCAGCTTGCCAACGAGCTCATCCGCGAGCCGTTGACGGTCCCGTTTAATGAAGCCTGTCTATCCCGTCTGTGAACAGCACGAGGTCAGTGGCGGCCCTTGAGGGCGTCGCGGATCTCCATTAACAGCTTTTCTTGTGTGGTGGGTCCGGCGGGCGGCGCGGGCGGCGCTTCCTTCTTGAAACGATTGACTTGCTTGACAAGCATGAAAATCACGAAGGCAATGATGATGAAATCCAAAACACTTTGGAGGAACACGCCATAGTTGAGCGTCGGCGCGCCGGCGGCCTTGGCCGCGGCCAGCGAGGGTTGAGGCGTGCCGGAGAGATTGATAAAGAGGCTGGAGAAATCCACCTTCCCCAGCAACAGACCGAGCGGCGGCATCAACACGTCACTGACCAGCGAGGAGACGATTTTCCCGAATGCGCCCCCGATGATCACGCCGATGGCCATATCGAGCACGTTCCCTCGCATGGCGAATTCGCGGAACTCCTTCAACATGGTTAGGCCTCCCTCTCAACCGTCAGGGTGAAGTGCATCGATTACCGCTTCCTCGTCGTGTCAAATCCATAGCCGAGCGTGATCAAATAGAGATTGTCGGTGTCGCCGGTCCCGGGCGGTGGCCGATTGTTATAACGCGTCGTGACCTGCAGCGCACTGATGAACCCTTCGATGATCTTGAAGCGGACGCCGTTGTCCATGGTGAGGTAGTAATTGCTCGTGTTCTGCAGTGAGGGATAGAACTCATCGAAATGAAACAGCGTGATCCGATCTTCGAGGATGGGCCAGTTGAACTTCACGGACGCACGGCCGCGAATCGACGTGCCGTCTTCGGCCAACCGGAAGTCTTCATTAAAGTAGGCCACACCGGCTTCGGCATAGAGCGTCATGTCCTTGAAGAGGCCGGCGAAATCTCCGCGATCAATGAATTGATAGCCCGGACCGGTGGCCAGCGCAGTACGCATTTTGAGGTCTTGGAACCGATCGTTTTCGAAGTAGGCCGAGGCGAACCAGAAGAAGCGTTTCGTGAGAAAGAAATCGAGTTTGATCGTGCCGCGTGCGTTCCGCGCGACCAGGGTATTGGCATTGTCCCCGTACACATACCGTCCGTTGATGGTCAGCCGCAGCTGTTCGCTGCGTGCGACGAAGTCACCGAGAAGGCTGGCGTTGCGTAGCTGGCTGTTGCCGGTCGTCTGAGAAAAGCCTCCGGTAAGGCTGCCGACGTAAATGACCGGGGCCTGAATGATCGGGTTGACCGACAGCACCGAGTCCATCGGAACCGTGAGCGTGCCTTGCAGGGGTACGGCTTTGACGCGGAGCATACCGGGTTCACTGTCTTCCACGGTTCCAATGAGGATGCTCCCTTCCTTGAGGTGAAAGGGAATCGGGTGAGAAATATTGACGGTCCGCACTTCACTCCATTTCACTTTGATCAGGTCCCCTGCCGATGGATTCTTGACCTGTAAAATACCCTTTTCCATTTCCACCACTTCGCCATAGATGACGCTTCCGTCTTTCAGCGTGACGATATCCATCACGGGTGAAAGCGTCTCCTCCGCAAGGGCGGGATTCAGCATGCTCACACACAACACCGACATAACCCACACCACACACCGATTCATGAACTTCTCCTTAGGCCTGGTTCAACAAGTCCGTTTTCGCCGGGCGTATGTATAGCCTTTTCCCCTAAGATTTCCAAGGCGGGCTTGTGAACGAGCTAGCATTGTTGATGCCGCTATGCCTTCCGGATCACCGCCCCCATCAAATCGGGCCGGAGTCATAACCGGCACAGAGGTCCTGTGGCCGAAGTGGACACGATGACAGACTGCCCCAGCCGTGAGCTGAGCAAGGATGTGGCCAGGCCTCACGGGTTAGCCGGATGGTGTGAACAGCGGGGCGGGGAATTCTATGTGTGCCGCCCTGAATCGTTCAATGATCGCTTTATTGAGTTCCCCTTGCAGCACCGCATAGTGGACCACCAACGTCCAGGGTTCGATGGCAATGGTGACCGCGGGATGGCCCAGATGGCTCACCCCTATGGAGGGGGCCGGATCCTTCAGGACATGAGGATGACCCGCAATGAGGTCTTGGATGATGGTGAGCGCTTGCGTCAGGTCCGTCTGGTAAGTCACGTCAACGGAGAGGTGGAGCTGTCGAATCGTTCCAAAATTGTGCAGGATCTCGCCAATGATTTTCCGGTTGGGAATGATCACGCGCGAGCGGTCCGGATGCATCAGCGTTGTCGAGAAGATATCGACCATGACGACGTCGCCATGCACCCCAAGGAGGGAGATATGCTCGCCGACCTTGTACGGCTTTGTAAAGATGATTGACAGCCCCGCCATGACATTACTCAACACGCCTTGAAGCGCGAGGCCGATTCCGACACCTGCGACGCCGATCCCGGCGACCAGCGGCGCAATGGGAACCCCGAGCGCCTGAAGTGCGATGACCGCAGCAAACAACAGCACGATGATCTTGATGATGCGGACCAGCAACATGCGGACCGGCGGTTCGAGCGTCTGTCGTTCAAGCGACTGCTGGGCGACTCGCCCTGCCCAGCGCGACGCCACCACGCCGGCGGCGAAAATGCCGAGCGCCACGAGGGCTTGCAATCCGTACTGCACGGCATACCGACTGACCATCTCCATGAGGCTCATAGACGGGTCCCTTACTATCGGAATAATCCTTTGAGCAGGTCTTTCCCCTGCTGCCGAACGTCTTCCGGCTTCGTCGTGCCTTTCAGCAGCCCGTCAACCGCTTCCTCCACTTTCTTCTGCACCTGCTCCTGCACCTTCCCGGTCAGATGCTTCAGTTCGAGTCCATAGAGCGGCGCCTGCGCCGTCCCGGTAATGGTCATTGGAAGCTTCAACCGTCCCTCGTTCATCGCCAGCTTGGCCACCGGCGAGGCGGCGGCGATCCTCTGAGTCAGTTCTTGAGAGAGGTGCAGATTCACCACGAGATTCAGCGTGTGATCGAACCCGATCGTCCCTCCGCCGGTCGCCTGAAAATCATGACTCTCCATGAGCAGGCGCTGAAGGTTCAGGACGCCGTGCTTCACGGCGACATCCGCCTCGATCGTGGAGAACGCGGTGGCTTGCGCGTCGGGGAGTGAGATGCCGGCCACTTTCAATAAGGAGACGGCCTCCTGCAGCAGATTGACGCCCTCCAGTGTGCCGTCCTTCACGGACACATGCCCGGTGCCCTCCAACGCTTTGGTCAGATCCGTCATCGTGAAGCCGTGACCCTGCAGGCGAAGGTCGGCGCCGGCGGTGCCGCTGATCCGCATAGGGCTGCTTGAAAGCGCGGCAAGGGCCGGTCCGAGTTGAAGGCCCTGAACGGCGGTCGTCACGGTGAACGGCGGCGCCTTTGGACCGGACGTGACCATTCCCTGTCCCTTCACCTGCCCCTCGAAGAGCTGAAACGAGAGATTTTCTAAATGTACATCCAGGCCTTTGACCTCCGCCTCCAGCAAGAGGTCCTTGATCTCGATGGGCTGCTGTAGAGGCAGAGCCACCGGCAGGTGAGCGGTATTGATGGTCGGCGAGCTGACGGTGAGACTGGCGTTGCGTCCGATGGTTTTTCCCGTAATGACGAATGCGGTTTTGCCCAGGGCCAGATGAAGGTTGATCGCTTCAATATCGGTGGTTTCCTTCAACGGACCGAACGTCCCGTCGAGGGTGACCGGGAGGGCGAAGGGTTGCACCAGCGTATCCACGTGGAGCTGTGGGGTCTGACCGAGCCGAACGGAAGTCAGCCGCACTCCCAAATCCTGCAGCACATACTCGAGCGGGGTGGCGGCAGACAGGTCGCGATAGGTCACGGTTCCGCCCACCAGAGACACACGATCAACGGCGAGCAAGCCCAAGATCTTCAGCGGACCTTCGGTGGAAGGGATGGGTGCGCGGGAAGGCGTCTCCGGCGCAGGCACTCCCGGCCGTCCGACGGTCGAGACGTTGAGCACTCCTTTCTGGTTCTTGATCACGGTGATGACGGGATTGCGCAACGTGATCTCGTCGACTTCCACCCGGCCGCTCAGCAGGGGCGTGAGTTGTACCGCCACATCAAGCGATGCCAGCGATGCAAAGGGCCCCGCTCCGAATGCGGGATCATCCAGGACGGTGAATCCCTCGACCCGTGCACCGATCCGCGGCCAAAGGGTCAATCGGATATCTTGGAATTCGACCTTGCGGTTGAGGGCTTCCTCAATGGGGGGTTTGTACTGGTCTTGATATTTCTTCAGATCGATGAGGAACGGCAACGCGAGAATGGCGCCGATGAGTATGATAGCCGCGACACCGAGTCCGATGAGGATTTTCATGGAGTACCTCGTATGGGGGCACGGGCAACGCAGTATAGGAAGCATGGAGACCTGGGTCAACCGACGGCATGCGCCGGCTGTTCGAACGTCCGTATGAACAGGACGCCATCCGGTCAAGCCGCTGTTGACTCCTCCGGGGCAGCGAGGCATTCTTCGCGCGTTCAGCCATGTGAGGAGGCAGGCATGTATCTCCTATGGAACACATCTTTGGGAAGAGTGCTCATGCACGGGCTACTCGTCCCACTCCTGTGGATGTCGCTCGGGTGTGAAATCTTGCCGGGTCATTGGCGGCCCGGGTGGAATAAGCCGGCAGCGACGGCGGACAGGGATGTGGAAACAGCCGGATCTTGGGCCGTCGGCAAACTGGAGACAGACGATCATCGATTCGTCGGCATGACGATCTCGGGAGGGGGCAGCCGCGCAGCCAACTTCGGGGCCGCCGTCATGCTGGAATTGGAGCGGCGCGGACTGCTGTCGCAAGTCGACGTCATTTCAGCGGTCTCCGGCGGCACGCTGCCCGCAACCTATTATCCGCTGCTCATCAAACGCGGAGAGGCCTTCGACGAAGCCATGGTGAAAAAGGCCATGGGAACGGATTTCCAGGCGACGTGGCTTTGGCGATGGTTGCTGCCCCACAATATAGTTCGATACTGGCTGTCAGACTTCACCCGCTCGGATATCATGGTTCAAGTCTTCAACAACACCCTGTACCACGAGGCGACCTTCGGCGATTTGCCCTTGCGCCCGAAGCTATTGCTCAATGCGACGACCCGGAATGACCACACCCGCTTCACCTTCACGGATGAGACCTTTCAACGGTTGCAATCCACGCTGGCCCGCTATCGTGTGGCCAATGCGGTGAACGCGTCATCGGCCTTCCCGGGAGCATTCGACGACGTCACCCTCGAACAGTACGGCCTGCAAGAGCCCCAATATCTCCACCTCTATGACGGCGGGCCGATGGATAACCTGGGGATCCAGGCGATGACGGAATACCTCCAACGCGCCGTGTCCGGTCGGGCGCTCGACGATCCGGACTTGTTCCCGAACGGCTGCGTGATTTTTGTCGTGGATGCCACGCCGGATACCGACAACGACGGACTGGCCGCGATGCAGTCGAGCCGCACCACGCTGGATTACTTTGTCAATACGAACGCCCTGGATTCAGTGGATGCCATGCTGACCGCGTCACGCGCCTCCTTGCTCAATGGCATGGGGCTCGAGGCCATCGATCGCGATCTTTCCGGCTTCGTGCGTCTCAGCGATCGGCATGGCTGCCGGTGCCATGTCCGCCACATCGCACTCCGTCATTTGCCTTACATCGACGATCAGGAAGCGTTAGCGGGGCGAGCGCTTCGGATCGCCACGAAATTTCATGTGTCGAAGACGGAGCAAGCCGATTTATTCCAGGCCGCGCAGCTGCTGGTCCGGGAGGTCGAGAACCGGAGCCTGTTGACGGCCCCATCGGTGATCCCGCGTTGTGAGGGAGGTCCGCGGCTGCGCCAGACGCCATGAACCGCCCGGAGTGAGCCCGGCAGGAGGGCCTTACCTTGCCGCTCTAAAAACGGGCGTGCTAAGATGCCCCTTCCTGCGGAGAGGTGCGAGAGTGGACGAATCGACATGCTTGGAAAGCATGCGTCCTGGCAACGGGACCGTGGGTTCGAATCCCACCCTCTCCGCCATAATCACAGTGACGAGTGATAGGTGATGAGTGGGAAGCTCGGCATACCCGCCTAACTGGTCACTGCTCACCCATCACTGATGACTGCGGATTAGGGGCTGGGCCCTGTGCAACAGAACCCTGTGAACCCCGCCAGGTCCGGAAGGAAGCAACGGTAAGCGGTCAGTTCTGTGTGCCGCAGGATCACCTGGCCCCGCTTCATCGGGAGATGAGAAAGGCTTCCTGGTCCCTGCTCGCATCGCGAGCCTGCTCAACGTACGTTGTGCGACGCGGCTTGCCTCAGGGCTCCCCCCCGCGGGACGGCACCTCATTCGGCTCCAGGAGCAGTAGCGTTCGTTCAGGCAACGACAGACACTATGGATTATCAAGTCTCCGCACGCAAATACCGTCCCGGTACCTTCGATGACGTCATCGGCCAGCCCCACGTGGTCCAGACCTTGATGAACGCCGTCTCCGGCAAGCGCATCGCGCATGCCTATATTTTTTCCGGCACGCGGGGCGTCAGGAAAACCACGGTGGCCCGCATCCTCGCCAAGGCGCTCAATTGCGAGCAGGGACCGACGGGCGAGCCCTGTAACGGGTGCGTGAATTGTCAGGAAATTACACAGGGCAATTCGGTCGACGTCATTGAAATCGACGGCGCCTCCAATACAAGCGTGGATGACGTGCGGGAAATTCGTGAGAACGTCAAGTTCACCCCGTTTCGCGGTCAGTACCGGGTGTACATCATCGACGAAGTGCATATGCTGTCCAACTCGGCCTTCAACGCTCTGTTGAAGACCTTGGAGGAGCCACCCCCCCATGTCGTCTTCATCTTTGCCACGACCGAAATCCACAAAATACCCGCGACCATCCTGTCCCGATGCCAGCACTATAACTTCCGGCGGATTGCCCGAACGGACATCGCGGAACGTCTCCGTCACGTGGCCAATCACGACGAGCTCAAGATGGAGGAGCGGAGCTTCACGGCTCTGGCGCGTGCAAGCGAAGGCAGTATGCGCGATGCCCTGAGCCTGCTCGATCAGGCCATCGCCTTCGGCGGCAAGGCGATCAACCATGCCGATTTGGAGCTGTTGCTGGGGGCGGTGCCTCAAGAGCTGGTGCAGAACATGATCAAGGCGATCAGGGCCCAAGACAGTCCTGCCGCGCTGACGGTGGTAGCCCATTTGTTGGACCAAGGGCACGACCTGAAATCCTTTTGTGCGGAGGTGGTCGAATCGCTCCGCAATCTGCTTGTGGCGGCCGTGGTCCCGACGCAGGCGGAATTGCGCGGCTTGATCGAAGCCTCTGAAGAAGATGTCCAGCACCTTCTGGCGGATGCCAAAGCGCTCAGTCCCGAGCACCTGCAGGAATGGATGGCCATCTTCATCCAGGCGGAAGAGTCGCTCCGGCTCAGCGCCCACCCGCGGTTTGTGATTGAAACGGCGGCCGTGCGGGCCACCCGGCTGCTACAGCGGCGGGAGAGCAGTGCGCCCGTTCAGGCGTCTTCGGGGCCGCTGGCTCAACCGTCTCCACGAGGAACGCCGGTGAAACAGGCGGGGTCGGCACCACCAGTCCCGGCACAGAGGCAGGCGGCGGCGCCCAAGGCGCCTCTGCAGACGTCCGGGGCGGAATCCCAACCGCCCCCCAAGGCGCCTCTGTCTCCCCAACCTGCGGTCCGAAAAGAGCCGCCCAGCATTCCGACGCCGTCTGGAGATCAGCCGGCAGAGCCCGGTACTGCGGTGACTTCCGCGGCGGCCGCACCGGCGGATTCGATCTCACCGGCTTCGCTGAACTGGGAGGCGGTGCAGGAAGAAGTCGCGGCGTCGTTGCCCAACGTGGCCCCGTTTCTGGAAGCCGGCCGCTTTGTCGGACTGGAAGGCGGGGTGGTCACCATCGGATTTCCCAAGCACGCGACAGTGGCTCGCGCGATGATGGAGAAGGAGGATAACCTCAAAGCGGTGGCCGCGCTGTGCGAGCGGCAGGCCCACCAATCCATTCGTATGCGGATTGTCGAACTCACCGTCACCGATCCACCGGGACCGACGATGGCCCAACTGCGGGCCGCCAAGGAGCAGGATCAGCGGCTGCAATTATTAGAGCGCGCACGCACCAATCCAGTGGTGAAACAAGCCCTGGAGATCTTCGGCGCCGAATTGGCCGACGTCAGACCGGTGGTTCAAAAGGAGGTAGAATGACAAATGCGAGCCTATGAGCAATAGGCCATGAGACGAAGACCCGCCTGATTGACCCGTTCTTCGCCCTAATCAGAACCGGCTCTTTGGAACGGCACGGCGACCAAATGGCGGGTGCCTTCCGGTGCACAGAGTGTCGCACGCTTGCTTAAGGCTTCCTCCAAATCGGCCTCATTCATGATGCGTACCGACGGTACATCGCCTCCATTTTATGGCCGGTACGCTTCACTGCCACACTTCCAATCCCCCCAAGACGCGGATCGCAAGGTCACCATAGCTTCGTTCGACGCCGTCCTGCGCGGATCATACCCGCGGCCGATAAGCGCCAGGAGCAGCGGTTTCGACTGTCGCGAAGTGGGTTCCGGACGCAGGCCCCTGGCCAACGCCGGACGGTCGTGGTGTCCTCCTCTTCTGACTAAACCGGTGGAGGCTTTGCTAAGGTAGGGGCTACGCTCTGTTGCGTTTCTCTTTCCTTGGCTCGAACCAAGGAAAGATGGTAGGCAATACTAAAAGCGTGAGCAGGGTCGAGGTTACGAGGCCACCGATGACCACAATGGCGAGCGGCCGCTGCACTTCGGACCCCACCCCGCGGGCTAGGGCGAGAGGAATGAGCCCCAGCAGCCCGGTCAGCGCCGTCATCAACACGGGCCGAAGACGGAGTAAGCAGGCCTCAACGATCGCATCCTCTCCCTCCTGCCCTTGATCTCGTAGTTTGCGGATATAGGCCACGAGCACGATGCCGTTAAGGACGGCCACGCCGAACAAATTGATGAATCCAACAGAGGCCGGCACGCTGAGGTATTCCCCGGAGAGCCAAAGCGCAAAAATGCCGCCGACCATGGCGAACGGGAGGTTGAGCAGGATGAGCCCAGCGTACCGTACGGAGTTGAACGACGAAAAGAGCAGAAAGAAAATCAAGGTGATCGTAATAGGCACGACGATCGTTAACCGCGCCATGGCCCGCTCCATGTTCTTGAACGACCCGCCCCAAACCAGCTCATAGCCGGGCGGCAAGTCGACCTGCTTGTCGAGTTGCTGCTTCACTTCCTTGACGATGCTTTCGATATCCCGGCCCAGGGTGTTGAATCCGATATAAATCCGTCGTTTGAACTCCTCGCGGCTGACCAGCGCCGGCCCCTCTTTGGATTCGACCCGGGCCACCTCAGCGAGCGGCACCAGGGCTCCAGTCATGGTCTTGAGCAGAAGCTGCTTGATGTGATCGACGCTGTCGCGGTAGGGCTTCGGGAACCGCAAGATCAATTCAAACCGACGGTTTCCTTCGTACACATTCGTGACGGGCTCGGCGCCGATCGCCAATCTGATGATGTCATGGATGTCCGACACATTGATGCCATGCCGCGCAATCTTTTCGCGATCGATCTTGATGGTGACATAGGACTGTCCGAACAGCTGTTCGACCCGCACATCCTTGACGCCCCGCGTCGCGCCGAGGATGCTTCGTACCGCTTCCGCGGTGGACCGCAGAATATTCAGATCCTCCCCCAGAATCTTCACCACCGTATCGGTACGCACTCCGCTCAGCACCTCATCCATCCGTTGCTGAATGGGTTGACTCAGTACGTAACTGGCGCCCGCTACCTGCTTGATCCGTTCTCGCACCGCATTATCGATCTCGGCCTTCGTGGCGCCTGTCGTCCATTCCTCGATCGGCTTGAGCGCCAGCACCGGATCACTCGCATTCGGTTCCTGAGGATCCGTGCCGGCTTCGGACCGCCCGATCTTGGATACAATCATGCGGGCTTCCGGGACCTGAAGAGCCGCTCGCTGCATCTGTTTCTCGATCTCGATCGATTCTTCCAACGAGATGCTCGGATGGCGGATGGTTTGCGGCGTGACGGCGAGCTCATTCATGTTGGGAATGAATTCGCCGCCCAGCAATGGGAATACCGCGAGGCTGGCAGCCAGGAGGACCACCGACAGGGCCACCACTATCATGCGATGCGTCATCGCCCACGTCAGCGCCGGTTTATAGCCCCGCTTGAGCCAGCGGACCACGAACGTTGCATCGCCGGACCCTTTACGCATGGCCAGAGAAGCAAGGACCGGCGACAGGAGGAGCGACATGGCGAGCGAACACATGAGGGCAATCATCATCGTGTACGCGAGCGGGCTGAACATCTTCCCCTCCACGCCCTGCAGGGAAAGTAACGGCAGGAATACCACAACAATGATGATGATCCCAAAGACCACCGGTCGGGCCACTTCCGAAGCGGCCTCTCTGACGATCGCCGTGCGGTCGGCATCCGCTCCTCGTTCTGAAAGCATCCGATAGACATTCTCAACCATGACAATGGACCCGTCCACCATCATGCCAATCGCGATGGCCAACCCGCCCAGCGACATGAGGTTCGCGGTGAGACCGACTTGCTTCATGATCATGATCGTCGCCAGCGGCGCCGTAATCAATGTCGCGGTGACGATCAGGGCGCTCCGCACATTGCCGAGGAACAGAAACAGCACCACGACGACCAGCACGATGCCCTCGAGCAATGCGTGGTAGACGGTATTGAGGGCCTTGCCGATGAGTTCAGCCCGGTCGTAGAAGGGCTTGATCGTGAGACCGCCCGGCAGCAACCCCTTGCGATGGACATCATCGATCGTACGTTTAATCCCTTCCACCGCATCGCCGGCGTTTCCACCGCGAAGCAGCATGACGATCCCGGCCACAACCTCTCGTTGCCCATTGTAGACCACGGCTCCATGGCGGACCGCCTCGCCGAAGCGGACCTGGGCGACGTCCCGCACATAGACCGGAGTCCCCTCGAACTCGCGCAGGACGATATTTTCGATGTCTCGTAGGGACTCG
The DNA here is from genome assembly GCA_965285965.1 of uncultured bacterium. Classification (GTDB taxonomy): domain Bacteria; phylum Nitrospirota; class Nitrospiria; order Nitrospirales; family Nitrospiraceae; genus Nitrospira_D. The sequence goes on along the minus strand of CBDIWQ010000064.1, from coordinate 4,126 downwards.
ATGAGGCCGATGCCCCGGATGATGGATTTTTCTCCATGTCGTTCCAGAATATTTCCCCCCGCATTGGCGTTATTGCGCTCAATGGTCTGGAACACATCGCGGACCGCCAGATCGTATTTGCGGAGAAGATCGGGATTGACCAGCACCTGATACTGTTTGACGAAGCCTCCGTGCGATTTGACGTCCACGATATCGGGCACCTTGAGCAACAACGGGCGCAACACCCAATCCTGCAACGTGCGACGTTCCCTGAGCTCCTCGGCCGTGACGGTGTACCCCGGCTCATCGTCACGGGGCCCCTGGATGAAGTATTGAAAGACCTCTCCAATGGCGGTGGTGTTCGGCACAATTTCAGAGGACGATCCGGGAGGAAGCTGGCTTTGCACACTCTGTATCCGCTGGTTGACAACCTGTCGGGCCAAATAAATGTCGATGGCGTCGTCGAATACGATGGTCATGAGTGATAGGCCGACTTTGGATCGGGACCGTATTTCCTTCAAACCCGGGGAACCCGCGATGTGCAGCTCCAGCGGGAAGGTAATAAAGCGCTCCACTTCTTCCGGAGACAGACCGGCCGCCTTGGTCACGACCTGGACATAGATCGGGGTGGCATCCGGAAAGGCGTCGATGGCAATCGTCTGGTAGGCGTAGATCCCGCTGGCGATCAGCACACAGGCTGCCGTGATGACCAGCACACGTTGGCGAAGCGCAAAAGCGATCAGCGCGTCCATCGGCACATCATACCTGGTCCCCAAAAAGCTCCGACTTCAAGGTAAACGCGTTCTTGGTCACGACGGCGTCTCCTTCCTGTATTCCCTTCAGGATTTTGACCACTTCCCCGTTGGACTCGCCCACCTCCACCGGACGCGCTTCGAAAGTGTGTGCTGCACGTTGTACAAACACGAAGCGTTCGTCGCGCCGGCTCTGCACGGCCGATTCGGGAACGACCAGAACATTGTCTTCGGCCTCCGAGTAGATACGGATCATGGCGTACATTTCCGCCTTGAGCCTGTACTGAGGGTTTGGCAATTCGATGCGAATCGGTAGGGTCCGGGTATTCGGGTCCACGACGTTCCCGATATAGGTAATAACTCCACGAAACGAGGCATCGGGATAACTCGGGAGCTGCACGTCCACGGATTGAGCGCGCGGAGTGCCCGGCCTGGGAAGAAAGGCGACATCGTGCTCCGGCACATTGGCCATCACCCACACGTGCGAGAGATCGGCCACAATGAACAGCGTTTCCGTGGTTTCTACCACCTCGCCTTCAGTCAGGTTGCGCGCGATCACGACGCCCTGGAAGGGAGCCGTGATGTCAACGCGCGAGCGTATCGCTTTCTCCCTATCCAGTCGCTCGATTTGTGCGTCGCTCATGCCCATCAGGTGAAGCCGATCATAACTTTCCCTGGCTTCGGCCTCGGCGCGTACCATATCGCCCTCCCGTCGCTGGCCTTCGGCCAGCGAAAGGATCTCTTCTTTCAAGAGAATCCGGGCCCGATCATAGGCCCGACGCGCGACGGATAGTGTCGCCGTCGCCTTGAGATAGGCTGCTTGGGCATCTCCCAATTCCCGGCTGTCCAGCACGGCCAGCACCGCGCCCGATGCGACCTCTTGCCCGAGATCCGCGTACACCTGGGTCGCGCGTCCGCGCACCAGCGTGGTGATGTTGGCGACCCTCCTGCGATTCAAGTCGACGGTCGCCGGAAAATCCCGATGGCTGCGAAAGGTCTGCCTCGCTACCGGTTCGACTTTGACCCCGCTTTTCTCCAGGGCCTCGCCCGCAAGGTCGACCGTATGGCGCCCTTCCTCGGCAGGCTTAGCGGTGAGGCTCGTCTCAGTTGGCTGGTCCGTCGAGGCAGCATCGCAACCATACGACACCGCCGCCAGAGACAGAAAGCCGAGCAGCCGCAACAGTCGTGTTCTTCCTGATGAGTCCGGACTGTTCATGCGTAGATTCCGTACGCTGGCGCCACGAGACCACTCTGGCCACTACCGAACATTGAGCGTCCCACCTACGAACCGTTGCAGTTGAGTGGTCGACACGGACAAATTGTGGCGGGCCAGCAGGTAATCCATCATGATCTCCCGATGGACTCTTTGGGCATCCAAGACCTGAAGCAAACTGCTTTCACCCTGCTTGAAGCTGAATTGCGCCATGCGAAGCGCGATCTGCGTCTTGCGCAGAAAGCCTTTTTCGAACGCTTCCACGAGGCGGGCGGTCGTGGCCGCATCCTTATAATGTTGATTGACCTCACGGATGAAATCGTACTGGGTTCGCAGAAGGTTTGCCTCCTCTTGCCGCATCACTCCCAACGCGGCGGCGATCTCCCCTTGCCGTTGGTACCACACCGGCACCGGCAGGCTAAGGCCTCCTTGCACCGATTCTCGGCCATATTCACGCCAGTAGGCCGCCTGCACGGTCAGGTTCGGCACCCGAGCCTGACGCTCGAACTCGACCGTCCTTCCCGACTCCTCGATGAGTTTGCGAAGCCGCCGTAGGGTGGGATGCTGTTGCAAGGAATCCTCGATCAGCCGTTGACGCTCAAGGGCGGACGGGACCCGCTCGAATTCGCCGGCGACGCGGTACCGATCACCCAGCGATCCGGCGGTCAGCGTATCCAACACCACGCGGTTCACTTCGACCGTATTCTCCTCACGGGTGACCACCTGCTCCGCCTTGAGAACCTCTACCTCGGCCTTGATCGACTCAAACCTGGGCGCTTCGCCCAACTGCACCCGCCGGTCCACGATCTGACGGATGTCCCCGATGATGGAGAGATTTTCTTTTGCCAACTCAAGGCTGCGCTGAGCAAACAGGAGGGCCCAGAAGGCGAGTTTCACGTCGCTCGTGAGGTTGAGCAGCGTTTCATCGTAGCTCGCAGTGGCACCTTCCAAACCGGCCTGGGCCGCGTGCTTCCTGGCCTCTCGTTTCGCCGGCCATTCCAGAGGCTGGAATAGTTGGGCATTGTATTCTGTGGCGTTGTCTGGAGGAGCGTTGGAAAGGCCGCCGGGCCCCGAAACTCCGAGGTCCCGCGATGAGCCGCGGCCACCCCAGCCGGAGATTTTTGGGTTCGGATACGCGCTGGCCTGTACGACGAGCCCTTCGCGCTGATCAATGGCACCGATCGCTCCCGCCCGCCGGGGATTATTCTCAATTGCCAAGTCAATGACCTCGGGAAGCGCATACACGCGATCAGCGGGCTCCGCTCCATGAACGGGTTCCGCAATTGAGGCGATTAGAACAATAAGCATGGACCGAAGGGTCCGGTCCCGAATGATGCGAATCGGGAATGAGACGTTCATGAGAAACCTCCAGTCTGTATAGATGCGGTAACAGGCAGGCTCTGTGCCGAGGCCCTTCTTTATGGATCGGCCACAAGGCGCCGTAACGAGGATGCTCGGGCGCCAGATCCTTAGTATCCATAGTGTGATTCGCACTGGACCAAACGACCGGGCTCGCCCGCTCGCCCTCAAGCAAGGCCACCGAAACTAATTACGAGTACGGTAGGTCAATTGCCTCGTGAACGAACTCGGGGAGATCCCTGGTTTGGACGGATGGATCGCCTCACCGTATCTGCAATAAGGGGCTTTGGACGTTGGGTATTCAGCAAGACTACGATGAGGCTGGGCTCGTAGGGCAGGCCTAGCACAAAGATTAATGAATCGATCTCGAGGTCGGTCTTCGGGCACTTTCACATTCAAGCCGTGACGCTAAGGAGCAAAAGGAACCAGAAGGAGTGCAAGATTGCTCCGCACAACGGAACGCGGAGATTAAGCGGAGGATGCGGGCGAATCAATGAGGATTCCCTCAGATGGAGACAGCCTGAAAGGGCCAGTTGAGGCTCAGGGAATCAATACGAGGACTCTATCGCAGGACGAGAAAGGGATGTTACTCACTCAACCCCTGGAAGAGAGCCGTACTGCATGGACGCCAGGTATACTCAGGGCACACTGCTAGGGCATCGCGGTAGTGAGAACGAGGGGCTATGAGCGGTGGGCCGTAAGCTCCCCAGAAGGCGAGACAGTCATTAGGGAGAACTTTCTGGCACAATACGCCACCCTAGCCAGGAGGTTCCCATGCGCCAGTCGAAGTTCACCGAAACGCAGATTGTGTCCATTTTGAAAG
>CBDIWQ010000063.1:0-4467 GCA_965285965.1 uncultured bacterium | reverse complement strand
AACTGCCCATGAGAAACGATTTCGCTTCCGCCAGTTCCTGGTCACTGACGGGCGCTTCACGGATGGCTTTGATTTCGGATAGCACGCCGCTGATGGCTTGATTAGTGGTTTCCGTTCTGGTCTGCAGATTCACCCAAAAAGAACCGGGCATGGCCCGCGCATCGTAATGACTCGTGATGCCGTAGGCGAGTCCCTGCTTGTCACGGATGGAATCCATGAGCCGCGAGGAAAATCCGCCTGCGCCAAGGATGTGGTTCATGACGGTGACGGCGTAAAAATCAGGATTGGTGCGGCTGATCCCTCCATGACCCACCACGATGGTCGATTGCGTTAAATCCTTTTCGATGAGCTGTACCGCTTTCTTCTCGATGGCGGCCGGCTTTTTCATCGTTCGGTTCGGCTGCGGGCCTTTCTTCCAGGCCCCGAAATGGGTCTGGACGAGCGCCGTCGCCTGTTCGACCGTCACATCGCCCACGATGGTGAGAATGGTTTGATTTGGAAGTTTTTCTTTGGCGTAGAAACCTTGCACATCCGCCCACGTGATCTTGCTCACGGTGTCTTCCGTGCCATGGACCGGCCACCGATAGGGGTGATTATGAAACACGAGCTGATTGAACGCTTTCATGGCGACATGGCCTGGATCATCGTTGTCGCTGGCGATTTCGCCCAGGACCTGTGCGCGCACGCGTTCGAATTCCTGTTTCGGAAAAGCCGGATGCATGAGGATGTCGGCTAGTAAGGTGAAGCCCAGATCAAGGTCCTTCTTCAGGACTCGAGCGGATGCCGTCGTATAGTCTTCGGTCGCTCTGGCCTCGATGGAGCCGCCCACAAAATCGACCTGTTCGGCCAGTTGTCTTGAACTCCTGGTCGCCGTCCCTTCATCCAGGAGACTGGCCACCAGGTTCGCGACGCCGGCCTTTTCCGGAGGGTCCTGAGCGGAGCCGGCTTTGATCAGCGCTTGGATTTCCACGATCGGCAGGAAATGCTGTTCCAGGACCAGCACCGTCATGCCGTTGGGACCCGTGATTTTCGTCGGCGAGATATCCGCTGAGTAGCCAGCGGACGGGAGAAGAGCCAGCAGGAGGACCACTACTATGAGGCCTCGACGAAGGAAGGCCGAAGCAAGTCCCCATCGACCGTGCTGTCTTGATCTGAATATGGAGGCAGGCGGCATGGCGACTTTATGACTTCCCCTGATGGGATGCAGTGGGGACGGCTTCCGGTTTCGGGGTGAGCGGGATCAGGATTCCGACTGTCCGGCTGTCCTCGGTCAGGTATTGCTTGGCCACTCGTTGGACATCTTTCGCGGTGACTGAGCGGATGCGCTCCAGAAACTGGTCCACGCGCCGCCAGCCGGCTCCGATGGTTTCCGCCTGCCCGAGTAGCATGGCATTTCTGAAATTCGAATCTTGCTCAAACACACGGGCGGCCTCGACTTGGTTCTTGGCCCGCTGGAGCTCTATGTCGGTGGGAGGCTCATTTTGGAGTCGGACAATTTCACGGTGGATCGCTTCTTCGACGGATTCAACCTTCTGGCCGGGTGTGACCACGGCGTAAAAGTAAAAGAGACTCGGATCAGTCTGCATCAGGCTGTATTCGGCGCCGACCGCCAATGACGCTTTTTGGTCATACACCAGGCTTTGATAGAGCCGCGAACTCTTGCCCCGAGAGAGGATGGATTCCAACACATCGAGCGCATAGGAATCGTCACTGGAATAATTCGGGACACGGAAACCCATCATCACAAACGGCACCTGGGCTTCTCGTTTCAAGATGAACCGGCGCTCCCCCCGCTGTTCCGGCTCGGCAGGCAGCAGTTGCTTCGGCGTCGGGCCCTTGGGAATCGGCTCGAACAACCGCTTGATGGTCGGCAATAAGGCCTCGGCCTTGATGTCTCCGACGACAATAAGCGTCGCGTTGTTGGGAGAGTAAAACGTATCGTAGTGACGCTGCAAATCATCGAGGGACATCGCATCCAGATCCGCAAACCAGCCGATCACCGGCCAATGGTAAGGATGACTCAGAAAGGCTTGCGCGAACAAGGCTTCGACGAGCGCTCCCTGCGGATCGTCTTCCGTTCGCAGCCGGCGTTCTTCTTTCACGACGTCCCGCTCAGTCTGGAATTCGCTGTCGTTGAGGAGGAGCCCCTGCATGCGGTCGGCTTCCATTTCCAGCGCTAATTCGACACGATCGGCAGCCAGGTTCTCGAAGTACGCAGTGAAATCCTGGCTGGTAAAGGCGTTATCGATACCGCCGTTCTTCCTGACCAGCCGGGAAAACGAACCCTTTGGATACTTCGCCGTTCCCTTAAACATCATGTGCTCGAGCATGTGCGATAAACCGGCCCGCCCCATGACCTCATTTCGAGAGCCGACTTTGTACCACACCTGCACGGTCGCGACCGGGGCCTTGGGTACTTCGACCAGCAGCACCTTCATGCCGTTCGACAATACATATTCACGTGGTTCTGCTGCGTGGACGCCGCCCGAAAGGAGCAGCAGGCCGAGGGCACAGAGAGAGGCAAAATAGTGGCGGAATGGCCTGATCATAGTGGGGTAAGACGCACGGGGCATGCTAACAACGGGATTCAATAGGTGTCAAGGTAACGGGCTCACCCTTGGCCTGCAGGCCGCCGAGTTGTCCGCAGGCGCCCAGGACGTCTCGCCCCCGGCTTTTTCGAATGAAGGCGTCCAGACCGGCGGCCCGAAGCGCGCTTTGAAACCGGAGGACGTCGCTTTCGAGAGGCCGACGAAAACGGGTGCCGGGAAACTCATTGAACGGAATCAGGTTCACTTTGGCCCTGATGCCCTTGAGCAGCGTTACTAACCGTTGCGCATCAGCCGTTTGATCGTTCACGCCGGCGAGCAGGACGTATTCGAACGTGAGCCGACGGTGTGGCGGAAGCGGGTATCGCCGGCAGGCTGCAATCAACGCATGCAGGGAAGCGATCCGGCTGACAGCCGGCATGAGTGCCGTCCGCTGCTCTTCGGTGGTGGCATTGAGAGAAATCGCCAGATTGACTCCCAAGGCCGCGACGTCGTTCAGACGTGTGGCCAGGCCGGCCGTGGAAACCGTAATGCGCCGAGGGGACCATCCGAGCCCCCAGGACTTGTTGGTCAAACAGGTGATGGCGGACGCGAGCCCATCGAGATTGGCCAACGGTTCCCCCATGCCCATGAAGACGAGATTGGTGAGCACTTCCTCCGATGCCAGACGATCTTGCGCCGTGAGCACCTGATCGACGATTTCATGGGCTCTCAGATTCCGCTTCAAGCCCATGGTTCCCGTGAGGCAGAAGCCGCAATCCAGCATGCAGCCGACCTGTGTGGAGACGCAGAGCGTCAACCGGTCCTCATCCGGGATCAGGACGGTTTCGATGGTCATCCCGTCGTCGAGCGTCAGGAGCAGCTTGCGTGTGCCGTCCTGCGACGGTAAGACGGCGCAGCGAGACGAGCGCCGAATCGTCGCCAGGTCCGACAGCCGCTGCCGCTCGCGCCTGGACAGATCGGTCATTTCATCGATGGTGCGTATCCGTCGCTGATACATCCAGCGAAGGATCTGCCCTGTACGGTACGCGGGCCAGTCCTCGGAACGGACCAGTTTCGCGAGCTGTGGTTCGGTAAGCTCCAAAAGATTGATCGTCGTGTAAGGATCAGTCATAGATCGTGGAGGCTGTAGGCTCATGCGGGGAGCCTACCATAGGGAGCCGCGAAAGTTCTTCCTCGTCTGCTGATCGTATATACTGAGCCCCATGAAACACCTGATGCTGAACTTGAACCGACACTTGTTGCGGATCGTCGTCGCCTTGTGTGTCATCCTTTCCATGTGGGGAGGAACCGTTCTCACGACGCACGCATCGCAAGTCACCCTTTCCGGACCGCCGCCCACCGAAGGCTGCGTGTCAGCGGAAGAGTGTTTTCGGGCGGCAGCGTGGCCAAAGGAACGGCTCGGCAACGTCCTGACGAAAGACCAGGTCGTGTCTCTCAAAATTGAGCGGCTGCGCCTGGTCATGGAGCGGTTTCCCGCCTCCGTATGGGCCAAGCGGGCCGGGTTGCTCTCGGGCGTGATGTTGCTTGAGCGAAACCCCGCTGCGGCGCTGCAGTATCTGAGGACGGCCCAGCGCGATTTCCCAATGCTGGACGATTATGTCCGGTTTTGGATGGGGGAGGCGCTGCTCCATCTCGGGGATGCCAAGGAAGCGGCTGTGCTGTTTGAATCGATTCCCTTGAGCGTGCCGGATTCCAATCTGCACAATGTGGTCGCGCTGCGTGCCGGGGAAGCCTGGTACCAGGCTTCGAGTTGTCCGGAGGCCATGGGATGGCTGGTCAAAGCGGTCGCTGTCAACGAGAAAGAGCCGAAAGTCGCACGAGCCTGGCTACGGTTAGCGGCCTGTTATCTTCGCGAGGATCGATTAATGGAGGGCCGCGAAACCCTCAAAGAACTATGGGTGAAGTTTCCACACTCCCC
>CBDIWQ010000062.1:0-6322 GCA_965285965.1 uncultured bacterium | reverse complement strand
CCGGCCGATGCCGCTCGACGAGCCGGTCACGATCGCCACTTTTCCGGTGAGAGATGGCATGCGGGGGCTAGGATACGGCCACTGGTCTACGTCGTTCAAGGAGTGCTCGTATTTGCGCCTGCATGTCGCCAACGGACAGGCGGATCCGGTCGCCATGTCCGGCCAGCACCCATTCGAAGCGATAGGCTAGAAGCTTTTCAATGGATTGGAGAAGCTGATCGGCGTTCGCTACGAGTCTCATGGGCGAACCGAGCTGGTGGGCGGCAGGGTCCCACCAAAGGTGATCGCCGGTGAACAGGAACCGGTCCCGATAGAGCAGCGCCTGACTGCCTGCGGTGTGACCGGGAACCGGGATGGCTTGGAATTGCGGCGCGAGCCGGATGCTATCCGTTCCCTCCAGGATCCACTCCGCCTCGGGGGCCGCCCCGGCATCGGCGCGGTGGATGATACGCGTGGCGCCGAAGTGCTTCGCATAACGATCGGCATCCGCCACATCGTCTTCATGAGTGAGAAAGATGAAGGCCAGGCCGCCCATGCGGTCGAATTCCTCGACCAGCTGTTTGATGTAGCGGGGCGAGTCGACCAGCCAGTTGCCGTCCGGATGCTGCACAACGAAACTGTTCGCCCCGAACGATTTCTCGGAATTGAATCCGCAATAAAAGACGCCGTCCTCCAGATGCATGGGAAAACCGGCCCTGGCCTCTTGGGCGATTCTCCTGTCGCTCTGCTCGGTGCCGATCGACCCTACCGGACAGGCCAACAAGGCCTGGTACGCCTGCAGCGTCTCTTCGCCGCCCTGCGGCTGGCGCACCACCGTGGAATAATCACCCACTTCCTCAAAAACGTTAGGCGCGAGTTGTCGGCACGTATCACAGTTGATGCAGGTGGCGTCGACATAGAAATTCCCCGGCACATTCGAGTCGAGTCGCTTCGTCCGGTTCGCCATGGAATCCTCTCACCCTGCGCCAGGAATAGCCGGCTGCCCTGCGTCGTCACCCGCAACAGATACCAGGCGACTGTGGCCCGATGCCGCTTCCACCGTTCGCCATATCGTAACATGTCCTTCGACGCCGGGCGGAGCGGAGGCCATAGGCCATCCGCGGGCAATCGCACTCACGAATGATCCAAATGGTACACGGGATCAGCGTTTCAAAAGAAATGGCTCCACTTGACGGGCGAACCGGCAAAACCGGTTTAGCGCGGGACAGATGCCCAACTGGGTCAACACTCATGCAAAAGCAGAGGAGTCACATCTGCGCCAGGCGACCCCACTGGCCGGTAAACACAAAATCGCCAATCGGATTCCGTTCACGCGGGTTGATCTCGCGCTGGCGCAGCCGCTCATCCAATAACGCAGGATCCCCGGGATAGCCGATCGCAATGGCAGCCACCGGATCGAAGTCCGGGGGGATGGCGAACTCCGTTCTGGCCTTGTCGACGGAATACCCGGCCATTTGATGGGCGGCCAGTCCAACCGCCGTAGCTTGTAGAGCGAGATTTTCGGCGGCCAAGCCGACGTCGTGATAGGCGTGACGATTGCTCGACCCGTCTTCGAATGTGAGTTTGGCGACAGAGAGGATCAAGACCGGCGCCCGATGGGCCCATCTCCGATTGCCCTCCACCAGACAACCAAGGAGCCGCTCGTATATCTGCGGCTCTTCCTTCCGTGCCAGGATAAAGCGCCAGGGTTGGGCGTTGTTGCAAGAGGGTGCCCAGCGCGCAGCTTCGAACAAGCTGGCTAGTATTTCTGACTCCACGGGACGAGTGTCAAACGCACGGGGACTCCAGCGGCGGCTGAGCAGCTCGTGAATCGGGTGCCGTGCGGGCGCCGGTTTCTCCATTCTCTGCCCCGCGCTTATTGTGAATTGCTGACCGGCACTGCGACTGGTTGCGATGTCCCTGGAGGAGACCAGCCTCCGCCCAACGCCTTATACAGTTGCACGACGGACACGAGATGCAGCCGGCGTGTGCCGGTCAGCGCCAGCTCGGCCTCGAACAAATTGCGCCGCGCGACGAGGACATCCAGATAATTCGCCAGGCCGCCTTTATACCGGAGTTCGGCTAGATGGAGGGCCGACTGCAGCGAGGTCACTTGTTGCAGCTGCGCATCGCTTTGCGTCCGGGCCGTCCGTACCGCAATCAGGGCGTCTTCGACTTCGCGGAACGCCGTCAACACCGTTTGCTCGTATTGCGCCGCGGCTTGCCTGGCCTGCGCTTCCACGGCCTCCTGTTGAAAGCCCAGGACCTGGCTGTTCAGCAGAGGACCGATGATCCCGGCCCCGGCCACCCCGAAGGCCGACGGGTCGCTGAACAAATGGGATAATTGCGGATGGGCGACGCCGAGGAGGCCCGTCAACGTGATCTTCGGGAAGCGCTCCGCTTTGGCGGCGCCGATCCGCGCAATGGCCGCGTGCAACGATTGTTCGGCCTGCAGCAGATCCGGGCGCCGCTGCAGGAGTTCGGACGGCAACCCGGCCGGGACATCCGGAGGCATCACCTGGTCTGTGAGCGGTCGGCCGCGTGGAATCGCGAAGGGCTTGCGCCCGAGCAGCACGCTGAGTTGATTTTCCGCCTGCACCATTTGCCGTTCCAGCTCAGACGCGCGGGCGGCGGCATTGGCCCGTTCGGCTTCAAACTGATCGGTATCCAGTCTGGAGGTCATGCCTTGTTTGAGCCGCGCCTGAGCGATGCGGACGGATTCTTCCCAGGATTGCAGCGTGCGTTTCGCGATAGAGAGTTGCGCGTCAAACTGCAGCAGATTGAAATAGGCCTCGGCGACGCCGCTGACCAGCTGCAAGACGACCGCGCGGCGATTCTCCTCCCTGGACAGAAGGTCGGCGCGGGCGGCTTCCGTGGACCGTCTGATGCGTCCCCAGACATCCAGTTCCCAGGACAAGTTGCCTTGCAAATAATAATTGAAGGGGCTGGCAAAACCGGGAAACAGGAAGATGCTTTTGCGTCCAAACGCCGGCGCGCTGCCCGAAAACGTGACGCCCGGCAAATAGTCTGATTTCGAAATGTACGCTCTCGCCTGGAACTCTTCAATCGTGGCCACGGCCCGCCGTAGGTCCTGGTTGTCGGCCAACGCCATGTGAATCATCTGCTGCAGTTGCTGGTCACGCAACAACTCCCACCAAGCCAGGTTCGCCAGGGACGGCGTATCGGGCGGCGTCTCCGCCATGCGGAACTGGTCCACGGTCTCGGTGTCTGGCCGCTGGTAATTCGGACCCATGGCACAGGAAGCCACCAACAGGCCCGCCGCCAGTCCGGACATCGCCCTCATGATCCGTAGCGGCCGCATCAGCGGTCTCCGTCCGCCGGAGTCGCGGCATAGGCCGGGTGAACCGGTTCAGGCGGCATCGGCGCGGACGGCGGGTGTGCCTCTACCGGCGACCAGCGCTCGCTCACCTTTCGGACCGTGACGAAGAAGAGCGGCACAAAAAAGATCGCCAGAAATGTGGCGGCCAACATCCCGCCCAACACGCCGGTACCGATCGACTGGCGGCTGGCCGCCCCCGCTCCGCTCGCGATCGCCAACGGCAACACGCCGCCGATGAACGCCATGGAGGTCATGATGATCGCCCGGAACCGTAACCGGGCGGCCTCCATTGCGGCCTGCCGGAGCGGCATCCCGGTGGTGCGGCGATGATTGGCGAATTCCACAATCAAAATGGCATTTTTGGCGGCCAGTCCGATCAGCGTCACCAGACCGATCTGGAAATAGACATCGTTCGTCATACCCCGCAGCCAGACGGCGGACATGGCGCCAAAGACCCCGAACGGGACGGCTAGGATGACGGCCAACGGCACCGTCCAGCTCTCAAATTGCGCAGCCAGAACGAGGAAGACCATGAGAAGACCGAACCCGAACGCCAGCCCAGACTGCCCGCCGACTTTGGCTTCCTGATACGAGATGCCGCTCCATTCCATGGAATAGCCTTTGGGGGTCAGCACTTCCTGCGCGGCACGCTCGAGCGCCGCCAGCGCCTGGCCGGAGCTGTACCCCGGCGCCGCAGCCCCCAGTACCCAGGCGGTGTTGAAGCCGTTGAAATGTGTCACCGGATCGGGCCCGCTCGTGAACTCGGTCTCCACGACCGTGCTGAGAGGGATCATCATCCCGCCCAGACCGGTGCCCCCCAGGCCCGGCGTCGCGCTTCTGCTAGTGAGCGCTGTGGCTGCAGGACTCAGCGACCGGACGTACACGTTGCCGACGTCTGCCGGGCTTGCCCGGTACTCCGCTTCGGCCTCGGTCTGGACGCGATAGACCCGGCCGAACTTGAGAAAATCGTTGATATAGAGATTGCCGAAGTACGCCTGCATCGTGTCGAAGATTTCGGAAATCGGCACGCCCAGCGCTTTGGCCCGCTCGCGATTGACCCGGGCGTAGAGCCGCGGCGCAGTCACGCGGAAGTTCGAGCCGATCCCGCCGATGGCCGGGTTCTCTTTGGCTTTCGCAACGAATTCCTGCGTGATCGCGGCGAACTGTCGGAAGTCGCCTCCGCTCGGGTCCTGCACTTGAAGCGAGAATCCGCCGGTCGCGCCGATGCCCCGGATCGGGGGCGCATTGAAGGCCAGGATCAAGGCTTCCGGAATTTTTGCGAACTCACCATAGGCCGCACGGACCAACGCCTGCACGTGCTCCGCAGGCGAGCGCTCGTCCCAATGGCGCAGGGGCACGAACATCGTGGCCGAATTCGGCCCGCGGGTGTTGAAGACGAAATTCATTCCGGACATCGCATCCGTCGAGTGGATGGCTGGAAGCGAGAGGAAATATTGCTCGACTTTGCTCAATACCACGTCAGTCCGCTGCTTGGAGGCGCCGTCCGGGAGTTGGACGACCGTGATGAAGTAGCCTTGGTCCTCATCCGGCAGGAAGCTGGGGGGGATCACGCGGAACAGACCCAAGGCCACCACAATAATGACGCCAAAGACGCCGAGGGACAACACCGATCGTTCGATGACGAAGCTGACCGCCCCGGTATAGCGGTCACGAGTCCAATTAAAGAGCCGATTGAAGCGTGCAAAGAAGCCCGTCTGATGATGCTCGCCCCCCGGCTTCAGGACCAGGGCGCAGAGCGCAGGACTCAGGGTCAGGGCCACCACGCCCGAGATGGTGACCGCCATGGCGATAGTGATGGCAAACTGCTTATACAGCTCGCCGGTGATTCCGCCCAGGAATGCGACCGGCACGAAGACGGCGCCGAGCACCAGGACGATGGCAATGACCGGCCGGGTCACTTCCGCCATGGCCCGCTTGGCACCTTCCTTGGCGGACACCATGTCCTCTCTCATATGGCGCTCGACGTTCTCGACCACCACGATCGCATCGTCCACCACGATCCCGATGGCCAGGACCATGCCGAATAACGTCAGCGTGTTGATCGAAAAGCCCAACGCCTCCATGCCGGCAAAGGTGCCGATGAGCGACACGGGAACCGCCACGGCGGGAATCAAGGTCGCACGCCAGCTCTGCAGGAACAGATACACCACGAGAATGACGAGGATCATCGCTTCGGCCAGCGTCTTGAGCACTTCCTTGATCGAGACCTCGATGAACTTGGTCGTATCGTACGGGACATCGAACAGCATGCCGGGAGGGAACGACTTGGCCAATTCCTCCATTTTCCCGCGCACCCGTTTGACCGTGTCGAGCGCATTGGCGCCGGGCGCGAGGAACGTGATCAGGAACACATTCGGTTTCCCGTTCCACCGTCCTTCCATCACATAGGATTGGGCCCCTAATTCGACCCGAGCGACATCCTTGAGACGGATCATCGATCCGTCCGGCAAGGCCCGCACGATCAGCTGTTCGAACTCCTTGACCTCCGTCAGGCGACCCTGCGCAATGATCGGAATCGTCAGCTCGGTCCCCTTCGGCGCCGGCTCGCGGCCCACCTGGCCGGCCGGAAAATCACGATTCTGTTCACGAACCACATTGGCGATGTCGGTGGGCGTCAGGCCCAACTGCGCCATCCGCACCGGATCGAGGATCAAGCGCATGGAATAATTCTGCTGCCCGAAGACCAGGGCCTGTCCGACGCCGGGAATCCGTTTGAGGCTATCGATGACGCGGAGGAGGGCGTAATTCGAGATAAAGACCGTGTCGTGCGTCGGATCGCTGGAACTCAAGGCGATAACCGCCAACAAGTCGGGGGAGAATTTTAAGACGCTCAGCCCCTGACGGACCACTTCGGGGGGCAGGAACGGCTCCGCAAGCTTGACCCGGTTCTGCGTCTGCACCTGAGCGATATCGACGTTCGTGCCGATTTCGAATGTGAGCCGGATGCTGACGTGCCCGTCATTCGTGCTGGTGGAGTCGTAA
>CBDIWQ010000061.1:0-38025 GCA_965285965.1 uncultured bacterium | reverse complement strand
TTAGATTGATTTTTTGCTCGTTTAATCTTAGACAGAAGTCTCAAAAGCCGACATGAAGGGGTAGTTGTCCTCATTTATTGCGGACGGGTAACCAGATCGGCACATAAAAAGCGGGGGAGAGCACTATGAAACGGGCACTTCTCATTTCGGGCTTCTACCAGACCGGCTATGGCTCCGGCGCGCAAGACGCCATCCCGCGATCGCCGTGCTAGATGCGCTGTGCTGGGTGCTGCTTGTGGTGGTGGCGCTCGTCGCCTTTTTCCTCGGCGTCGCCTTCGGGGTGAAAGCCATGCGCGATGAAGACGGCTAGAGGAAGCGACCCACGCGCACTCCATGATGGCATGGGCACCGGTCCCATGGATTGGCACATGATGCGTGCTTGATGGACGACCCTGGATCATCGCGACGGGCAAGGCGGCCGGTCCTCAGACAGCCGCGGACCGTACAGCGTGAGCTACGGGAAAACGCCGACGCCGTGAGGGCGATCATTTCACGGTTGCCGTGCCAGATCTGGAGATGCCCATGCTCAAGGTGTTGATCATCGATGACTCCGACACAGACCGGTTCCTGTATCGTCACTACTTGGAAAACAGCACTCAGCCGTACGAGGTCTATGAAGCGGCGGACGGGGAAACCGGCATCACACTGGCGGAAAGGTTTAATCCGGATTGCATTCTTTTGGACCTTAACCTAATGGAGCAGTCAGGCTATGAAGTGCTGGCGCACCTGGTCGGCCTGGAACGGCCGGCTAAAAGATCGGTAATCATTTTAACGGGACTGGGCCAGGACATCCTGCGAGAGGGCGCCCTCACCCTTGGCGCAGCCGGCTTCCTTCTTAAGAATCACACGGACGCCGCCATCTTGGACCTGGCGATCCGGAAAGCGATTGCCCAGACTCCGGATGCCGGCTAACCGCTTGCCAGACAGACGCTGTCTCTGACGGAGAAGCGGAGGTTCTCCATTGGGGTGGCTGGAACCTTTCGGAGTATGTATGAGATGGAGCATGAGAGGAGTGTTTCACCGCTAGCGATCACGTCCGCGGCCGGTTTTCCACCACGGCGCCGCACCAGTCGCTAATCCAAACGATGATCGGTGAGGATCGTTGCGATGCTTCCTCGGTCGGCCCGCTCGGATCATGAGCGCGACGGCGACCATCCCGGCTATAACCCCTCCAACCCCGTAGAGTAGTGACATCGCAGAGCGCCCCCTCTTGTTTGATTCTCCTTACCCTGAAGCTTGCTGCTGACTGTGTGTCGGGAGCATCCTGATCTATGCTAATCCGAAGCTCGCGATGCGACTAACTTAGCATAGCTCGGTACGAATTGCGTTCTCATAGAAACGCAGAGAGGGGGGCTTCAAGGAGGCTGAGAGGGCAAGTGCGGCATAATCAACGGTGGTCGTCAGCCGTTCAAGATACATGAGGTCCCGAACCTGGCCAGCAGGGACTGGTGGACCGAGGTCGTAGGAGAGCACCGTGAGTGTGCCCGGCTGGAGCGGATAGGCGGGCGGCGTGCCGCCAAGGCGCTGCAGGATGTTTCGATACATTGAAGCATGACATATCAGAAAGACGCCTTTGAGACAGAGTGGCTCCTTCTTAAGGAGCTGTCCCTTTGCGATCAGACGGGGAAGAATGGAATTGTTCAGGAGATGCCATTTTGGCTGAGCCATAGTTTTTCCCGTGGCCTGGCAGCTGTGTCTCATGGCGACTGTCGGAGTATCCACTGCGATGAATTCGGTGAGTTGTCCGGCGACATTTATTCGGGCAAGGATCCAATCAAAAGCATACGTATGTCGTGACGCGGTCGTGGACGGCCTCAGCGCACTTTGACCATGTTTGCGAAACACGACAATGTGTTCAGCTGTAACAGACCGGAGAGACCCAGCCGGGATAAGTGGAAGCACAGACCCGAAGGCGACCGTGGAAACCGCCGAGAGTATCTGAAGATGATTGGCTTCCAGCCGTATGGGGCAACAAATTACTGGACCGGCTCGTGGTGTTGCGATGGTGCAGGCTCCACTGAAGACGGCATCACCGAACGCAGATATGCATGGTCCTGAGGTGAAGGGGCACTGATGGCCAGCGCGAGCCTGTTGAGCGGCCGACGATGTGTCATCAGGGCTGTAGCCGTACAATTCAACGATATGCATCATGGGCCGTTTGGCTCACAGCCTCTTCTGGGGGCGGGAGCATCGCAGACGGACTGGCTTCATTCCTTTGAAGGGTTGCTTAGGTCATGATTTTCTGGATTCACCAGCAGAATGGCGCCGCACGTTGTACACACATGTCGGCCCGTCAAGTATCGGTTAGAGACTGACTCCAGCTCTACGAGAGGATGCTTGCAGGGAGGATTGCCTCGTTCCTCCCACAGCCGCCTCAGATTTTTCGCTGTTCCAGATTGCACGACGATTACGATCTAAACGCTGTGACAGGTGACATTAGGTTCAGTTGTTCAAAAGGCGGGGGCCTGCGAGAGAAAAGCTGGCCTCAATGATCCTGCCAGAGGTCGACGGCGATCACGATGACAAGTATCGCAAGAGACAATGGAAGAAGGATTTGTATTGCCAGCGTCAGAAAGTCTTTCGATACCTCGGTAAATATTGATTCCTCTGTCGCCATCGTCGCAGTCCGCCAGCTCTCTGCGATGACACATAACATCATCGCGAGGCAGCCCCTGTTCCGCAAAAGGATTCCAGGACTGCCGCTCTGGTCCGAGGGTAAATGTGCAAGTCGAGCGTCGGACGGGTGTCTTCTTCCAGATCCGGTTTCAGAAGCGCCCAGACCTCGGTGAGACAGCTCTGGCAGAATGCCAGATGCCAACCTCGATAATCCTGCCCATAGTCTTGTTCATAGAGTTCGTGCCACTGAGAGCGAGAGAGGCATGGATATAGAGCAGGCTCGCTCTTCCTGTAGTGCGACTGGAGGACTGGTAGGAGCTGCGCTAGCTCTCTACGGGCATGATCCGGATTACGCCGGTTCTGCTGCGATATCAGAGTCAAAGCGCTTTCAGTCATTCCCGACTCGTGCAGCATCCGCAGCCATCCCGAACTCCGCCATCGCGTAAAGTTTTTATAGACCCGTTGGCTTTCCACGGATCCAAGCGACAAGATCTTGGCAACCTGATGCTGATTTAAGCCATAGAAGTGGTAATAGTTGGCAATTAGCGCATCCCGACAGTAGACCGCTCTCGACAGGAGACTATCGACAAAGTGGCATAGAGGAGAGGCCGTCTCCTTCAGAATGCATAGGCGCTCGGAGCGGCTGTAGTGTTCGGAGAGAAAGCTGTCAAAAAGCTGAACGGGTCGGCAGGGTACCTTAGTTCGCCCCCATATCAAGAATCGTTCAAGAAGTTCATACCCCCAGCGTTGGACTAGCTTTTCGTGCACCACGTCACTTTCCCACTCGTCGGTCTCTCGGAGGAAGCGTTTGGTCTGTCCCTTGGCATGTTCGAGTAAGTAAGGCAACAGATCAGCCGTATATTGGTCAAAATCCAATTGGCTGCTGACAAGTCGATGTGTCGACAAATCGACCAATGGCCCATCCCTCTATGCGGTTATGGCTCGTCTCCGCAAGATTCCATACTCAGCAACCATGCTCAGCAATGCATGTGCCAGGGGCGGCTCAATGTGAACCGCTCACAAATACGCATCATTTACAAAACAATGATGGTGCGAAGCAGTGACTATCGATATCCGCACTGTGCGGAGAAGGGCGGTTTGATAGTGATCGCATGAGGATCGGTCGTGTCGCCACAGAGCACTTGTCTCAATCGAGGACCATGGAAACTATCCATGCGGCCCGGGATTTCTTCCATCATACATAGGCTTCACCGTCCGCTAGTGCGGTAATACCTGCTGACCTGCTGGGCGTAATCCGTTGCATGAAGGCCTGATGTAACTTTCCCTCGCGACATACATTCCCTGGCACAGCCCCTGCTTAATGTGCCGTTTTGATGCCGGCACATGGCTCAGTTTTGCTGATCGAAGATAGCTCCGGACAAGGGGAGCTCTTTCGCCTGGCGTTGGCACAAGCCGGCGTTGACGCCACGCTCTCTATCGAGCATGACGCAGAGGGGGCGCTGCATCTTCTGGCTGATCGTGTCGAGCGTGAGACGCTGCCTTCCCTGATTCTGCTCGATTGGCACTTGCAAGCCATGCCAGGTGACAAGTGGCTCTCGCTGCTCAGGCAGGATGCCCGGTTCGCCTCAATCCCTGTTGTGGTGTTCACCACCTCAGACTGCTTGTCGGACATGGCTGCCGGTTATAGCAATGGAGCAAATGGCTATGTGGTGAAGCCGGCGACGTTTGATGCGTTAGTGCACTTCATCGGGGACTTGTGCGGATATTGGCTCAAGTGGAATCGCACCGCGAGGACGGAAACCGAATAACCGTGCCGTCTGCCCACTCATATTCGCTGCGTGCCTGGCGTCGGGCTGAGTCTCTCCAAAGGACTGGTGACGTGAACGAACACTCGGCCATAGATGCCTTGACCAATTGAGGACATGCCTGCCTATGAAGATGCTACTCGTGATCTTTCGAATGTCACTCGACGAGGACATTCAACAACTGCTGCTGGACCTCAATGTGAAGGCCTACACCGTAGCGCCTAAGGTACTGGGCTTCGGCGAAGCGGGACATGCGGCAGGCACTTTCCAATACCCGGGGTTCAACTCACTCATTCTCTTGGTCCTGGAAGAGGATCAGGCGCAGCAGGTCATCGGAAGGCTTAGAATGTTCCGAGACGAGTTGGTCTGCAATCAGCATGAAGCCAAGATCCCGCTGCACGTATTTGCCCTTCCGTGCGAGCAAGTAGTTTGATCGCCCACTCGCTGTCTGTACCGAGTTTTGACTTGCACACTTACCAAGGTATGGGAATATTGCTCTCATGATTCAAAGCGCACTCAGGAATCCCTATGCGGTGGTGGCGATCAGCCTGATCGTCGTGATTCTGGGCGTCGTCTCATTTCAAAATATGGTGGTCGATGTCTTCCCCGAAATCAATCTACCCGTCGTTGCCATCGCCACCTTTTACAAGGGGATGGGTCCCTCGGAAATCGAAGGCGCGATTACATTGCGCCTGGAACAGTTATTTCTTCAGGCCTCCTATGTCGAGCATATCGAGTCGAAATCATTGCCCGGAGTCAGTCTCATCAAGGTCTATTTTCAGTCGACCTATAACGTCAACGATGCGATGGCGGAGATCACCAGCCTGACGTACTCGGCATTGCGTTATTTGCCACAAGGCGTGTTCCCGCCGATCATCATCAAGTTCGGAGCGGCCAGCCTCCCGATCGGAACGCTCACGGTCAACAGCGAAACACGCACCGAAAAGGAGGTGCGGGATCTTGCCTACTTCACCGTGCGCCCCCAGTTGGGCAATGTCCCCGGGATCTTTGTCGCCCCCAGTTTTGGCGGAACGGTTCGCCAGATCAGCGTCTTTCTCGACCAGGAACGGATGCAGGCCCGCGGCCTCTCGATCAACGAGGTGGTAGGTGCGGTCAACGCGCAAAGTCTTCTGCTGCCGGCTGGAAATGTCAAGATCGGCGGGTTCGACTACAACGTCTATACCAACAGCATGATCAAGTTGGTGGAAGACATGAATCAGATCCCCGTTAAAGTCATCAATGGAGTCCCGGTCACCTTGGCGGAGGTCGGACGTGCGGTCGACTCGACGATGATCCAGTCGAACATCGTGCGAATCAACGGCCATCGCTCGGTCTATTTGCCCATCTTGAAACAGGCGGGCGCCAACACCCTGCAGGTGATTGACGGCATCAAGGAGGCGCTCCCTAAATTGATCGGCCTCCCGAAGGATTTGTCAGTCAAGCTGATCTTCGACCAATCACTCTATGTCCGACAAGCCATACAGACGCTCGAACATGAGGGATTGTTGGGAGGAGGACTGGCCTGCCTGATGGTCTTCATGTTTTTAGGAAGCGTTCGCTATACACTCGTCATTGCGCTCGCAATTCCGTTGTCAGTATTGGCGGCCTTCGTCCTGCTGTATTTTACCGGTCAAACCGTCAATCTCATGACACTCGGCGGGTTGGCGCTCGTCATCGGCACGCTACTCGACGACAACATTGTGGTTCTCGAAAACGTTCACCGACATTTGGAATTGGGCAAAACGCTTCACCAGGCTGCGGGCGACGGCGTGAGAGAGGTGGCGTTGCCCATGCTGGTCGCCATGATCAGCACGTTGATCGTGTACCTTCCCATCGTGTTTTTTACCGGAATCATCAAGTTCCTCTTTGTCCCTTTGGCTCTTGCCGTGGCCTATGCCATGATTGCCGCGTACTTGGCCTCGATGACCGTGGCTCCGGTCGCCATTGTCGCCTTAACGCCCAAGACATCGCAGCACTCCGCCGGCGGCACCGGGCATTCTGAACGCCTATTCGATCGACTGTTCACCCGATTCACCAACCGGTACGAAACCGGGTTGCGATGGTGTCTACGCCATAAACTCATCGTCATGCTTCTGGTGGCCGTCACGTTCTCAGGTTCCTTGCTCCTCACGCCGCGCCTGGCGACCGAGTTTTTTCCAAAGGTGGATGCGGGACAATTCATCCTGAATGTGGCCGCCCCCGAGGGCACGCGGGTCGAAAACACAGAAGCGCTCGTTCAGCAAATTGAAGAGATCATCCGCCAGGAAATCCCGGCTCAGGACCTGGATCAGATTGTCGCGAACATTGGCTTGCCGCAAGGGTGGATGGTGATGTTTACCCCCGTGAACGGACCGCATCAGGCGTTCGTGATGGTGAATCTATCTCACGGGCATCGTGAACGCACGGCCGCGATCATCGATCGGCTGCGAGCGAGGTTCTTACAGCAATGGCCGGGGCTGAAATTCTCATTCCAAACCGGAGGGATCGTCAGTGACGTCATCAACTTCGGTCTTCCCGCTCCCATTGACATTAAGGTCAGCGGGCCGAATTTGCAGACCGTCGCCGATGCGGCGGCTCGCATCAAAGAGGTGGCGTCACAGGTGGCGGGCACCACCGATGTGCAAGTGAAGCAGGGGATGGAATACCCTGAATTGCGCCTGGAGGTGGATCGTGAGAAAGCCTCCTATATGGGGCTTAACCAACGTCAAATTGTCACTGACCTGACAACCGGCTTGAGTTCCAATCTTCAGTTGAGCCCCGGATACTGGATCGATCCCAAGTCGAACAACGCATATTTTGTCGTCGCACAGTATCCGGAACAGTCCATGGTGACGTTCGAAGACTTCCTCAACACCCCCCTCGTCGGCACAAAGGCCGATCGCCCCCTGACGGCCAACGCGATCACGACGCTCGATACTGGCAGCACCATGGCGCTGCAACAAACGCCCTTCTCTCAACAGCCCAACCGGCAACAGGCCGGCTCGGGTGCCGGTACTCCCGTGTTACTGCGCGAACTCGTGGACGTCAAACGGCAGACCGGGCCGGAAGTCATCGATCACTACAACCTGCAGCGGACGATGGACGTGCTGACGAATGTGGCCGGCAACGATTTGGGCCGTGTCGCCGGCCGAATCGAATCTGCCTTAGCCGATGTGAAGCTGCCGGAGGATGTCACGCTGCTCATGAAGGGCGAAGTGGATGGCATGCGGGCCGCACTCAAAGGATTCGGAGGGGTATTGCCGCTGGCGATGGTGCTGATCTATCTGGTCATGGTCGGATTGTTCCGCTCCTACCTCGATCCTCTCGTCATCATGTTTGCCGTGCCTCTTGGCTTCATCGGTGTCATCGGTATGTTGTTGATCACGAACACTTCGGTGAATGTTCAGTCCCTCATCGGCACGCTCATGATGATCGGCGTCGTCGTATCCAACAGCGTGCTCCTAGTCGACTTCGCCAACCGGCGGATGCTGGAGGGCATGTCGGCCGAAGAGGCGGTGATCGAAGCAGGACGGTTGCGCATTCGCCCGATCATCATGACGTCGCTTGCCACCATCCTCGGTCTCACCCCTATGGCGTTGGGCCTGGGAGAAGGGAGCGAGGCCAACATGCCGTTGGCCCGTGCCGTGATTGGGGGTCTGTTGGTCTCAACCGTCATGACCTTGTTCTTCATTCCGGTTCTACACGCCAGCACACGCCGGCGCCGGAACGCACCCTCCCAGGAGGGGGCCGCGTGATCGACCTGGGTCGGATGAGGATGAGCAGACGCTATGTTGGGCCCTTTCCCCATGAGGGAGCTTCGCTGCGGCCAATGGAAGGGACGATACTATGAAAATCATCGGCCTCACGGGAATGAGCGTTATTGGTGTCGCGTTGTTGGCTCTGTTCCTCATGAGAGAGCCCGATACTCAAGCGACGATAGATGGAAATGCCAAGCCGCAGAGCCCGGCCCCTCAATCTCAAGCCGGCAGGGCGGAGCAATCAGTGCAAATCGTCAAACCGCAACGGCGGGATATCGTCAAGACACTCAGCCTTCCGGCCAATATTTCACCTTGGGCTCAGGCCACACTCTACGCGAAGGTGTCGGGCTACCTGACCTCTATGGAGGCCGACAAAGGCGACGCAGTCAAGAAGGGACAACTCCTGGCGGTCATCGACGCCCCTGAAATCAAAGAGCACTATCAGCAGGCCGAAGCACAGCATGCCATCAAGCAATTGACGGCCGCCCGCCTCTCCAATGTGTGGAGGGAAAATCCCGACGTGATAGCCAAGCAGGATGTAGATGTCGCTGAAGCCGAGGCCAAAGCCGCCAGGTACATGGCGGACAACCGGCGGACGATGCTGGGCTATACCAAGGTGTACGCGCCGTTTTCCGGTGTGATCACGGCGCGATTTGCCGACCCTGGCGCGCTCATTCAATCTGCAACCACGTCGGCCACCCAAACAGCTCCGCTCTTTACTATTATGGATTTGGACACCGTGCGGATTTATGCCAGCGTCCCTCAAGAAGCGGCGGGCCTCGCAAAGCCCGGCACACCCGTGCTCCTTAGCCGCAAAGAAGCGCCCGACGAAGAGATGCATGCCGTCATCACCCGCACGACGCAATCCCTTGATCCGGCCACCAGGACCCTTCTCGTGGAAATAGATCAGCCAAACAAGGATCGTCAACTTCAACCCGGCATGTTCATTAATGCGAAGCTGTTTCTGCATAACCATCCCAATGCGCTGACCCTCCCCACATCCGCCATCATGCCGGGCCCTGCCGGGCAGCAATCCTCAGTCCTCATAGTGGAACGCAACTCCGTGCGCCGAGTGCCTATTAAGGTCGGACTTGACGATGGCATCTGGATGGAGGTGCTCGAAGGATTAACCGGCGACGAAGATGTCGTCGTTGTCGGCAAGAGCGGCCTGGCAGACGGCACTCCGGTCAAAGCCTCACCGTACAACTTCCCGGCCGGCACCCCGGCGAAACAGAAATTATAGGGGGACCATGACACGAATCGCTTCGCATGGAATGTCGGTCGCTCACATCGCGGGCTTATCGCTGGCCCGCGCTTGGTTCCTCTTTAGCGCAGGAGTTCTTCTGCTTGCGCTCGGCCACGGCAATGGCCAATCGGCATATGCACAACCTTTACAGGAGGCTCCCGGAGCGGTGTCGCAGGGACGCTTCCTGTCGATGCAAGACGCGATCGAAACCGCGTTGAAGAACCACCCGATCGTGCAGGAAGGGAATGCCGGGTTGATTGCATCCAACGCGCGCACTCAGCAGACGAAGTCACTCTATTACCCCCAAATCTACGCCAATGCCGATGGTGCCGCTGGGTCGGCCCGTATCAATCCGCGCTTTGTCACACCGGCCGGAGGCCTGCTGCAGCCGAATTTGAGCCAGTACAGCGCCGGCCTCTTGGCGAGCCAACGGATCTACGATTTCGGCTACACCAAGAATCTCGTTGAGTCTTCGCAGTATGGCGAGCGCGCACAGGAGCAAGATGCCAGTGCCAGACGCGCACTCGTCATTGTGAATATTCAGCGCAGTTACCTGAATAGTCTGAAGCGCCAACGGCTGGTCCGCATTGCTGAGGAGACGGTTCGGGAGCGAGGGATCATTGCGGGCCAGATCGATACGCTCTATCGCCAGCAACTGAAGTCAAAGCTTGATCTGAACCTGGTCCGCGTGGAACTCGTGAACGCAGAATCACTCCTGGTTCGGACCCTCAACGATTTCAAGGCCAGTTTTGCCGACTTGAACCGGGCCATGGGTGTTGAAGGCTCATCCGATTACACGTTAGAGGATGTGGCGATCGATGTGCGTCCGCAGCGGGCGCTCGGTGATTTGATCTCCGACAGCCTCACACACCCTGAGTTGAAACGCGCCAGGGAGCAAACGGCGTCTGCGGAAGCCAGAAAGCGGGCGATGAAGAGCCAGTATCTCCCCACCGTGTCGGCCATCGTCAGCGGAGGCTACTATGATACATTCGATACGACCCGTAATGAGACGACCGGGGGCTGGTGGGCGGCCGGAGGGCTGGTTTCCATGCCAATCTTCACGGGGGGATTGATTGAGAACCAGGTGAAGGAAGCCGGCGCTCAAGAGATCGCCATCAACGCACAAAGCCAGAACATCGAACAGTCACTGACTCAACAGGTCACAAACGCCTATCTCGATACGGTCACGTTTGCCCAGCAGATCAAGCTGACAGAAGAACAGGTCAAGACCGCCGAGGAAGCGCTGAGCCTGGCCAAGCAACGGTACAAACTCGGGCTTGGTACGGTTGTGGAAGTCACGCAGTCCGAAGTCGCCGTCACAGCCGCACAAACGCGTCTTGCCGAAGCACAATACGACTACAAGATTGCGGAGGTCACACTCGCCTATGCCGCCGGCGGGAGTGCACAATTGCACATTGACCCCATGTTGCGCTAGATCGTCGTAGTGTAGCGTGCACGTGAAGGAATGCGAGCGTCGGGGAGGGAAAGACTTCGTTACGCGCCCGGCCCGGAGTGTTCCAACCCATGTTTTTCCAATAATCGTTTTAGGGCCCAACGGCTAATTCCGAGTACCTCGGCCGTGTGAACTTTATTACCGGACGTTTGATTGAGCGCGACAATCAGCTGGTCGCGATTGATCGCAGCGGCCTTTCTGCGTGCCGCCGCGAGCAAGCCTTCCCCCTGGGTGCTGGGCTGGTGCGGCGAATGCGTGACGGTTTGCAGATCATTAGGTAAGTCAGTTTTTGAAATAATTGGCCCGGGGGCTAACGCCACCGTTCGTTCGATCACGTGCTCCAATTCACGCACGTTGCCAGGCCAATGGTACTGTTCGAGGGTTTGCATGGCCTCCGCTGTAAATCCTCGCAAGTCCCTGTCGGTGCCGTAGCGAGCAAGAAACAGATCTGCCAATAAGGGGATATCTTCTTGTCGTTCGCGGAGCGGAGGTATCTCAATCAAGATGGTTTTGAGCCGGTAGAGCAAATCTTCCCGAAACCTGCCTTCGTTGACTAAACAGTCAAGATTCAGCCGGGACGCTGATACTACCCGGAGATCAACGTGAATGTGAGCGTTGCTTCCTAGCCGTCTGATCTCGCCTTCTTGCAGCGCGCGCAATAACTTGGCCTGCCCCGCCGAAGAAAGATCACTGATCTCGTCAAGGAAAACGGTTCCTCCACTCGACTCTTCCAGCAGGCCCCTCCTTGAGTGATCGGCATTTGTGAAGGCTCCCTTTACGAAACCGAACAACTCGCTCTCCAGTAAATTGTCCGGTACGCCGGCGCAGTTAATTGCCACAAACGGACCACTGGCCCGCGGACTATTATCATGGAGCGCGCGGGCCACCAGCTCTTTGCCGGTCCCTGTTTCTCCATAAATCAAGACGGAGGCTCGCGTGTGGGCCGCTTTCCCTACCAGCTTGAAAATTTCAACCATAGACCGGCTCTGCGCCACAATGGCAGCTGGGCGTAATCGTTGCCTGAAAGCCGTCTTGAGCATTTGGTTTTCGCGGACCAATCGTTCATGCTCGAGCGCACGTGCGACCACTACGAGCAACTCGCTTAAGTTGATCGGCTTGGTGAGATAGTCAAAGGCTCCCTGCTTCATTGCCTCGATTGCGGTTTCTACAGAGCCGAACGCCGTAAGGAGCACGACGGGTGTGTGCGGAAATTCCTTTCGAAACCATTTCAGCAGCTCAATGCCGGAAATGGCTCCCATCTGGATATCCGAGACAATAAGCCTGAATTCTTGTTCTCCCGCCTTTTGACACGCTTCTTCGCCGCTGGCGGCCGCTACCGTTTCATAGCCCTCTTTGGTTAAGGCCTCGGTCAGCAGCTCCCTATTATCACGGTCGTCGTCGACAATCAGAATAATGCCTTCAGCCATGGGCATGGTTATGCGCTCCGCCTCCAGAGAGGAAGATCAACTGTAAAGATGGTACCCTTGCCCGATGGACTGCTGACCGCCAAACGGCCTCCAGCCGACGCGATGACCCTGCGGCAGATCGCTAATCCCAGCCCCGTGCCACCCTCATCATGACGCGTGGTAAAAAACGGCTCGCAGATTCTCTGCAGCACGTAATCGGGAATACCGCCTCCCGAATCTGCGACGGCCATTCGCACCATGGGCTCGGAGGAAGAAACCGCCTGCACTATGACATGCCCTTCCAGATCCGAGCGGTTTATTAAGCTCGTCATCAGCGTGAGTTCGCCTTTGCCATTCATGGCCTGCACTGCATTGTTGACTAAATTGGTGACAACACCATGAAAGGCAGTCTTGTTGACCGCAACAGGTGGCAGGTCCGCTGTCAGGTGGGTTGCTATCGTGATGGTAGGCGCTTGCAACAAGGCAATCACCTCGCCAATCACATCATTCATCTGCACTGCAGATGCTTCGCCTTCGATACGGGTAGACCTCAGTATATGTTGAATCACGTCACTCATGCGAGTGACTTGGCCCTTAATCGCTTCAAAGTGGCGGGCGCGGTCCTCTTGGGACATGGCGCTCTTCATCAATTGAAGGCGCCCGTACATGGCGTTGAGCGGGTTTCCCAACTCATGCGCCATGATCGCAGACACCTCACCAAGCGCCGCAAGGTTGCTGTTTCGTTGAGCCACCAACTGCGCCAACACAACCTTGTCCTTTTCTCGCTCAAGGTCATGAACGGCTTGTAAAACCCGGCTTTCAAGGTTGCTGTTCATGGTCCGTATTTCGGTGAGAAGCTGCTCTTTGTCCCGCATGACGCTATGCAGCTGTGCGATCATTTGGTTGAAGTTCTCAGCCAAACGACGAATCTCCAAAGGGCCAGTGACGGGTGCTTCCAAAGCCCAGTTTCCTGACCGAATTTCATCCATGGTGCCGAGTAACCGGGCGATGGGACGGTGAAGTTGAATTCGTATCAAAAGGAGCATCGTCAAACAGGTGAGGATGACTGCGGCCACAGCGACCTGTTTGGCCACTTGCTCTTGAGCCTCGATTAGCTGATCGTATTTGGATACTGAAAACTTTCCATGAAGAGCCCCCACAATGTCGCCATTCGATACGATCGGAACCGTGAAGATCCAACGGCGATCCGACTCCTCAAAATAGGAAATAACGTTGTTGCCGCGGACCGCTTGTATCTCTTGCTCAGAAAGGAGCTTGGCTGGATGACCGCTTCCCGTTCTCGTCACGGGTCGAGCACCATCATTTACAAATTCGATGACTTCAAGAGCCTGGATCCCCGGCCTGAGATCCTGGATGTCTTCCAGTATGTTATTCATTTTCTCTGTATCTCGTATATCTTCAGGGCGAACGATTCCACGGCCCACAACCGTGGAGGCACGAAGAAATTCCGCGTGGCGGTTTCGCGCGGCTGCCGCTTCGATAACCCCTCGATCCAATACCTGGACAGTCACCAAAGCAAGGCCGACCAGCAATATTCCAGCCACTAGCATTGATACCGCAACTGCATTGAAGAGTCGTAATCTGTTCATAGGCTCACCTGTCGTTGGCCTGCTTCGGCACATCCTGTGTGTCTGCGGGAGGCCCACGATGGAGGCAGTTATGCGATAGACTAAGGACGAAGAGATAACACACCCACAGTGAGGTCCGCCATGCTGCGAATAATTGCCTCTGTGTTGGTCGGCACGGGTTCTTGTTTATCGTTGGCGTTCGCCCAAGGCGTCGAACTTTTGGCTGGTCCAGCGGGCGGTTCGGGATTGATCATTGATCACGGAGGAGGCCTGAAAACGTTTCAGGACCACACCGGCCGGCAAGGGACGATCAAAGATCTTGGAAACGGATCGAGCATGTATCGCGATAGTCACGGCGGTACGGGCAT
The DNA here is from genome assembly GCA_965285965.1 of uncultured bacterium. Classification (GTDB taxonomy): domain Bacteria; phylum Nitrospirota; class Nitrospiria; order Nitrospirales; family Nitrospiraceae; genus Nitrospira_D. The sequence goes on along the minus strand of CBDIWQ010000061.1, from coordinate 23,844 downwards.
ATGGAAAGATAGTGTGCCCGGCATGCGACCGGAGCAACAACAATGGGGAAGTCCAGAATTCCCGGACCGAACTGAAAACAAGATCAGAGAGTCTTGGCAGAATCAAACCTTGTCCTTTGGTCGTTAAAAGGTAACATGGAGGGCCGCTGCTTTTTGTAGAGGCCTCTCTGCTCTATAGCGATGACCCTTTCTGGTGCGCTGTTTTGCATAGAAATATATGTGGATAAGATTTTGACAATTGACCGAGCGTCGGAGTATTTAGGCGTCTCAAAGTTAAAGGCGTAAGACGGATCTTGCCACACGGCATGTCTTCACGTACAAGGGAAGATCGTTGAAGCGGATTAGCAGGATCTTTAGGGACGGCATTGGAGTGTTCTGTACCATTTCATAAGTAGTTAATAAGCAAGATGCGCCCGTAGCTCAGTCGGATAGAGCATCAGCCTTCTAAGCTGAGGGTCGTTGGTTCGATTCCAACCGGGCGCACCATATAAATAAAGCGTCTACACACCTCATCGTCTCCTGACACGCTTCCTCGTTTGCGGTTCTTCATAGCCCTTCCACCGCTTTTCGCACGTGACTCGCCGCGAGACGGACGTACCGGTTCACACATCTATCCGGTTCCCGCTGTGTCAGTTCTTCTCTCCCAATGAGCATCCTCTAGGGATTGACCGCCCTGGTTCCGGGCGTTGGCCAGGGACTACCGGTAGACATTGATGATCGCACAACATATCATTGGGTTGATGCTGCAGCAGCTCGAAGCCTCCTCTGTTAATTAGTCGGTCGGGGTGGCTTGCGCACCACATGATCGGTAGGCGGCTATGCGTTCAATTGTTCGTCCTCGCGTTTTCGCCGCCCTGTTCCTGGGGCTGATCATCCTCTACGCGCTGGTCGGATTTTTCCTCGTTCCCTACATCATCCAAGCTTATGTGATCCCGTCGGCCGAAGATCGTGTGAAACACCCGATTGTGGTCCGCGAGGTGTCCTTCAATCCGTTTGCCCTGGCTCTGGACCTCAAAGGGCTGGAAGTTCGCGAGCCGGATCAGACGCCGATCCTCGGATTCGAGGAACTGCTGGTGAACCTTCATGCCGCCACGCTGCTGCTTCAGTCGGTCAGCTTCGACGAAATTCATTTGGTGATGCCGTTCGTCGCAGCCAAGGTGAATCTGGAGGGCAAACTCAATCTCCTCAACCTCATCCCGCCCGCCGATGAGCCAGCGGCAGACCAGCCGGCGCCGGCAGAGGCGGAGCCCAAGAAGCGTCTGGCGCTCTACATCGAATCGTTGAACATAGATCAGGGCATCGTCGAGTATCGGGACGAGTCAAAACCTGAACCCGTCTCGATGGATGTCGTCCCGATCAGTATTTCACTCCGGGATTTCAGCACGGTCGAGGGGACTGAAAATGCCTATGCGTTCAGAGCCGAAATCGGCAAGGAAGAAATCCTGGCGTGGGAAGGATCGCTCTCCCTCGATCCCGTGGAATCGGACGGCCGGCTGAGTTTGACCGGACTGCACGTGCACACGCTCTATCAAGCGGTTCGGGACCGCTTTCGATTCGACGTGCTCGATGGAGAAGTCGCAATAGCCGGCACCTATCATTTTGATTTGGAGGGCGGCACCCCGCATGTGACAGTGATTAACGGCCATATGTCGCTTGAGCGGTTGGCGCTTGCCGAGCGCGGCCAGGCCACCCCGGTGGTGGAGATTCCAGCCTTCGAGGTGGAAGCCATCGGGTTTGATCTCGCAGACCGGTCCATGACTATCGGCAAAGTGCATTCGAGCGATGCGCGCTTCGCTGCCTGGATGGATCCGGACGGCGTCTTGAATTACCTGCTGATGTTTACCCCCGGCGGGAGCGCAGGAGGCGGACAGACTCAGGCGGTGCCTGCCGCCGCCAAGGAGACGGGCGCCCGGCCATGGTCCATTGCGGTGAACGAGATCGAGCTTCGCAATTACCAGGCACTGTTCGAAGACCGGACCTTGCCCAGACCCAGCCATCTTGAGGTGGAGGGGCTGGATCTTACCCTGAAAAACCTGCAGATGCCGTTTAGGGAGGCGTTCCCCATTGATCTGTCGCTGACGCTCAACGGCTCCGGTTTGATCGGTCTGCGGGGACAGCTGGCGATGGAGCCGATGGCGGCGGATCTCGACCTCATGTTGAAGCACATCGGCCTGAGAGCGTTTCAACCCTATCTGGATCCATACGTCAACGCAGACGTGCGGGATGGCGCGCTGGATCTGAGCGGATCGCTGCACTATGCCAAGGTCCATCCCCAAGGCCCGCTGCTGCGTTTTCACGGTGCCGTGGCGGTCAATGACCTTTCGATCACGGACCGGAACGAATTTGCCGAGGTGGTGACCTGGAAATCGCTGGCGCTCAACCGGCTGGCGCTGGAAGTGGAGCCGACTGTCGTGAAGCTCGCCGAAGTGGTGTGGCAGGAGCCCGCCGCGCATCTGGTGGTACAGCCGGATGGCACGCTGAACCTCTCAAGCCTGCTGGCGACCAGGCCGCCGCCGGAAGCGACCGATGCCAACACAGCCGCCAAACCGAAGACGGCCGCACCGGTGCCTGTGGCGGTCACTACGGTGAAGCTGGTGAAGGCGGCGGCGACGTTCCGCGATCTGTCGATCCAACCGGCCGTGAAGACCGGCATCAGCGAGCTGAGCGGCACCATTCGAGGGTTGAGCTCCAAAGAACTGGCCAAGGCGGATGTGGCGTTGGCGGGGAAAGTCGGGGCGGGGGCGCCGCTGAAGGTCACCGGCCAAATCAATCCGCTGACCGAGGACGCGTTTACCGACCTGGTGGTCCTCTTCGAGAACCTCGATCTCACGACGGCGTCACCGTACGCCGGCAAGTACGCGGGATATCCCATCGCCAATGGCAAATTGTTTCTGGATCTCAAGTACAAGATCGCCAAGAAGGAATTGATCGGTGAGAACAAGGTGCTCATCGATCAGCTGACCTTCGGGGATAAGACGGACAGTCCCGATGCGACGTCCCTCCCTGTGCCGCTCGCGGTGGCGCTGCTCAAAGACCGGAAGGGCCAGATCGATGTGGATCTTCCGGTGCGCGGGGATTTGAACGATCCGGATTTTAAGTACGGCCGTGTGGTCCTCAATGCCCTCTTGACTCTCTTGACCAAGGTGGCCACCTCGCCGCTGTCGCTCTTGGGCCATCTGGTAGGTGGCAGCGGAGACGAGCTGCAATTCGTTGAGTTCGCACCGGGACAGTCGCATATGGCCGACGGGGCCACGAAGAAATTGGCTGCGCTGGAGAAGGTGCTGACGGAACGGCCGGGGCTCTACCTGGAAATCACCGGAACAGCCGATCCTCGTCAAGATCGGCCGGCATTGGCCGAGGAGACCTTCAAGGCGCGGCTGGCCCACATGAAGCCTGAAGGCCGCACGGCCGCGCCGGGTGTGGATGCTGTGAGCCCCGAGGACGAAGCGAAACTCGTCAACCAGTGGTATGCCGCGCAGTTTAAATCGCAGCCGGACACGGCTGCCGTCGAGGTGCCTGTTTCCGAGAAGCGGGCTCGCCTGGTGGCCACGGTGCCTGTCGAGGAAGATCGGTTTCGCCAGTTGGCACAGAAGCGTGCCGCCGATATCCGGAGCGCATTGCTGGCGTCCGGCGCGATTGCAGAGGAGCGTCTGGTGCTGCGGGATGTCGAGATCAACGAGGCGGGCGGGGAGTCGGTTCGCGTGCCTCTGGGCGTCGCAGGACGTTCGTGACGTTAGGGACGGGAATATCGCATGCGCGTGCCATGAAGCAGAGAGAGTTCAATTTCCGGGGCGCTCAGCTCAACGGGAAACAACACGCCCGAGATTTTGCATGCGTTGATGCTGGCCCCCTCCAGGTTGGCTCGGCTCAAGTCGAGGCCTCGAAGATCGCTTTGACGGAAATAGCAGTCCCGCAGGTCCAGCCCGTCCGCCTGCAGGCCCCGCAGGTCGAGCCCGCGCAAGTCACACCCCCTCAGATCGCAGGTGTCACCGGACGCCTTCTTGACGTTGAATTCCTTGATGCATCCTTCCCGGAGAAGGAGATACATCGGCTCTTTTGAGAGGCGCAGTTGCGGTTGGGGCGGAGTCATCGAATCCATAGGGCACCTTTCAAGGGCTGTCACTTTCGTGATCGGCAGGGTCGGCCAAAACCTTGAGTGCGTCGACCCCCTTGAACTCCTTGGGGGCCGCACAGTATCGTACCCGCTTGGGGAGCCAGGCGAGCGTCGGTTTTTCCGTATATTGCGATAAGGAGGGCATCATGGCACTACGACTGGGAGACGAAGCGCCGAACTTTACGGCGGAGACCACGGAAGGCACGATCAACTTCCACGAATGGTTGGGGAACAGCTGGGGCATTCTGTTATCACACCCGAAGGATTTCACCCCCGTCTGCACGACCGAACTGGGGACCGTGGCGAAGATCACGCCCGATTTTAAGAAGCGCGGGGTGAAGGTCATCGCAGTCAGCGTTGATCCTCTCGATTCTCACAAAGGCTGGATCAACGACATCAATGAAACCCAGAAGACGACGATGAATTACCCGATCATCGCCGATCCCGATAAGAAGGTGGCCAACCTGTATGACATGATTCATCCGAACGCGCTGGACAATATGACGGTGCGCTCGGTCTTCATCATCGGGCCGGATAAAAAGATCAAGTTAACCTTGACCTATCCGGCTTCATGCGGCAGGAATTTCGACGAGCTGCTCCGGGTGATCGATTCCCTCCAACTGACCTCCAAATTCAAGGTGGCCACGCCGGCCAACTGGCAGGAAGGAGAGGATTGCATCATCACCCCGGCCGTCAGCGACGCGGAAGCTCAGACTCTGTTCCCGAAGGGCTTTAAGACAGTCAAGCCCTATCTCCGCTATACGCCGCAGCCGAACAAGTAATACGCCGTTGAACCGGCACGAAGGGCGGGAGTGGTCTTGAGCCGCTCTCGCCCTTCCTGTTTTCAGGTAGTTGCTACACGAGGAGCAGACCGGCGGCGCGGACTTTTCTCCAGGCGGGCGTGCTCAGGAAGGTCTCAAACTCTTGTGCTGTTCCCGGATAAGTCGCTCCGATTTCGCGGAGCCAGGGGTAGGAATTCGATAATCGGTTTTGCGGGGTAGAGCGGCGGATCAGTTCGCCAAGCCATTCCGCCTGCCGGGGGGAGACGGTGACGGAATAATCGCTGGTGCGGCCGGGCAGAATCATCCGGGTTCTTCTCGCGGCCGGTTCATGGACTGGCTCTCCGCCCAGCCAGACGAACTTCCGCTCCGCCGAGGGATCATCTTCCATCGTCCGGTTCCTGAGAATTTGCGCTATCCAGGCGGAGGATACCTTGGGCTTTGGGACCTTTCGGTCGAACCATTCGCGGATATCCAGACTGAGGCCTCGTCCTTCGAGGTAATTGAGCATGGAGCGGCGAAGCCCCTCGCCCAGCCACTGGGGCGTCGTACCGCGGAGATCTTCATGTCTCAAATCGTTCTCCGCGAAGCCCTGAAACTCGGGACCCAGGATGCGCACGCCATGAGCCGCCGGATTCAGGCCGATCGGGCTGTGCGCCGTCGCGGTGAAGCGATGCCAAAAGGCGGATTGAATAAGGCCCGCCGCTACCAATTGGCGCACGCGCTCGAGCGAGTCGACCGTTTCCTGCAGCGTCTCCGAGGGGCACCCGTACATCAGATAGGCGTGAATGAGAATGCCGGCATCTTTGAAAGCGGCGGCCACGAGCGCAGTTTGGTCGACGGTAATGCCTTTTTTGATCATTTCCAGCAGACGGTCGGAGGCCGCTTCGAGTCCCGCCGTCATCGCAATACAGCCCGAGGCGGCCAGCAGGCGGCAGAGGTCGGGTGAAAAGGCTTCTTCGAATCGGATGTTGCCCCACCATGAAATGGTCATGCCTCGTTCGAGCAAAGCCAAGGCGAGGGATTTCAAGGCAGCCGGCGGCGCCGCCTCGTCGACAAAGTGGAACCCCCGGCAGCCTGTTTCGGCATTCAGCTGGTCGATCTGCTGGATGAGCCGGTCTGTGGGGGTCACTTCATAGCGACTGATGTAGTTGAGCCCCACGTCGCAGAACGTGCATTGCTTCCAGTAGCAGCCATGGGCGACGGTAAGTTTGTTCCAATGGCCTTCAGACCAGAGGCGGTGCATGGGATTGGTGCTGTCCAGGATCGTGAAGTAGCGGTCCAGCGCGAGCCCGTGGTAAGTCGGACAGCCGACTTCGCCCATGCTGAACTCGCGGACCTCCGTATCATTGGCAAAGATCACATGATCCTTGTCCCGATAAAACGTCCGGCAGAGCTGGTGGCGCGGTCTCGTCCCCTTCAGATGTTCGATCAGGGAGAGCAGGGGCCGTTCCCCGTCGTCGAGCGTGATGTAGTCCGCATAGTCGAATACGCGCGGGTCCGACAGACGCCGAAGCTCCGTATTGACATAGCCGCCGCCCAGGGCAATGGCGATGTCCGGTCGCCGGCTCTTAATCGAATGCGCGAGACGGAAAGCGCCATAGAGATTTCCTGGAAAGGGAACGGTGAGGGCGACGAGAGTTGGATGGACGCGCTCGAGGTGGGCCCACAGGCTCTCCAGCAGAAATCGATCCGTCAGCGTGGGAGCGGCGTCCACGGCCTCCATGAGGACGTCGAACGACGACGCGGCGCGGGCGATGTGTTCGGCATAACGACTCAAGGCGAAATGAGGAGACACGGTCGCCTGGATGAAGTCCGCCAGGTCTTCGAGATACAACGTGGCAAATCGTTTCGCCCGATCCTGATCCGAGAGGACCCGCGGTGATCCGGCCTTCCCGCTGTACCCGGCAAACCGGGGCCCTTGGGGAAGGAATCCCGGACGGCCCAGCAGCAGGCCGAGAGAGGGATTGCGTCCCTGGAGAAATTCAATGACCGGTTCGATGGCGTTCAGATAGGCCGGCTCCACCGCGAGCATCTGTCTCGCTTCACCGGGCAACTCCTCTCCCTGCCGGCGGGCGTGATCGAAGACCGACTGGAGCCCCGACCGGCTGAAGATGCGGAGCACCATTTCGATGCCCAGATCGGCTTGCGAGGCCTCGATTCCCTGAGCATGGAGGAACCCTGTGAGATAGGCGGTGGCTGGGTAAGGCGTGTTGAGCTGGGTGAGGGGAGGAATCACCAGCAGGACGCGGGGGGCCATAGTCATGGACTCGACATAACATACTGCCCCGAGGATTGCTATGCGACCCGGCGCGAGGACTCACTTCTTGGTATCGAGGATGTTCCCCAACATATCATCTGCCGTTTTCAAGGTCCGCAGGCTGGCTTGGAACGCCCGCTGCGCGATCATCTGGTTCACTGCTTCTTCGCCCAGTTCCACGTTGGAGAGTGCGACTTGCCTCTGGCCATTGCCGGTATCTTTCAGGACGGCCGGGCCCGCGGAGTCGTCTTTTTGCACGACCGGCAGGACTCCGCCTCCTTCCAATTCCACGAGGTCGACCCGCGATTTCTTGAATCCGTCGGTATTGACGTTCGCCACATTATGGGCGCTGACCTCTATCTGTTTGGCGAAGGCGGTGATTCCCGAGAGGGCAGTGTGGATGGCGGATATCATACGGCACCTCCATTTTCGAACTGGCCAATAATGCGATTGTGGGAATGTCGCCGTATGAAGTTTAGGAAGGCCGGTGCCCGCAAGCGGAACGTCTCTGCGTGGCAGCTAGGCTGACCCTGGAACATACGGAGTCCCTGCTTAGGTCCCTATGGCTTTGCGCCCCACTTTCTCAAGTGGTTTGCCCTTTTCACTGTCGGTGGCTCTCTCTTTGCCCGTACACCTGAACCACCGACAGCTCAAGTGTAGCAGAAAGTGACCGGATTCAAGCAGGTTGAACGGGTTACCGACTGCAGCAGTGAGCACAAACCGATTAGCGGGGGCGCAGGTGCCGGTGACCGGCTCTTCTCAATCGATATTTGATTGCCCCCTGATATATTGTTTCCTAACCATAAGAAAGGATCTGCACATGAGCCGGCCCTGGGTGCTGTACAGCGATTTCAATTGTCCGTTTTGCTATGCCATGCATGAACGGTTACAGGCGCAAGGGGTGTTGGAGATCATCCAGTGGCGAGGCGTGCAGCATGCACCGCATCTGCCGATTCCGATGGCGGGATGGAGTGGCCGTCTTCACGAAGAATTGCGCCAGGAAGTCGCCATGGTCAAACGGCTCGCTCCCGATCTTCCGATTGCAGTCCCCATGGGAAAACCCAATACCAAATCCGCAATCGAACTCGCTGCGGGGGTGGTCGCCCGTGTTCCGGAAAAAGGGCGTGAACTCGTCGCTCGCTTCTATGGAGCGTTATGGCGTGAGGGCCGCGATGTCTCCGATCACAACGTGCAGACAGAGCTGCTGGCGGCGATCGGGCTCGACACGGTCTTCCAAGAAGACCTGATGGCCAGGAGTGTCGTGGAACGGTGGGAGAATGAGTGGGGGCAGACAGGCCACTCAGGCGTGCCGCTGCTCGTCCGTCCGGACGGAGCCATCCTTATCGGCTTGGCGCGAGAAGGGGATCTGCAGTCCTTTCTTGATAAGGAGTGATGTCGGCTCGCGACTATGCGGTGTGAGACCGGAGAAGCGGTTAAATCCAGTGACACACCTGTAAGTCCCTTCATGATAGGTACGACAAGCTGCAGCCAGCAGCGACTGCTGTGGGTAAGTATCCCGGCGTACAAGTTCACTAGCAAGGAGGCGTGATGGCAGACAAGGTAAGTGACACGATCGATGAGATCTTGCGCAATTGCCGCACGATCGCGGTCGTCGGGATATCGTCCAATCGCGCGCGGCCGTCCCACCATGTAGCGGCCTACATGCAGGCGCATGGCTATCATGTGGTGCCGGTAAACCCCCATGAGACGACGGTGCTTGGCGAGCCGGCCTATCCCTCACTTGCGGCAGTGCCGGACCCCATTGACCTCGTCAACATTTTCAGGAGGTCCGAAGAGGTGCTTCCCATTATTGAAGAAGCCATTGCTCATGGCGCCAAAGCGATCTGGATGCAGGAGGGCGTGATCAATGAGTCCGCTGCCGCTCTTGCGGCAGAGGCCGGATTGCCTGTTGTCATGGATCGTTGCTGGCTCAAGGAGCATCGGCTCCGGACGTCTCCTTGTTGATTGCCGGGAGGAGTGCCCGAACGCCGGGTTCTTTCTGCCTCGTTACTGATCCGGCTCTTCATGGGATTCCCATTCGCCCTTTGAATGTCAGTTCTGCCACGGCCGATTTATCCCAATCGCCCTTTCCCATTTGGACCAGCCGCCGGTATTGATCGAGCGTTGCGGCGGCGACCGGGAGGGTAAGGCCGGCCCGGGCGGCCAAGTTCAGGGCGATCGCCGAATCCTTGGCGGCGTGAGCGGCGGAGAAATAGCATTCATGTGCCCGTTGCTGCATATCGTCCCCATCGGTCTCCAGCACGCGGGATGCGGCGCCGGTTTGACCGAACACCTCGCGGAGCAGCGTCAGATCGATCCCCAGCGCGTCGCCTAATCCCAGCCCTTCCGCCAAGGCTGCGGTGTTGCTGTTCATTACCATGTTGACCAGCGCTTTGACTTTGGCCGCTTCTCCGGAAGGGCCGATGTACCGCATCGTTTTGCTCAGGGCTTTGAGGATGGGCCGCGCTTTCTCGAAGGCCTCGGGCTTGCCGCCGCACATGAGATAGAGCGTCCCTTGCCTGGCCTGCATGATGCTACTCGCCATGCACGCTTCCAGGCTCTGTCCATTGCGCGCGGTGAGCAGGCGTTCCGTTTCGACGTGGAGATCCGGCGAAAGGGTGGCGCAATTGATAAAGAGACGGCCGTCAGCATGAGCCAGCAGGCTGGTGCCGTCGTTCTCGGCATAGACACTTCGCATGGCGGCGTCATCCGAAATCACCGTGATCACTACTCTCGACGCCTCCGCCACCTGAGCCGGAGTACGAGCCGCTTCAATTTCTAATTCCGCTGCAAGCGCGAGTGCCGCCGGATGATGGACATCGAAGACAGACGTGAGAGGAAACCCTTGTTCTTTGAGCCGGCGAGCCATATTGGCACCCATGCGCCCCACACCTACAAAGCCCACAGGCGATTGTTCCGGTGGCGTCATCGTCATCTCCTTCACAATAGCTAGGTAGATTATGGGCGGATTGTACAGGGGTTGCGGTGGGCTTGCACCAGCAGGCCCAATCCAGGGGTGTCAGGGTGTGCTGCCACGCAGACGGAGGAGGCGCCGGTTTATGAGGCGACGAACTTCAGGGCGACGCCGTTGATGCAGTAGCGCAAACCGGTCGGTGGCGGGCCGTCTTTGAAAATGTGTCCTTGATGGCCCTCGCAGCGGGCACAGTGCACTTCGGTTCGGGTCATGAAAAACTTCGAGTCGGTCCGCGTGGCGACCACCTTGGGATCGATCGGTTGCCAAAAGCTGGGCCAGCCGGTGCCGCTATCGAATTTGTGTTCGGATGAAAACAAAGGGAGGTCGCAGCCCGCGCAGTGGTAGAGACCGGCTTGGTGATTATCGTGCAAAGGGCTGGTGAAGGCTCGTTCCGTGTCCTCGTGGCGCAAGACGCGGTAGGCCGCCAGGGGCAGGAGCTTCTTCCACTCTTCGTCGGCTTTCACGACTTTCACAATGGGACCTATGGCGGTGTTTTGCGGCATGAGGCCTCCTTCCTTCAAAATATGGGTGTTCGAGATCATCCTGACACAGGTCTGTGAGGACGACAAGGGGAAGGCCGGCCCCCGGGCTGTCCGGGGGCCGGAGCAGGAGCATAGTTACGGTGCGAGGGAGGCAGACAGCGGTTCGTCCCGCTCCTCGTGACGCGTTGCGGCGTCGTGGTTGAAGGCCGCCGGCAACACCTCTTCGATCCGCTCCACCGGAATGAACGTCAGATCGTCGCGTACCTCGACGGGGACTTCCTTCAGGTCCTTTTCGTTGGCCTTGGGCAGAATGATCCGCTTGATGCCCGCGCGGTGCGCGGCCAGGACTTTCTCCTTGATGCCGCCTACCGGCAACACGAGCCCGCTCAAGCTGATCTCTCCGGTCATCGCCGTGTCACTCCGCACCACTTTGCCGGCGTAGGAAGCGGCGAGGGCCGTCGCCATCGTGATCCCGGCAGAAGGCCCGTCTTTCGGGATGGCTCCCGAGGGCACATGGATGTGCAGACCGTTACGTTTGAACCGGGAGATGTCCAGCCCCATGCTTTCGGCATGCGACCAGAGGTAGCTCCGGGCCGCGCGCGCCGATTCCTGCATCACATCGCCTAATTGCCCGGTCAGAGTGAGTTCGTGGCTGCCCGGCAGCAACGTCGTCTCGATGTAGAGCACGTCCCCTCCGGTAGGCGTCCAAGCCAGCCCTGTCGCCACACCCGGCGGCAGGGTTTTGCGGGCCTCCTCCGGCATAAACCGTTCAGTTCCCAGCCATTCGGGAAGCACGTCGGCACGAATGGTCACCGGCGTCCGCTCCTGACCTTCGGGGAGATCGGCGAAAACCAACGCGACTTTTCTCGTCAATCGACCGAGCATCTGTTCCAATTGCCGTACACCGGCTTCTCTGGTGTAGCGGCTGATCACGATATTCAGCACTTCGTCCGGGAGGATCGCAAGGCTGGCATCCAGACCGGCCTCCTTCAAGCGTCTCGGCCATAAATAGCGGCGGGCGATTTCCACCTTCTCGTGTTCGCTATAGCCCTTGACCCGGATGATTTCCATGCGGTCGAGCAGCGGCTGGCTGATCGTATCCAACGTGTTTGCCGTGGTGATGAAAAACACCTTGGACAAATCAAACGGCAAATCCAAATAGTGGTCGCGGAAGGTATGGTTCTGTGCCGGATCCAAGATCTCAAGAAGTGCTGCCGCCGGATCTCCGCGGAAATCGCGGCCCATCTTGTCGACCTCATCCAACATGAGGACCGGATTGTTGACGCCGGCTCTCCGCATGGCCTGGATGATCCGGCCGGGCAGGGCGCCGACATACGTGCGGCGGTGCCCGCGCAATTCGGCCTCATCGTGCACTCCTCCCAAACTGAACCGCTCGAACCTCCGGCCCATGGCCCGGGCGATGGATTGGCCGAGGCTCGTTTTCCCGACGCCGGGAGGGCCGACGAGACATAGGATCGGGGCTTTGGCGGTGGGGTTCAATTTGAGCACCGCCAAATGCTCGACGATCCGATCCTTCACTTCCTTGATGCCATAATGATCTTCTTCGAGCACCTGCCGGACCTTGGAGAGATTGAGGTGCTCCTCAGAGGCTTTTGTCCAGGGCAGCTCCAACACGAGTTCTAAATACGTCCTGAGCACCTGGTGATCAGGCGACGAAGGAGGCACTTTGCCGAGGCGCGTGACCTCGCGCTCCACTTCCTTGCGGATCTGCTCCGGGAGATCGGCTTCTTCGATTTGTTTCTTCAGATGGGCGATTTCATTTTCCTCGCCCTCGCCTTCGCCTAATTCCTGCTGAATGGCTTTGAGTTGCTCACGGAGAATGTACTCCCGCTGGCTCTTGCCGATCTTCGCCTGGGCATCGCTGGCGATCTTATCCCGCAGTTGAAGGATTTGAATTTCCTTTGAAAGAGCCGCGTACAGGGACTGTAACAGATCAACCGTCGAGGCGCTTTCAAGCAGCTTCTGCTCTTCCGCCAGTGTCAAGTTGAGCAGCGAGGCCACCCGATAGGCCAGTGAGACGGGGTTTTCTTCATTGCTGAAGGCCAGGCTCGCTTCCTCGATGCCGGGAGCTTGAACCAGGCGAGGAAGTTCCTTGACGAGTTCTTGAATCGCCCGATGCAAGGCCTTCACTTCTGTACCGTTCTCCGTAGGTCGCTCCAGCACGCGTACCCGCGCGGTGGCATAGGGAGTGCTCTGTTCTTCTCTAATGAGCACGACCCGTTCCAACCCTTGCACAAGGGCGTGGATCATGCCTTCGGAAGATTGCCCGAGTTGTTTCACGATCGCCTTCGTGCCGATCGCATAAAGATCGTCGAGGCCCGGCGCTTCCGTCTGGGGATCGCGCTGCGCCACGACGACGATCATCTTATCTTCCGTTTTCATCGCCGCGTTGACGGCCGCCATCGACCGTTCGCGGCCGATGGTCAACGGCATCATGACGCCGGGAAAGAGGACAGTCCTTTTTATGGGGACCAAGGGGAGAGTCAGTAATCGTGATTCCTGTTCCATAAAGGGGATTCCCTTTCAGTGCGCGCCTGAATGAGAGATTCAGGGCGTACGGGTCAGATAAGCTCTGGGGCGAGTAAGTCAAGTGAAGGGGATGAGGGCATCAGACAGCGCCGAAGAACAGCTCTGTCTAGAAACATGCAGGGATCAGTGGTGGTGCGGAGCCGCGGACAACCGCTTCCGCATCGAACCTGACACGATCTGGAACTCATAGAGGCGGCATTCCAGTGCTCCATTGTAAAGAGGAAGACGTCTGGATGGCGAAAGACCGATGAGTTTGGGGACCCGCAAGTCTCCGGTAAACACATAAGCCCGCCATCCCGTGAAACGCTGCTTCAACCAATCCCCCAGTTTGGGATAAAACGGATCAAGGTCTGAAGGCCCGCTCAGCCGCACGCCATAGGGAGGATTGATGAGCACGACGCCCCGGTCCGCCGGAGCTTCGAGAGTGAGGACGTCATGCTGCGCGAGGGCGATGTCGCTCGCCACTCCGGCTCGCTCGAACACGCGCTTCGCGATCTGAATGGCGGCGTCATCGCGATCGGAAGCCCACAGAGGAGCCGGTGCGTGAAGGCGTTGCCTGGATCGGGCAGCGTCACGAAGGCGATTCCAGACAGCTGCATCGTGGAAGAGGAAGCGCTCGAAGGCAAAGCTGCGGGACAATCCCGGAGCAATGTCGCGAGCCCTCAAGGCGGCTTCCAGTGCGATGGTCCCGCCGCCGCACATGGGATCGAGAAGGCCCTCATCCGGCGTCCATCCGGCTAACCGCAATAAGCCCGCGGCCAGATTTTCCCGCATGGGAGCCTCGACCGTGGCGGCACGAAATCCGCGCTTGAAGAGCGGTTCACCCGACGTATCGAGATAGAGCGTCAGATGCGCGGCGTCAAGGAAGCCGTCAATTCGAATATCGGGCCGTCGGGTATCGACAGTGGGCCGCGACTTGGAGACCTTCCTGAAGGCGTCGCAGATCGCATCTTTGATCCGCAGGGTGGCAAAGTCGAGACTTTTCAGCGGACAATGCCGGGCGCTGACCTTCACTTTGATGGTGCGCGAGGCCTGGAACCATGAAGGCCAGGAAAGCTCATGAGCCGTTCTGTAAATGTCCTGCTCGGAGCGGTACGGCGCCTTGACGATTTCCAGCAGGATCCGGCTGGCAATGCGGCTTTCGAGATTCGCACGATACACGGTTTCGAGCGGACCAGAAAAAGACACGCCGCCTTCCGTCTGGCCTTGTACCGGGATACCGGCTTCTTCCAACTCCGCCCGGAGCGCCGATTCGAGTCCTCGCGGGCAGGGTGCAAAATACTGATAGAGTGTGGTATCCATCGTGGTCACCTGAGCCTCTACGGAACTCCATGAAATATTGCAGCCATTGCGGCGCGGCCGTGAGTCGGAAAATTCCCGTCGGCGATAATCTGCCTCGCCACGTGTGCGATCAATGCGAGGTCATTCATTACCATAATCCGAAGATTGTCGCAGGCTGCATCCCGGAGTGGGAAGACCAAATCCTGCTTTGCCGGCGGGCGATTGAACCCCGGGTGGGGCTCTGGACCTTTCCGGCCGGTTTCATGGAAATCGGGGAGAGCACAGAACAAGCGGCGATCCGTGAGACCAAAGAAGAGGCGGAAGCTGATGTGGCCCTCACGTCGCTCTATGCGGTCATGAGTTTGCCGCACATCGGGCAGGTATACCTGGTGTTTCGCGGGCGCATGATGACGGCTTCCTATGAAGCAGGCTCCGAAAGTCTCGAAGTGCGGCTGTTTCCTCTCTCGGCGATTCCCTGGAACGATCTTGCCTTCCCCGTGGTGAGAGATTCCTTGAGGCGCTATGTGGAGGATGCGGCACGCGGGCTCTTCCAGGTGCATGTCGCCAGTCTCAATGACACCATGTAGTTCCCGGCCAGCCGGCTTGGCTCATTTGTTGAGCGATGCCCGGTGCGTAATATGGTGAATGTCGACGATCTGCCCGGTCCGGTCAATCGAATAGAAAATCCGCCAGTCGCCCACCGCATATTTATACAAGGCTGAGAGGTGTGCCTGTATAGATTGGTGGCGCAAATTGTCGACGTTCGAGGCCAGCCACTTCGTTTTATCGAATAAGCGCTGAGCCATCGGCGGGTCGACCGCCGCCAGGTCTTCCAACACCGCAGGCCGAAACGCCAGGCGATACCAGGCCATCAAATCCCTCTCACCAGCGAAGCCCGAGCCGCTCGGCGAACTCTTCGCCCGAGATGCGCTCCGAGCTGAGCAAGGATTCTTTCAGCCGCGTTTGCAGAGCTTCGCCCAATTCGAGGCCGAGGTCGGGGTCTCCCAGGAGTTCCCGAAGCCGGTCATCGACGAGTCCGCGAACGAGGTCTTTCAATTGCTCGGGTGATAAGTGTGCGGGGTCCATCGCGCCAAAGGATACGGATCCTCCGGCCTCGAATGCAACAGCCGGTTGATGGAAGGTCAGGCGTCGGGTTTTCCCGAAAGCTGTTTGAGGATGCGGTCCAGACGTTCTTGCTCCGGAGCGGCGATGGTCAAGAATTCGACGCCGATTCCCGTGAGGCCCGTCCATCGGACGGCCGCATTGCTGATCGTGAGGGGCGTCTCCCCGGGCGGTTGAAGGTGCAGCTCCAACTGCATGCCGGTGAAGGGCCGGATCACGCTTTCCACGCGGCATCCTTTGGCAGACAAATCTTTCAAAGAAGCTTTATACCGTAATTTGTCCCTCTGGACCAACGTGCTCGGCATGGAAACCGGAAAGCGTGGAAATTTACGCACGACCATGGGTTTATTGAACCTCAATCGCCTGAGGCAGCGATGTTTCAGGTGAGCTGAAGACCTGTCAGTATGAAAGGTAGTGGGAGTAAGGCGTCTTGTCAATCAATACGCCCTATACGCCGATCCGGCCGGACGCACGAGAAGAATGGACGCTACCCTCGTTTGCGCATCACCAGGGGCGATAGTAGCCATAGGGGCGGAAGTGCCGATATAAAAACGGCTGTCCGTAGAGCCTCGGATGACCGAAATAGAGGCCGAACCCCAACGCCGGGGGGTAGACATAGGCGTAGGGATAAGGGGAGGGTATGATGGCCGTGGTTGGGCGATCCGAGAGCTGTCGTTGGAGATCAGCCGTGGCAGCAGCCTGCCGTTCGACCTGGCTTTTTAGTTCCGTCACCGTCCCTTGCTGCGCGTGAAGTTGTCCTTCCAATTGTTCGATATTATCCCGCTGAAGTTCTATGAAGGCGTTGAGACAACGAGTCTGGGCTTCGCCCTCGTATGTAGAACATTCCCACGGGATGCGGGGATCGGCTGCAAGAAGGACGGATACGGATTGTAACCCGACGACCCCTGCGGTCGCCAGAACCACAAGGCTTCGCTTTGTGCCCCACCAGTCCATACATTTACGTTACCACGACAGGTGGAATATGAATAGATCCCACCCACGACTGGATGCCGATGGGCTCGCTCGATCAACCGTTTGATTTCGAATAGACGGACTCTTACAATGCCGCCGGTTATGGATCCATCTGTATGACGGCTCCCCGCAAAAAGGCTGTTCAGGTCAAGAAGAGGGTTGCCGGCCCCATTTCACTCAACCCGTCGCTCAAGCGGCGATTTCAACAGCGACTGTTGAAATGGTACCGGGAACACGGTCGCGATCTGCCCTGGCGCAAGACGGCTGACCCTTATCACATCCTGGTATCGGAAGTGATGCTGCAACAGACTCAAGTCGACCGTGTTATTCCCAAATACCACGAATTTTTAACGCGCTATCCAAGCTTCGAAGAACTGGCGGAAAGCCCTGTCGCGGAAGTGAAGAAAACATGGTATCCGCTGGGCTATAACGTCCGCCCCGAACGGCTGCATAGCATTGCTTGCGAGACGGTCGAGCGGTACGGCGGTAAGTTGCCCAGCAATGCGGAAGAACTGCTTTCGTTCAAAGGGATCGGGCGCTATACCGCGGGGGCCATTCGTTCCTTCGCCTTTAACGAGGATGCCCCGATTTTAGATACCAACGTAATTCGCGTGCTACATCGGGTTTTTGTCGCCACGGGTGATCCGAAATCGCAGAAGGCGGCCCTCTGGGAATTATCAGAAGCCTTGATTCCCCGTGGCAAGGGATATGACTTCAACCAGGCCCTGATGGACTTTGGTGCGATTGTCTGCACCGCGCGAGACCCCTACTGCTTGCTGTGCCCGATGAAGTCGTTTTGCAAGCGGTACCCGTTTGATCACCAGCGGGATGCGTAGGCGAGGCTGATGAAAGTTGTTGAAGTGGCAGCCGGGCTCATTTTTCATGAAGGGCGTTACCTGATTGCCCGGCGAAAGCCCGGAATGCATCTGGCAGGATTTTGGGAGTTCCCGGGAGGAAAGCGAGAAACCGGAGAGTCCTTCGAGGATTGTTTGCGGCGGGAGTTGTTCGAAGAATTGAGTGTCCGGGTGCAGGAGCCGGCGTTGTTTCGCGTCATACGCCATGCCTACGGTGAAAAAACCGTCGAGTTGCATTTCTATCGTTGTGCGATTGAAGAGGGGGAGCCGGCGCCGCTGGACTGTGCCGAGATTCGATGGGTCCTTCCAGAAGAGTTGTCGCAGTACACCTTCCCGCCGGCGGATCAGCCGGTCATTGAGGCCTTACAACAGCAAACCCCGGGGGCATCGCGATGAAAGTCGTCCTTGATATCGAGACCATTCAAGCGCCGCGCGATGAATGGGCGCGTCTTCTAGGGAAGCAGCCTGACCCTTGTGAAGAACGGGTGGCCGGCGAGGGGCTGGACCTCTTTGCGGCCGGGGCAGCCAGCGCACAGCGCGAGATCGAGGATGAGCTCTACGCTAAGTCCTCCTTCGACGGGACGTTCAGCCGGATTGTCTGCATCGGGTTGCTCGAATTCTCGGACCAAATGGAGCCCCGCAGCGCCGTCGCCTGGTATGGCGGCAATGAACGGGAGCTGCTCAGGCAGTTTTGGGCCAGGATCGCGCAGGATCGCCCGACCTTGTACATCACCCATAACGGTTTGGGATTTGATCTTCCCTTCATTAAAAAGCGATCGATGATCCAACAGGTCAGGCCGACTGTGGACATCAATCTCGCCAAGTTTCGCACCGAGCCGGTCTACGACACGATGGCGATCTGGTCCAACTGGGATACGCGCGGCTGGGTGAAACTCGATGTGCTGGCCAGGGCCCTACAGGTGGATACCAAATCAGGGAGCGGAGAACAGGTCGCTGCAATGTGGGAGCGGGGAGAGGGGCTGGAACTGGCCCGTTATTGCTTGCAGGATACCTATGTGACGTATGCGTGTTATTCGCGGATGGTCTTTCGGCAACCGCTATCGAAAGAAGTGGTCTTGCTCCAACCTGAACTCATCGATGTGGGCTAATTAGGAAAACGGCGCGCCTCGGCCGGTTTCTTTTTGACGGCCGGCTGTGACGACACCTGGCTGGTTCGCAGGGTCTTCAGTTCAGCGCTACGCTCTCGAAGTTCACGCTTCATCCATTCCGCCTCTTTGCGCAGCATCTGGATTTCTGATTCCTTCAAGGCGTTGGTCTCCCGGGCCTGCCGGAGTTCATCCAGTTTCTTGCTCAATATTTCATCAGTGCTCAGATCCTGAGATCCTGACATGGGCCCGGTCCCGGCAGTGAAGGCTGCCGGTTCCGGACGGGGTGGTTCAGCAGCCTGTACCAAAGCCGTAGCAGGAGCCGGCGTAACCGGCGCCTTTTTGGAGACCGCGGTAATCGCAACAGGAGAAGGCATCGTGCTCTTGGCTAATGCCTGGTAATCGATGACAATTGATATGGCTCCCGGCATTTGAGCCGCGGCGAATGATGGAGCCTTCTCGACACGGGCTGCCGCACCGGGTGAAAAAGTCCATGCCTTCTTCTTCTTGGGAGAGCTCATGGTCAGATGGATGGCTCCTCCTTGGACGTAAAGGGTGCCCACTGTGGGTTCAGCGCCTGACCCTGCCGATGAGGAGACCGTGAAACCGACGATCTGTTCCGGTTTCGCATGCGATAAACCTTGGGCTAGCAGGGGAGCAAGAAACTCGGCATCCTCATCGCTGAAGGCTCTCATCGGCTTGCTGCCACTAGCGGGCATTTTATTGCTTGATACGGAAGAGTCATCGGCCAACAGCCCTTTGACCACCTTGAGCATCGTCAAATGATCAATGATGACGGGATGGCTGGCTTCAAATGACCAATCCGCCACTTCCTGGAGCTGGACTGATCCCTTGCCGCTGCGATGTATGTTTGATCCGTCTGAAAGCGAGGAGCACCCGGTCGCCAGAAGGCACAGGGAAAGGACGCTGCCGGCGTATCTGACCATCTGAGCTGAGGACGTACGCATATCGGTTCTCCTTGGTCATATGACCGTAGCCGCCGAACCAGCTCACGTGCCCCAGAGCTACCAGATTCCGAGGCCCATGAGGACGACGCCCATTGCGAGCCATCCGAAGACACCGACCGAAATGATGGTTTCCAGGGTGATGCGAGACTCTTGGGATGGGGCGTTCGTCTCGGTGTGAACGGGCTTCATGGCAGAGCTCCCGAAAAGGTTAAGGGGTTGTTGTCGATGCTGATCAGCTAAGCAAACCCTATGCCTTCGAATACTGGAATGGGCCTTTCAGGTCTGCAACGCCGGACTTACGGTCACGTCCGACTGTTGTTTTTGTGTGGGCCCCTCAAACCACTAAGAATCACAAAGTTATATGGCCTCGATACGTCTTTCACGTTTTGTTTGGGACGACCGAGATGGTAAGGACACCGCAACCGGTTGGCTGATTTGGACATGACGACCGTGGAGAAATTGACAGAGGAAGAGTCAGAAAGTGTTCACGTGAATGAAAAAACGTGCAGTTTTGTTCTGCTCAACGCGCAGCGGTAAAGGCGAATGCTCACACACCGTAGAGGGTGGCAGCGGAGGCGTCAATAATACGCTTTGTTACCAAAGCGCCCGGCACAAATGGATCGGTGCCTTTGTCCCATACGACCGTGATGTTGCCATCCGTTTTTCCCATGCCTTGCGCGGCAGACTTGGTTGCGTCGCGTTCAATCAGGATAGGCAGGTGGAGGCCGATGAGCTCACGGTTTCGTTCGAGGGTGATCCGGCGCTGCAGATCGACCAGCTGCGAAACGCGCGCTCCTTTTTCATGGTCGGCCACATCGTCGGCATACTTCCTCGCCGCAATCGTATTCTTCCGTTCCGAGTACTTGAAAATGTAGGCGGAATCAAACCGGACTTTCTCTACCAAGCGGTAGGTATCCATGAAATCCCGGTCGGATTCCGAGCAGAAGCCGCATATGATGTCTGTGGTCAACGTGACGTCCGGGATGGTTGCCCTGATCCGCTCGACCAGGGCCAGATACTCGGCGCCGGTGTAGGTCCGGCCCATCAGGTCCAGGATCCGATCGCTTCCGGACTGCAATGGAAGATGGACGTGCTTGCAGACCTTGGGATGGGTGGCGATCACCTCTATGAGGGCCGGAGGAAAGTCCTTCGGATGCGGCGATGTAAACCGTACCCGTTCAATACCGGGCACGTCGGCGACTGCGGACATCAGGGCCGCAAAATCGCAATCGCCAAAGCGATAGGAGTTGACGTTTTGACCCAGCAGGGTGATTTGTTTGAATCCCCTTGCTGCGGCATCCCGCGCTTCCACCAGAATGGCTTCAGGGTCTCGTGATCGCTCGCGTCCACGAGTGTAGGGGACTACGCAGAACGAGCAGAAATTATCACAGCCCCGCATGACGGTGATCCAGGCATTGACTCCAGTTTCCCGGTCCGGGAGGACGCCTTCATAGGTCTCATACTCCGACAGGTCGACCGCGAAGCCTCTTTGAGAGAACCCCTCTTCCTGGGATTGCAGGGCGGTCGAAATGAGCATGGGCAGTTGCCGGTAGCCGTCCGGTCCGGCCAAGACATCGACCAGCGGTTCTTTCTCGGCGAGCTCGTTCTTGAGGTTTTGAGCCATGCAGCCCAAGACGCCTACGACCAGCGGACGTTCTCTTTTGAGTCCCTTCAGTTCCGAGAGGTGGGCGTAAATCTTCTTATGGGCGTTCTCCCGGATAGCGCAGGTGTTTACGAGCAGCACGTCGGCCCGCTCACGATCCTCCGTAAATGCGAAACCTTCGCGTTTCAGCATCGAGCGGACGAGTTCGCTGTCGGACTCGTTCATCTGGCAACCGAACGTTTCGATATGGACTTGTGGAATGGAAGTTCTTCGTTTCATAAAAGTACGGGGTGTCTGTTCGATACTTGAACGTCTCGGAGTTGTCCTATGGTCCACCGCTCGGTGGCGGCGGTAATGGTGACCGGCTTGACCTGGTGCTGGAGATCCTCGGAACCCGCGACCGCAACTTTGGTGAAATTAGGAGTGGTGCCTACGCGGTATCCGTCATGGAGGCCCCCTTCAAATAGCGCCGAAACGGTCGTCCCGATCTGTTTGTTATGGAACGTAAGCCGCTTGGCCGAGGCCAGTTCATGGAGCCGTTCCGATCGTTTCTTGACGGTCGCCGGTGGTACGGGATCGCTTAGTCGAAGCGCGGCGGTGCCAGGTCTTGGCGAAAATGAAAAGACATGGAGATACGAGAAGGGCAGATCCATTGTAACGGCCATCGTATTCCGAAAGGCTGCCTCATTCTCGCCGGGAAATCCAACCATGAGGTCCGTTCCGAGCCCGAGGCCGGGAATCCGCGTGAGGGCCCGCCCGACCAAACGAACATAGTCTTGGGCTGTATGTCGTCGGTGCATCGCCGTCAGGATTCCGTCATCCCCACTCTGTAAAGGAATATGGAGATAGGGACAGAACTTGACCGACGACCCGATGAGATCCAATAGTTCGTCGCTGACCGTCGTGGGTTCGATGGACGAGATACGGATGCGCTCAAGACCCGGGATTACTTCGAGTCTGCGCAACAACCCACAGAAATCATGGCCGTTCTGGACGTACTGTCCGATGTTCACTCCGGTCAGGACAATCTCTCGGTATCCGCGACTGACTAAACTTTGAACCTCGGCAAGGATGTCTTCAAGTATCCGGCTGCGCTCATGACCCCGTGCAAAGGGAATGATGCAGAAGCTGCACATGGCGCTGCAACCATCCTGGATTTTGACCAGCGCTCTCGTGGAGTCCGGCTCACCGAATTCGGGAAGCTCAAAATCGGTGCGCGACACGGTTCTGGTGTGAAGGAGGTCCGGGACAGGCCGTTTACCGAGTTCGTCCATGGGAGGGAGATAGGCCGGTAGATCGAGCTTATGTTGTGTTCCGACAATGAGATCCACCCCGGCATGATGTTTGAGCGCATCCGCTCCGGTCTGTGCGTAACATCCCGTCACGGCGATGAAGGCATGGGGAGAATGCTTCAGCGTCTTGCGTATGAGATACTTAGAGGTCCGCTCGGCATCTTCAGTGACCGAACAGGTATTGAGGACAAGCAGATCCGTCGGCTCGCCGAACTCCACGAGGCGGTATCCATTCTTCCGCAAGCCCTCCGCGAGAATGGTCGTTTCAGCCTGGTTCAACCGGCAGCCCAATGTATGCAGAGAGGCCCGCTTTGCTGTCATGGCGGGCATTATAGGGAGATCCCATCCTGTCCAGCAAGCTGCTGTTAACCCATCTTTGATCAGGAGCAAGCTGCATGGTAGGATCCTGACCATTACCCTGCTTGCGAGTACCACGTGATGCTTCGTCTCTCGACTATTGTAGTCCTTCTGCTCGCTTTCTGTGTGTCTCAACCCTTTGCATGGGCCAAGGAACCTCTCCCGGTAGAACCGGAACTGACGACCCGGGTCGATGAACTCTACGACCATGAGGCGCGCTTATTCATCATGTTGTTTTCGGTTGGAGGGGACGGCCAGATCGACTATGTGACCGGCCGGCTGGTTCAAGAGTATGCCAGGAGCGCATACGGCAATCCTGTGTACCAGACCGAAGCTCAACCGTTGTTTTACTGGTGGAACCACACCATGTGGAACGATCCGGAGCAGGACGGGGTCAATGGAAACGAAAAGGTATACCAGGAAGGCATCGAGTTCGACCTCTCACGCTACAAGCCCTGCCTCTTTAACGGGCAACCCTGTTAGACTGCAGCCGTTTCCTATTTTTCGTGAATCTGTTCAGGGATTCCTGTCATCCGATGGTATGCTCCCCCCTAGCCGAACGCTTTTCCAGTTTACGCCTCTTGTGAGTGCTCATTGAAATCGACTCAGTCAGCTCTAAGTACCCTTCTCAATCGGCGTCTTGGCGTGATGTTACCCCTCGGCTTTGCGTCAGGCCTGCCGCTGGCCCTCACAGCCGGCACGCTGCAGGCCTGGTTGACCGTCGAAGGGGTCGATCTCAAGACGATCGGCATCTTCACCCTTGTCGGACTTCCGTACACGCTGAAGTTTCTCTGGGCGCCTTTGATGGACCGCTTCGTCCCTCCGTGGTTGGGACGACGTCGAGGTTGGATGCTCTTGACGCAAGTGGGTGTGGTCCTCGGACTCGTGTTGATGGCCTTGACCGATGCTCAAGCCCAACCAAGTCGGAGGCCAAGCGGTCTTAGGAAGACAACATTAAGGCCCAACTCCTTGGCTCACAGAACGACATGGCTACGATCCGACTTCCTTGATGGACCGCTTCGTCCCTCCGTGGTTGGGGCGACGTCGTGGTTGGATGCTGTTGACCCAAGTGGGTGTGGTCCTCGGACTCGTGTTGATGGCCTTGACCGATGCACCGGCCCAACCGCGAC
>CBDIWQ010000060.1:0-3391 GCA_965285965.1 uncultured bacterium | reverse complement strand
ACCAGATGACCAGACAGACCGCGCATCACGGATCACCCATCACGCGTCACGCATCGTGCGAGGTCCGGATCGGCACGAGCGGATGGCACTATAAGCATTGGCGGGGACCCTTCTATCCCGAAGGTCTGTCCGCCACGCGCATGCTGGCATGGTATGTGGGGCGGTTCGACACGGTGGAGATCAACAACAGCTTCTATCGTCTGCCGGCCCTGGAGACGTTTACCGCCTGGCGCGACGCGACGCCGGCGGGCTTCTGCTTCGCGGTTAAAGCCAGCCGGTACATGACGCATCGCAAGAAGCTGCACGAGCCGGAGGCGGCTCTGGAGCGGTTCATGCCCCCCGTGGAAGCGCTGGACGGCAAGCTGGGGCCGATCCTCTTTCAACTGCCTCCACGCTGGGCCTGCAATCTCGACCGGTTGAGCGGGTTGTTGGATGTGCTGCCCAAGACGCATCGCTACGCGTTCGAATTCCGGGATCCGAGCTGGCATGTGCCGGCGGTGTATCGCCTGCTGGAGAAACATCTGGCGGCATTGTGCCTTTACGAACTGGACGGGTTTCTCTCGCCGATCGAAGTGACGGCGGATTATGTGTATGTCCGACTCCATGGTCCGGGCCGGAAATATCAAGGGGACTATTCCACTGCGATCCTTCAGAGTTGGGCCGAGCGAATCGACCGGTGGCAGGCGGCCCTCAAGGCCGTTTACGTCTACTTTGACAACGACCAGGCCGGGTTCGCGGCAAAAAATGCGGCAGAGTTAAAAGCCCTTACCGGCGAGTAGCAGGCCTGAGGCGGAAGGGAAGGGAGACCATCATGGAACAGCAGCCCACGATGGTTCGACATCCGATCCACCTGATGCTGATGCCGTTTCCGATCGCTCTGTGGATCTTTTCATTGGCCAGTGACGCGATGTACTGGTTCGGCTTCGGCGGGCCGGTATGGCAGGACATCGCCCTGTACTCCATGGTGGCGGGCATCGGCGGGGGCGCGGCAGCGGCCATCCCGGCCTATTTTGATTATCGCGCCATCCGGGATCCGGACCTGGCGCATGTCGCCAAACGGCACATGTGGTTCAATGGTCACATTGTCCTCCTGTATAGTTTGAACGCGGCGTTACGATTCGAAGCCAGCCCTGAGGCCTGGGTGCCGGCGGCCGCATCGGTGACAGGAGCCTGTATGCTGATGGTGTCGGCCTGGTGGACGAGTCAGTTCACCTATGCTGAGGCGCCCGCCGTGGATGTGTCCTGGGAACGCGCCGCCTAAGGACGGCAGCTGGTGTCAATGGCCCTCGTACATGGAATAACCTGGCGGATAAACATGCACCAGTGCAGCTAACGGAAAGCAGACAACCAGGGGAAAGGGGTGCGGTCTGTGGTCTATAGTATTTCCAAAGCGGTCGTGATCAAGCATCGGAACGTTTTCTTTCTTGCGCCTCCCGAGGGGGAAGTGCCCTTTTCTCAGGGGCACGGATTCGGTCTGTACTATCACGATTGCCGCTACTTGAACGGATACGAAATCCTGGTGGGGGAGGTGCATCCTGAGCCGCTTGCCGCCCGCTCCTGGGAAGGAGCCCGGGCGGTATTTCAGCTGACGACGCCGGACTTTACGGGTCTGGACGGCAGCCGCATCCACCGCGAAACCGTCGGCCTGAAGTGGGACCGGATTATCGATCCCGAACATTCGTTGCTGCATGAACGGCTCGACATCCAGAATTTCAGCTCTGAGCCGATGGAGTTTTCCATCACCTTTCGTTTCCGCGCCGGGTTCGAGGATGTGTTCGAGATCCGAGGGCTCGTCCGCGAGGTGAAAGGCAAACTGTATCGCCCCCGCTGGAAGGATAAGTGTCTCATTTTCGCGTATGACGGCGCCGATGACATCGCACGCAGCTTGGCCATCCACTTCAATCCGGCACCCGTCACCGTCAAAGGCAATGCGGTGACGTACCATGTCCGGCTGGCCCCCAACGAAAGCCGCCCCATCCGGATCTGCCTGGCCATCTCGGAGTCCCATGAGCTCCCGAATACCCTGCTGGCGCAGAGCAGCGTGTATCGGAATCTCCCGACGGTGGTCCAAGGCTACCGGTATCAAACCCAGGAATGGCTGAGCCATGAAACAGGGTTTGAGAGCGACAGCGTGCTTCTCAATAAGGTCATGCGGCGGTCACTGTTGGATCTGCACATGTTGAAGAGCACCATCGGCACTGACGAATTCTTCGCGGCCGGCGTGCCCTGGTATGTCACGTTGTTCGGACGGGACTGCCTGGTGACGGCGCTGCAGACGTTAGCCTATGGCCCGGATACGGCGGCCGACACGTTGCGGTTGCTCGCCCGTTATCAGGGCACGGTGGTGAACAGCTGGCGTGATGAGGAGCCGGGGAAAATCCTGCACGAGCTGCGCGTCGGAGAATTGGCCCGCATGGGCAAGATTCCGCATACGCCCTATTACGGCACCATTGATGCCACGCCGCTCTTCCTCGTCCTGATGAGCCGTTACGCGGCCTGGACGGGAGACTTGTCCTTGTTCACCCAGCTGCGGATGCACGTCGATCGTGCGCTCGACTGGATCGATTGCTACGGCAATGCGGCAGGCGACGGATACGTCAGCTATATCAGTAATCAGCAGCAAGGACTGGTCAACCAAGGATGGAAAGACTCGCACGACGCCATCATGACGGCCGACGGCCGGTTCGCGCAGCCTCCGATCGCCCTGGTCGAAGTGCAGGGCTATGTCTATATGGCCAAGACGTCGATTGCCGATCTGTACGAGCGCGTCGGCGATGACGCCCGGGCGTCGCGGCTGCGGAAGGAAGCCGCGGATTTGCGGACCCGGTTCAATCGGGACTTCTGGGTCGAGCAAGAAGGCTGTTTTGCCATGGCACTCGAGGCCGGTCAACGGCCCTGCGCCGTCATGTCTTCCAATCCGGGCCAGGCTCTATGGACCGGCATCGTCAATGAGGACAAAGCCGGCCGGGTCGTCGATCGTCTCATGCAGCCCGATCTCTTCAGCGGGTGGGGCATCCGCACCTTGTCTTACAAAGCACGCCGGTACAATCCGATGGGATATCACTTGGGGACCGTCTGGCCTCATGATAATTCCCTGATCGCGGCCGGCTTTCGGCGGTACGGCTATGACGCGGCGGCTAGTCGGATTTTCATCGGCCTGCTGGAAGCGGCGATGGAGTTCGAGGATTATCGGCTGCCGGAACTGTTCACCGGCTATGCACGCGAAGAGTTCGCGGTCCCGGTCCGGTATCCGGTCGCCTGTCATCCGCAAGCGTGGGCGGCCGGCACGGTGCCCTTCCTCGTGGAAACCTTTCTCGGCCTGGAACCGGACGGATTCGCCAACCGGCTCCGCATCGTCAATCCCGATTTGCCGGACTTCGTGCAAACGGCG
>CBDIWQ010000059.1:0-5773 GCA_965285965.1 uncultured bacterium | reverse complement strand
ATCGCAGCAAGAAGAGGCTGTTGATAAAGTCCGCCAGCGGCGTTCTCGGCTCGCTCGAATCCTCAACGTACCCGAGAGGGTACGCCTGCGGTTCGCCCGTCGCCTGCGGCCTTGCTGGACGGCCTTTCTAAACAGCCTGCGAATGATTCCGTTTCCGTAGTGCACAAGTAGTTTGCCAACACCCTGCTGAAGCCTTTCTCAGCCTGCTAGCTGACCTTCCGCCAATGATCCGTTGAATCAGGCCGTACGGGCGCTTCGAGGACCGATGCCATGAGCCCTTGAATCTGCCGCCGGATCCCCGCCGCGGCCAGCTGCATGGCGAACCCGATACTGATCAACAGACACACCAACACCGGTGCCATCAGCCGGCCCGTTTCCATCAGACGCTCCGTCATCGTCTGATCCGACATGTTCTCCTCCGGCAACGCAAAGACCAGCATAGCCCATGCCAGCACATCCTCGGCGTCCTTCAACGGCTCGACGATCACGAAGACCGGCCGCCCGGCCTGATCGACGGCGCGTTGCGCCACTTCACGGTTGCGCCCCTTCCAGGCTCTCCAGCTGGCGTCCTCGAGTTTCTGGCCGACCTGCGTCAGGTTCTTCGCTGCCAGGACGACATCGTCCCGGCTCACCACCAGAAAATCGTTCAGCCCTTCGCTATCCAATCCGGTATTGACCAGCTCCTGGAGCCGGGCGACATCGTGAATGACATGGCGGCTGAGCGCCCCAAGGACACGGCCGGCTGCCAGCGCCCGCTGCGAGTGCGTCTCCGCGGCCATCTGCCGGACTGCCCGGACATGATCCCGGTCATGCCGCTTCAAGCTGTAGTAGAGCAGGCCGCCGATGACCACGGCGGTTACCAGACTGATCACGACGGTGAGGACAATGGAACGGATTGCGGCGGACCGCTGCGCGGCGCTCATCAATGGTCGGGCCTCTCCTTCTCGAGGATGCAGACGGTTCAGCGCCATCCTAGCAAATCGATGGCGCCTCGCAATCCTTTCCTCAAATCACACGTGAGGACAAGGAGAATGGAGACCGGCAGGAGAGAGGAGAAGGATCGCTAGGCTTCGGAGAGGTCAGGGGCGGTGCGTTGATACGGCTGCAACTCCAGCTCTTTCACGAGGTCCTGAAGCCTTGTCCATTCATCGGGCGCCAGACCGATGAATTCCATTCCACAGGTGCCGTTCCGGTGCCACCGGACGACGGCATGGCTGACACGGAGAGGCGGCGCTTCTCCAGACGCGTGAATACGGAGTTCCAGTGCCGTGCCGGGCTGAACCTGGACCGGAGTCGTGATTTTGCATCCGCGAATGGACAGGTCTTGCACGGTGCCGTCGCCGGAGACGAGATTTACCGAAATGAAGGAACTCTGGAAGCGGACAGGAAAGCGCGGGTGTCGACGATGTTCCATGCGGTGACTCCCTACGGTTCACTGCTAGCAGGCTGTTGAAAAAGCCCGCCAGCGGCGTTCTCGGCTCGCTCGAATCCTCAACGTACCGGCTGGGAAAAGACTGTTCTGACAGTCAATGTGTGCAGAAACGGGGCGCTCACCATCTCGCGCCCGTGCGCAAACCTGGCGCTCGTTATTCCTCGCGTCGCGCACCTTGCTGGACGGCCTTTCTGAACAGCCTGCGGACTATTGCGAGACTGTCTGAGATTGCTCCGACTCTCGCTTTCCCTCACTTGTAATCTTGTTTATCAACGCCCTGCTACCCTTTTATATTGCCGATCGGCAGTAATTCCGCCACCGTTTTTGTGATTCCGGCACGCTGCACGGATTCGACGACTTCCGAGATATTTTTGTACGCGAAGCCGCCTTCCTCAGCCAGTCCCGACATGGAAACCGCCTTCACCAGAATGCCGCGCTCCTTCATCTGCCGTTGCAGCGCGTCCCCGCGAACGGCCTTCTTCGCTTGCGTCCGTGACATGGTGCGTCCCGAGCCGTGCATGGTCGACGCGAAGGTGTCCCGCATCGCGCCCTCCGTCCCGACCAGGAGATACGACCCGGTTTCCATGGACCCTCCACAGATGACCGGCTGGCCGGTCGTTCGAAAGCGCGGCGGCAACTGCGGGCTGCCGGGACCCAGCGCTCGCGTAGACCCCTTGCGATGCACGAGCAAGTCGCCTTCCGGGAAACGTTCCACCTTGGCAATGTTATGGGCCACGTCGTAAACCACCTCCATGCCGAGGTCTTCCGCCGGCCGGCCGAAGACCGACGCGAAGGCTTCGCGGATCTGATGGGTGATGACTTGACGATTGGCGAAGGCAGCATTGCCGGCACAATTCATGGCGGCAAAGTAATCCCGGCCTTCCTCGGATCGGAACGGCGCACAGGCGAGTTGGGGGTCCTTCACGGTGATGCCATAGCGCCGCATGGCCTTTTCAAAGACTTTCAGATAATCGCCGGCCACCTGATGTCCGAAGCCGCGCGATCCGCAATGCACCATCACCACGATCTGATCATGGCCGGTCAGGCCCAACGCCGCCGCTGTCTCCCGGTCGACGATTCGATCATTCGAGACCACTTGGATCTCCAGATAGTGATTGCCTGACCCGAGGGTCCCCAATTGGTTGATCCCGCGAGTGACGGCATGGTCGCTGACTTTGGAGGGATCGGCGCCTTCGAGACAGCCGCCTTCCTCGATCCGTTCCAGATCTTCATGCCAGCCATATCCCTGCTCGATGCACCATCCCGCCCCCTGTGTCATGACGCGCTCAAAAGAGGGCCGGTTCAATTTCAAAAAGCCGCCGGCGCCCACTCCGGCAGGCACTCTCCGGAACAGGTCGGTCAACAGCCGCTCGAGCCGGGGTTGCACTTCGTCCCTGGTGAGATCCGTGCGGATAAGCCGCATGCCGCAATTGACGTCATACCCGACACCGCCGGGCGAAATGATGCCCGTACGCACATCGAAGGCCGCGACCCCTCCGATCGGAAACCCGTAGCCCCAATGTCCGTCCGGCATGCAGAGCGCATACCGGCTGATTCCGGGCAGACAGGCCACATTCGTCACCTGTTCAAAGACCCCTTCATCCATTGCCGCCAGGATGCCGGGCGTCGCATAGATGCGCGCGGGCACCAACATCCCGGGCTTTTCGGAGGGCGCGATCTCCCAGACTTGATCGGAGATCCGCGTGACGGCCATGGAGGTGCTGAGCTTCATCGTTCTGGTCTGTCTGGTCTGTCTGGTCTGTCTGGTCTGTTTGGTCTGTCTGGTCTGTCTGGTCTGTTTGGTCTGTCTGGTCTGTCTGGTCTGTCTGGTCTGTCTGGTTTGTTTGGTTTGTCTGGTCTGTCACGCATCACCCATCACATATCACGCATCACCCATCACATCTTCTCACACATCCAACACCACCCGGGCGGTCCAGTGTCCGTCCTGCTCGCCGACCCGGTAGAGGTGCTTCGTCACACCTTTCACATCGTTCCGCAACTCCTGTGTGCTATTGACCGGCTCACCGGACAGGAGAGCGTTCAACCGCCACCTGCCGTTCGCTTGTTGATGAAGTTCGAGGTCGGCTTTGCTATAGACCACTCCCGCGGCATCCTTCCAATAGACCAGATCGGAGAGCCAATCGAACAACAACTCGGCCGGATCCTCATCGTTCCGTTCAATGGCCTGACGCCACGTGGACCCGATGGTGGCCGGATTGGCCAGCGCCTCGAGCAGCGCGCCGGTGGCGGCCTGAAAAAGTTCCTCCAGCGTGTCGCCTCTGGCGTCAAAGGCGAGATCCGCGACGGCCACCTCATCCAGAAATTCATAGGAATACGGCATCAGGGTCCAGCCGATGGAGGAGCGGCGGAGGGAACGACCAGCGTTGGGAGAAGGTTACCCGAGTTCGAAGACTTTGGGGAAATCCGTGAGATTGCGGCAGCCATCCTTCGTGACCAGCACCATATCCTCGATCCGGACGGCGCCCAACCCGGGATAGTAGAGGCCCGGCTCAACGGTGACCACGTGGCCCTCCTGCAACAGGGACCCGGTCCGGCTGATGCGTGGCGCCTCATGGATATCGAGCCCCACCCCATGTCCGGTGCCGTGAAAGTAGCCTTGCATGCGTCCGTTGACCAAGCCGGTCCGATAACCGGCCTTCTCGAATCGCGCACAGATCCCTTGATGGATCTTCATGCCGTCGGCGCCGTCCTTGATCTTATCGATCGCGTCTTCCTGCGCGTCTTTCACGGTCTGGTACAGCCGCTTCAGTTCAGGACTCGCCGTGCCGCGAATGACGGTGCGCGACATATCGGCAAAATAGCGGCTGGTGGCCGAACGCGGGAACACGTCGAAGATGATGCTGCGGTCGGCCGGCAAAGGCCCCGACCCTTCGTTATGCGGATCGCAGGCCTGCTCGCCGCCCGCCACGATGGTGTGCTGGGCGATGCAGCCCCGTTCCATGAGCTTGACGTTGATCAGTTGCTTGATGCGCTCCGACGTCAGACAGTCGCCCTCCAGCCACAACACGTGATCGCGGATGGTGGTCTGGCGGAGCACCGTATGCGCGGCAGCCACCGCTTCTTCGGTGGCTCGTTGGGCAGCCTCGATAAAGGTCACCTCTTCCGCGGTTTTGATTACCCGTTGTTCGTAGAACGGATCGCGCTTCGGCTTCAGGCTATAGCCGAGTTCCTGCAGCCGGGTCGCATAGATGAACGGAAAATTGGCGGGCACCAGGAGCTGGCGGATCTTCGCCTCCTTCAACACCAGATGCACGATGTCGACCGTCGTCGGATCCTTGATCTTCTGCGCTTTCGCGCTTTTCTCCAACTCGGAATAGGACAAGACGCGGTCCGCGGTGGCCTGCGTCTTGGCGCGATCCATTTCGAGATCGCTCATGACCAGCAGCCGCTCCCCTTTCACTTCCATATAGATGAAGGGGTCCGGCGCAATGAATTTGGTGGCGTAATAGAGATTCGAATCCAGTTCGCTCGCGGCAATGAACAGCGTGGCGACTTCCGGTGACTGAGCCGTGGTTCGTTTCATGGGTGAGCTACGACAACGGGACGGGCAATTGGACATGACCCCGAACGACTTTCTCGGATGCTAGCATTGGGCTTGGAGACGGGTCAAGGCGTCACCGACAGGGGCGCCGGTGTCGGCTCTGCCTCAGGCTCAGCGTCCGATCCCGTGGTTCGGTCTTCGCCAGGCATCATCAGATCAAACGGCAGCGTGAGCGTATTCTTCAAAACATCCACCGCCAGCTGCCCGAGACCGGAGAGCCCGGTGGCAAACGACTTCATCGGCATGTACGTAACCTCCGGATCCTCCACCGATCCCTTGAGAGAAAACATGGCCGTCGCCAAGCCTTTTCGATCGCCGGCAAAGATGCGCCCGAACAGAGGGATCGTCTTCAGAAACTGCGAATAGGACCCGAAGGGGCTGACGGCCACCACGGCATCGAGTTGATCCGTGGGCAGGTCATAGTTGCCCGCATTCACCGCGCGCGACGCTGCGTCGAAGCACCTCACCGCGGGCGCGAAGAAGGTCCTGATCTCCGCTCCGGCCAAGGGCCCGGACCTCACGATCGCCTTCGGCATCAACCAGGATCAGTACGATCCCTCGAAGCACCACATTCTCTCGAACGCGTCGTGCACCACGAATTGCCTCGCGCCGGTGGCGAAGGTGCTGAGTGACTCGGTCGGCATCGAGCACGGTCTGATGACGACGGTGCCCCAACGTCCGAAGAGCGCCAACGTCCGTAGTCGCGAAAGTCCGACAAGCGCTACCAGCCGCCGTTAGGCTTTCGCGTCGTTTGGACGTGAGTCGCCGTTTGGACCTCA
>CBDIWQ010000058.1:0-16367 GCA_965285965.1 uncultured bacterium | reverse complement strand
AGGTGTCTCTTAAATTAGACCAAGGGCCACCACTTCAATACACCTTACACCTTTGCTCAACTTCCTCTATTCAGTTGTCAAAGAACCGGGCACGAAGAAAGCCGCAGGGCACTAGCCCTGTGGCTGAAACACCATGCTTACAGTGGATCTCTAACCGGCAGAGAGACTACGTGCAGTCTATCTCATGTCGTCCCCATCAGATAAGACCGGTTCCCTACAGGTCAAGGTCTCTCTGATTCATCGGCAACCGGCTCTTCAGCCTGTTCGCCGCGGGAGGTACAAAATAAGCGAAGAACAGCAGTCTGTCAAGGCCATCCATGCATTAAATTTTCTGAACCGCAGAAAATCTTTTAGACAAGACCGAAACGCACATCGCCACCCAACACTTGGAAGATTCGCCACTTGTCTTACTGTGTACACACCGTATCAAGACATACGCGTCTCAACACCTTCATGCTTCTCCACCGTCGTTCGTTCCATACGCAAGCCGTCACAAGCCTTCTGTTGACTGACGGGATTCCATTAGTCAGCCGGATCGCCCCGAGGCACTCTGGCAAGAACCAGCGCCCTCCGCATCCCGCTCGGTTGCACCGAATCGGCAAGTCTCCTAAAATGCGCTGTCTTCCAAACAGGCCAACATCGTTTCGTTAGCGGAGAAAGCCCATGACGACACGCTTCTCATTTGTCATCCTTCCGACCGTTGTGTGTGTTTTGTCTGCATGCGTGGATCAGCCTTTGCCGCCCTACGCTGCAGTGGAAGACCACTTGACAGTGGTAGAGGAGCTTCGAGCGCTCGCCGAGCAAGGCAGTGCGGAGGATCAGTATGGTCTCGGACTGCGGTATGAAAGAGGCCAAGGGGTGTCACAGGACTACCAGGAAGCCGCCCGATGGTACCGGATGGCTGCCATGCAACGGTCTTCCGCTGCGCAATATAAGCTGTGCACGCTCTCGGACATCGGACGAGGCTTGCCTCAGAATTACCAGGAAGCGTTGCGTTGGTGCCGTCTTGCGGCCGATCATGGAGAAGCCCAGGCCATGTTTACGCTGGGAGTCCATTATCACACCGCGCTGGGTGTGCCTCAGGATTTGGTACAAGCCCATAAGTGGTACAACCTCGCGGCGGCCCACGGGTATCAAGATGGCGCGAAATGGCGGAATCGGATTGCCCATGAGTTGTCTCCGGCCAAAATTGCCGAGGCTCAAAAGCAGGCGCGCGAGTGGCAGCCCATCACGTCTCCGCCCACCGAGTAAACCTCTTCCCTCCTAGCCGGCTCCCGGAACGCCGTTGCCATAAATAATCCGATCTCTCGGACCGGTATAAAGCCCATGTCTCTGGTCCGAGTACTTCCAAAGGTGCGGAGCGGCTGAATGCGATCAGTATGGATCCGCCACGGCTCAGGACTGGACCGATGGAGTTTCCGGATCTCCACCCGCCTGCCGGCTCCATCTGTCCATGACAGCGGAACTGTGCAGCGAGCAGATGCCGTGGGTTTCTAATGCGTTTTCCAGCGGCGGCTTTTCGCCGAGCGTCCCGCCGGTGCCTTCTTCCCGGCACCAAGAACAGACAATGATCATAGTAATCGAGTCGTTGCGGCAAATATTAATCGCGCGGGAGCGTATCGGCTTTGAAAGGACAGTCAATCTAATGCAGATATAGTTCGGCGCCGATCTAGTAGGGCACGACAGGGAACGACAAGGCGAGATCAACTGCGGTACAGAGAAGGCCTGCGATGGACCACATGCCGAATTGCATGCTGCTCAGCACCCAGGACACGACAGGACCCTGCCGGATGGCATCGTGGAGCTTTCGTTCGCATTCCGGCGCAAGGTCGAGAAAGTTTATCCCATGGAGACGGCCGACACTCCACCGTGTGGACGCCTTCCGGACCAGAATAGGACTGGGATGGGGCGGCACGAAGACAATGAGTTGATACGGATGATCCTGCGGAACGCTCTCCTCGGAATCCAACTGACAGCCCTGAAGGGAGATATCGAGGAGCACCGCATCTCCTTCCGCCGACTTGCAGCCCGGCAAGGCGATGAATGAAGCGAGACCCCCTCGAGGCATGATACGCGGCGCGATCCGGCGCTCAATAAACAACCGTGGCGCCTGTTGCAGCGTTCCAGGGAGGTGTGGCGGAAGTTTGGCGGGATAGCGGTGTTCCGTCATGTGCCGCCTCCTCGTTGCTGGCATCTTCCCGTCGGCGGCTCTGTCCTGTATCACAAACGAGCGTCCATTTCCATCCGTTTGTACCGTGCGTTCCCCCATCTATGCTCCGGCGAGATGCGGGTGTGTCTATCCGGCACGCTTAAACATCTGATATGAGACCGGCTTTATTTGGCACCGGAGAAGTGCTCTTGTGGACTGTTCTTCTTCAGACAGACAACGCCGACTCGTGGTGGAGGCATCATCCCTGGCAGGAGAGAAACCGACGTGCGCGACAGTCTACTCTTGCGGAGTCTTGGCTGGTTCTTTCGGGTGGTCGCCTGCGAGCTTCTTATGCAAATATCGCTTGCTGACGGTCGTGATGATAAAGGCGAGGCCGATACCGATAGGAACAAAAACGGCTGAGGCGATATTGGCATGGTGCATCCAGCCGGCTTCGTGCAGGCCCTTGAAGATGTAGCCGGCTAACCCCGCCAGGTAATAGGCAATGACGATCACCGACAGCCCCTCGACCGTGTGCTGCAGAATGGCCTGGCTCTTCGTGGTCTTATCGACGCTTTGAAGGAGTGTGAGGTTCTGTGCCTGCAGAATCAAATCCACGCGGGTACGGATGATCGAAATGATTCCTTCGAATCCTCCGCGCAGCGTCTCGATGCGCTTGAGCAGCTGTTGATAGCCTTCCGCCACACCCGTAATGCCTCCGAGCACATAGTCGGAGACGGGCCGATAGGAGTCCATCGGCGACTCCGCCAAGGACGCCAGCGTCGTGTGCACGATCTTGTCGTACGGCAGCGAGGCGGACAGCTCGAAATGCAGCTTACCCGAGATGCGGTTCGTCTTCAGCAGATCTTGCGTAAGGCTATTCAGCCATCGTTGCAAGGTTTCTGAATTGGCATGGCCGATATGCGCCGTGATGATTTCCCGCTGCTTTAAATGGACCTGCTCGAACTTGTAGACCTGATCAATGGCCGTCGAAAACAAGGGTTTTTGCATGAGCAACAGATGGTAATAGGTTTCGATCCGCACGATGGCGTCGACGATATCTTTCAACCGCGAGGCATGCTCGGGCATGATCCCGACACTCACCCAATAGCGCTCGCGCCCCTCCTCATCGGGTGTGAAACTCGTGACCACGCTCGTCTGCGCATCGAAGATCCGGCTCCCATAGACCACCGGACCGGGCAAGAGGGCGCGCACCTGATCCCGCGGCGGCAAGAGGCCGGTCGTCAGCAGAATATCCAAGCGACAGACGTCGCTCCCGAGCGGCGTCACTGGAAATTCGTATTGGGGAAAGGTCAGCGGACCAAACGTGACGTCGCCCGTGGCAGCAGAGGGCAGATGCCAGAGTTGATAGTTGTAGTACTCCGTATGGGCCTGCCAGATCACGATGAGCCGATCACCGTTCTCCGCTTCCTTGATGCCATAGCCGAAGGCCTCCCGCAGCACCGTCGTCTCCGCCGGTATTTTGAACGCTCCTAACAGCGATTGAAACTCGGACCGACTGGCGGCGCGTTGCGTCGGGGGGTCTGACATCCGAAACGCCATGTAATGGACATGGGCCGGCGCGCGCAGCCATTCGCCGAGCGGAAGGTGGGGACGCTCATGCAGCTTCTTGATTAATGCCTCGGCCGACTGCGGCACACCTGTATGATCCATGCTCCTCCTTGTCCCCCTGATCTCCGCTACAAGCCCGGGCGCTTTTCCGCCGTCATGACGATCTCCAACGGGTGATCGCCCCGGCGTACATCGAGCGATAACTCCTGCCCTGCCCGCACCTGGCATACCTGTTTGGCCTCACGCTCCGTCTTCACCGTTGCCAGTGCGATGCCATTACAAGCCACCACTCTATCCCCGACTTGCAACCCCGCTTGTTCCGCGGGCAGGCCGCTCCGGAGTTCTCGCACCCTATAGAAGCGGGCGCCCTGGTCCTCCAGCAATTCCCAGTTCACACCGACGCATCCGGACCCGAGCAACCCCGCCTGCGATCCAAAACGGGTCAGGATGCGATGCAGGATGAGGCGGACGGACGCTTCCGGGTCGTCGGTGGACGCATCGGTCAAGTGCCCTTCGCCGCTGAACAGCAACACTCCGGTTTCCACGTCGATGATGCGAAGCGCCAATGAAACCGCATGCCGCCGCTCCTCAACCTGCCGCTCCCATTGCTGCACTTCCCCCACAATGATGGCCTGCGCGCCGAGCAGTTTGCCGACTTTGAGGACATTGGCATCGTCGGCATGGGTCAATTGGATCACCTGCTCCTTCAACACCTCGTCCAATTTGGCGCGCTCCACCATATGGACATCCAAATCCAGCATGAGCGTCGTAGCCACTCCGGCCGCCCGTGACCCGCTGCCCGGAGCGCCGGCCGCATCTTCAAACACCATGACAGCCATCGTGCGGTACCGATCAATGGTCTCCCCACTGATGGGACCGGTTCCCGACACAACCGGTTCGGGCCGCCCCGCGTGGCCGTTGTGCATCACGGGGACTCCGACTGCCGCGCAGGCGCGACGCCGTTGGAGAATGGCGGCCGGTGGCCCCCATGCACACAGTTCATCGTTCACTAAGATGACATGCTGTGGATATTCGCGTTGGTGTTCGGAGGCAATGTTGGTGAAGGGATAAAAAAGACAGCCGCCGATCCAGATTGAGATCGGGCAATAGCCCATTTCGTAGAGCCATTGTTTCCTCGCCGTCAGGGAGTATTCCCACACCAGCATCCGTCCGTCGTCGCGCAAGACCCGGTCCGGACGCCCAATGACATCGACTACCTGCGCTCTGGTCATGGGTACCGCGAGTCGATCCAGCTTGGCCTCGGACTTGATGATCGTGTAAGCGACTCCGCATCCTGTCGTAACCGATAAGACCAACACTGTCGTAGCCAAGAACCGGAGCACACCGATGAGGAAGCGATCGCCCATGGCGCGAGAGCGTAGCACCGTCCGAAGGAAGCTTCAATGAGACTCCATGAGAGCGATTCGACGCACGTGCTCGAAGTTGAGCAGGACGCTCAAGAGGCGCTCAGCAAACCATGCTAGCCAGGACAGTCAGCCGGCAGGATCGGCAGCGGTGGAACCATCGCCACCCAATCCGTCACACTGCCTAGGCAGCTCCTCGAATTTGAACGTTACAGCTGCGGCTAGTTATAGGAGGGATCAAACGGCATGTCCGCATAGTGGCGGTATTCGTCGCCCAACGACATAAGGAGCTCGCCCCACACGACGGCAGGATCT
This sequence comes from uncultured bacterium, assembly GCA_965285965.1. Classification (GTDB taxonomy): domain Bacteria; phylum Nitrospirota; class Nitrospiria; order Nitrospirales; family Nitrospiraceae; genus Nitrospira_D. Next base: position 10,967 of record CBDIWQ010000058.1, on the reverse strand, counting down.
TTTTCAAACACCAACGTAGGATCCGCAGGTAATACAATCCAGGACCCGGTCTTCATTTCGTTTTCCAGTTGTCCCGGGCCCCAGCCGGAATAGCCCAAATAGGCGCGGAACGATTCCTTGGTGCCCGCGCCGGTGAGTATGCGTTCCACCATCCCCATATCTCCGCCCAGGCACACCCCATCGAACACGTGGTGCGCATTGTCGGGTAGCTGGTCCCCTCGATAGAGGAGCATGACCTGATTCGTCTGAACCGGTCCGCCCGCGTACAGCACGTGGCCGGACCCTTCAAGGATGGGCACCTGAGGCAAGGCCTCGGATATGGACATGGCCGTCGGCCGATTGACCACCACCCCCAACGCTCCTTCCGGCCCATGTTCGCAGAGCAACACGACGGATTGGCGGAAGTTGGGATCTCGCAGGCTCGGTGTGGCGACCAGAAACATTCCCTTTTCAAGCGCCTGTTCCATGGACAAATCCTACCTTGTCCCAGCGTGCGGCGCAAGGTGAGCAGGCGGGAACGGCCGAAGGAAGATCATGCGCGGTACAGACCTGTCCGGCGATCCCGAAGCAGGTCGTTGTAGCGATTCAGCTGCTTGCTACGGGCTTCGCGAGGGTCAATATCAAGGATGGTGAGTTCTTCTTTATCCCTCGGCGCCCGATGAAGAATGACGCCTCTGGGAGTGACAATCTCGCTATTTCCAATATACGTCAGAGGCTCCTTCCCTCCGCGTTCTTCAGACCCGATGCGATTGCAGGTCACCGCGAACACCCGATTCTCCAAACAGCGCACCGGCATGGAGTCAGGGCAATTCGGCAGGACGAGATTGGAAGGATGGCAAATGATGTCGGCTCCCTGAACGGCCAAGGAGCGTGCGGCTTCCGGATAGTACCAATCAAAGCATATCATCACGCCGATGGTGGCTTGTCCAATGTCCCAGACCTGAAAGCCTGAATCGCCCGGGGTAAACCACAGCGTTTCTTCAAAGAAAAGATGCGTCTTCCGATAGCAGCCGACAAACCCGGACGGCCCGACGACCACAGCGGAGTTGTAGCAGCGTGCCCCATCCTTTTCGGGCAGACCCGCCACGATGTGCATCCGACGGCGCTGCGCAATCTCCAGCAACCGCCGGGTAGTCGGCCCATCAGGAACCGGCTCGGCCAGCTGCTGCACTTCTTCCTGCGAAATGAACTGGTAGCCCGAGGCACAGAGTTCCGGCAATACCATCAGATCGGCGTCCGCTTCTTCAAGTCGGGTCGTCAGCTGGTCAAGGTTTTTGCTGACTGCGCCAAACCGCGGATCGTATTGATAGAATCCCACGCGCATATCGGGCTGGAGACTGGAGGAACGAGGCTTGAGAGATAAGGAGGAGACGAGGGGCCGGATCGCTCCGGCCGCTCGTCTCTGCCGAATTCGTTACTTCACTTCTGACAGATGGGTCACCGCGCCTTCGGCATGTTTGGTGGCCACATCGGCGTGGCCGGCCTTGCCATGCTCGATGGCTTCCTTCAGATGCTTGACCCCTTCATCTAAATGAGGGTTCTTCATGCCGGCCGCTTCGGCATGCTTTAAGGATCCTTCCGCATGCTTCACGAGCGCATCGGCATGGCCCTGTTTGCCGTGCTCGACTGCTTCCTTGGCATGCTCTACGGCCTCGCTCACATGTTTGTTCTCCGCGGCGAGCGCCATGCCGCTCAGCATCGGCACGCCGACGAGAGCTGCAACCGCAGCCAGCACACCTGCGCTACGACGAATTGTTTCTATCATTTTTCCTCCTCCTGGTTGATATGTCCGTGAAGATAAAGACGGTATGACCGTAATTGACCTTACACAGCGCTCAGAAGAGAGTCAAGACGGCCGTGCGGTTTGATCGAAGCCTAGGATTTTTTGAAGTCCCTGGAAATCCTTCTCCACCGGACAGGCGAAGTCCCGGCTCCACTCCCACCAGGATCCCGGGTAGTTCCGAACGTTCTCATAGCCGACCAACTTGAGGACGAAATACAACCAGGCTGACCGGACGCCTCCCGTGCAGTAACAAATGATCTCCTGGTCGGTTTGCAAGCCCTTGTCTAAAAGCCCTTCCTTGATCACGTCCGCATCCTTCACCGTGGCATCTTTGTTCAAGAACCCGTTCCAGGCCAGATGAATCGCAGCAGGGATATGTCCCGGACGCGGAATGCCGGACACTTCCTTGCCCAGATACTCTTCAAGGCTACGCGCATCGAGAATAGCGGTGTGAGGATGCGGGGCCCGCACAATCAGTTTCAGATCGTCTTTTGAAATCGCCAGGTGCTTGACCGGTTGAGCCGTGAAGTTGCCAGGCGGGGGCGTCGTCCGTCCATGTTCAAACGGCCGCTTCTCAGCCGTCCACTTCACCCATCCTCCATCGAGCACGCGGAGGTTCTTGTGCCCCAGATACTCCAACATCCAAAACATGCGGCCTTCATCGCCCCAGTTGTCGAACGGATTGGAATAGATCACCACGTCGCTGTCTTGGTTAATGCCCAAGCGCCTCAGGATCTGCTCGATCTGCCTCAAATCCGGGTTGAGCAGGCCTTTCGGTGCGGCATTGGGATCGCTGTACTCATGCCAGGTGGAATGTACCGCCCCCGGAATATGCCCGCCGAACTCATAGGCCGCCTTGCCCCGCACGTCGAGCAGGACTAATCCCGGTTGCCCCAGCCTCTGCTGAAGCGTCTCTGTATCGATGAGGAGGGGATGCTTCATGATGATCCTTTGTGAGGTGAACTGTCAGCCATTAGCCTGCGGCCTCCGCCTTACAATTGCCCCCCTCGCGCAGAGGGGGTCCGGCCAACGGGTGACCGCTGTCTTTCAGGGCCGCCGCAAGTTCGCCGGACAAGGGGAAGGTGCGTTCATACACCACAAACCGATAGGGGTCGTCTCCCGTCAATCCGTACTTGGTTTGCAGCATCCGGTGCTGCTTATCCGTGAGAATGTGGTACTGCACCCGGGTCTTCAGAATCAAGCCCTCTCCTTTGTCGGGAAGGCGATAGGCAAACTCGTATTCGCGGCTGGCCAGGGGCATGAGGCGATTATCGTACAACTCGATAATAGCCGGCTGCCACATGACCCAGCGGCCCATCGTCGATGTTTGCTGCTTCAACACCTCACCGTGCTGGTTCTCGACTGAGAACTCCACGGTAAAGTACCGGTCGGGATCGCCGGTGGGAATTTTATGTCCGGCGCCCGCATTGAGAAGGGTCAGCGTAAATCCGACCTGCTCACCCGGTTGGGGATGTTCGCGGTCCGCCTTCACCTGTACCGCAATCGCCCGTTTGACCATGTCCGGATCATGCCCGCCGCGCCAGAGATGCCGGCGACCACGCCGAATGGGACTGTCCGTCGCCACAGGCCGGTCGATTTCAGGCATGTGGCAACTTTGGCAGATGAACCCACGTTCCTGCATAAAAAATTTGCCTTCGTATTCGGCATACGTGCCGCAGGGCCCGACATTATAGAATTGGGCCGGGCCTGAGACTACGTTATGACAGCGATAGCAGACCTGGGCTGTCCTGAAATTCGGATCGAATTTGGTCGGGTGCGGCGCCGCCGAGTCCTCGAACGGCCCGAGGATGATCCCGTCCCGCACATGACAGGCCGCGCAGGTGACCGATTCCTTTTGATACTCGGCATCGAAATGAGGGTTCGGCACTTCCACCGCCTTTTCGACCCGACCCCGGGGAATTTCCTTGACGAGCGTCGGCTGTTGGTTCTCCAGCGGCGTATGGCAATTCAGGCAGACCCAGATATTCTTGTCCTTTTTCCAATAGGCTTGAAAAAACGGATCGTCGTACGCTTTCGCATGGATGCTGGTTTTCCACTCCTCATAAATCTCGCGATGGCATTGTCCGCAGGACTCGGCCTTTAGGCTGGTGAGCCCTTCGGGTATTTTCTGGAAAGGAATGGCATGCGCATAATCGGACCGCAAACCGAAAATGACCACGGGCTTGATTTCGGTGTAATAGAGATACGTGGCGCCAAGCAGCACCAGCACCGCCACACCGACTTTGAGCGCCCCTCTCATGAGGCGACCAGCGCCTGCACGTGGCGATCGACGGAGGCGGCCAAGGCCCTCAGATTGTAGCCGCCTTCCAGTGAGGACAGCAGACGGCGATGGGCATGGCGCGCAGCGATGCCGGCCACGATACCCGTCAAGTTGGCATAGCCTTCTTCCGTTAACCCCATGCTGGCCAGCGGATCGTCTTTGTGCGCATCAAAGCCCGCCGAGATGATGACGAACTCCGGCTGAAAGTCGTCAGCCGCCGGCACCAGCGATTTAAGAAAGATCGCACCATACGCCTCGTCTCCTTCCCCAGCCTCCAAGGGCACATTGATCGTCGAGCCTAGGCCGGTGCCATGCCCTCGTTCCGACAGCCGGCCGGATCCGGGATAGTGCGGGTATTGATGGGTGCTAAAAAACAGCACGGAGGGATCGTCTTCAAAGCTGTGCTGGGTGCCGTTTCCGTGGTGCACATCCCAGTCGACGATGAGCACTCGCGTCAGACCATACTTTTTTTGGACATAACGCGCGGCAATCGCCACGTTGTTGAGCAGGCAAAATCCCATCGCGCGCCCGGCTTCTGCGTGATGGCCCGGAGGCCGGACGGCGCAGAACACGTGTTCGACCTGCTTCGCCATGATGGCATCCACGCCGGCTAACAGCCCCCCGGCCGCCAAATAGGCGGCCTTCAACGATCCGGGCGACATGGACGTGTCGGGATCGAGCGACACCCGTCCGGTTCGAGGCGCCTGTTGGCGCAGCAGGGCCAGATAGCCGGGCGTGTGGATTTGTGTCAGCCATTCATCCTCGGCCATGCGCGGCTCGATGGGCGTCAATTGCGCCCGGGTTCCGGATTGTTCCAACTGCTGTACGATGGCACGAAGCCGATCCGGAGACTCCGGATGGCCGGCGCCCATGTCGTGATCGAGATAGGCCGGATGATAGACGAAACCGGTTGTACCCATTCAAGAAGGCTCCGTGCCACGTGATGCGTTGAACGTGACGCGTATAACCAGAACTATCCGTTTCGCTCACTATCGCATAACGCGTCACGCGTTACGTTTCGCGATCTGAGGTTATCATGCAGGAAACCGCATAGACAATGAGCGGAAACGCGTGCTACGGTCGCACTGCATTATCCCGACTGGAGGACAGCATGCCGAATCCAAGAATCGAACCGCTCAAAAAAGTCCTGGCGATAGATCCGAATGATGATGTGGCCTGGTTCGGACTGGGCAAAGCCTATATGGAAGACGGCAATTACGAGGAAGCCGCCAAAGCGCTGCAGCAATGCATCACTGTAAAACCCACCTATTCCGCCGCCTACTATGCCTTGGCGCAGTGCCTACAGAAGATGGGTCGCACGGACGAATGCCGGACGGTCTGCACGACAGGCATCGAGGTCTCCACGAAAAATGGCGATGCCATGGTGACGAAGAATCTGGAACTACTGTCGGCCGCCTTACCGAAATAGCGGTCAGATGATCATGCGTAACGCGTCTTGCTGGTGCGGGCTCAGCCTTGCAGAGGCTGAGGGGTTGAGGATCAGCAACCGTACCCGGGGCTGGGTTCGCTGATGCCGGCTGCGTTCGACGAGTTCCACATTGGCCAACCTGGTGGCCGCCTTGGCCGGTAACGGATGGACGTCCCAGAGCGAAATCAACACGCCGCTGATATGCGGAAGCCTGGTCAACAGCACCGTAACGGCTCCTGACAGCGTTTTCAAATCAAGCCAGATTTCCTCCCGCCGACTGTACCGGCCGCTCCGTAGATCCGCGCGAGGGATTGAGATATTCAACAATACCGGGTCGCAATAATCCGCCAACTGCTTAGCCTTCTGCCGGATCCTGGCCAGAATACGGTGGATCAGAATCACGCCTCGGTCCTCTTCCGCTCCCTGCTCGTCATCCAGGGCGATGCCGCGCAGCGGTAACCGGCGCCGTTCGGCGGATCCGACCATGGCCGTCACTTCAACGAACAGCCGCTCGCGTCCCATTCGGCACTCCAAGTCAGCCGTCCGCGCCTGAGACTCCGGTAAAAATGTGACGCCGGCGCCGGCCCGGATCAGTTGCGTCGCCAATTCCAATTCCGCAAGCGCGGACTCCTGCACCCCCGGGTCATAATGGGTGAGGCGATGGATCAGGCGCCCAAGGCGAAGATGGCTGGATTGGTCGGCACAGTGCCGATGGAGCATAGACCATCGGTCTTCCAGTTCACGGGAAAGGGTGGCTTCCGGTTGGCGTGTGGTCGACAAAGGCTGTAGGCTGACCCCGCCGTGAAGATGGGAATGCAATTTAAGGGTGCGTCGTGGCCTCCAGCGCGGCATTTCCAACCTCTGAATCGTTCGAAGACTCATTCGAACACGAGAACGGTCCACGCGGAGCGGCTTTCGGCTGATGCGGCACCCGCTGCTTGTCGCTGCTAGACCGGCTCCCCATCTTCATCATCGTCCGGTGGCTGCCCCGGCAGATCCGGCTCCCGTGTCGCAAGTTCATCATACACTTCATCAAGCCATCGACCGGCGCACCCCAGCACTTCACGGACCAAGGGCTCCGGCTGCCCCGTTCGCTTAATGGTCCACTGGGATACATATTCAAGCAGCGCATCCCGCTCGAACTGTCTCGTCGACTGAGTCGCAAGTGCGGACAGCTCGTCCAACCCCGTATGGATGATGTCGGCGACTGTTTCTCGAGCGTACGAGGTACTGGCCGTGACATATTGGACCGCGCGATTCAACTCCTGATCGTTCATTCTCCCATCCCCCTACGCCCATGAATTTTCACATCCCCCCGGGCACCTGTCAACGAAGCGGCTCCCCGCTGAGTTTTCTGATCGCATCGTTGTCAGCCAATGATATGATCCCTTGTCGTTCGTTTTCATGAAGGAGAAGACTATCATGCGCGGACAATCGATGACAGGCGGCACGCGGCCCGCGCGCCGCCCAGGACGCCCGACGTTTCCCTTGCGATGGGATCTCACAGATCTGGTGCCGAATCCGGTCGAACGCCTCGATGCCTATCTGGCCGATCTGGAGGCTAAGGTCGTCCAAATTGAAGCGATGCGCCCGCAGTTATCACCCTCAATGCCCGGCCACATGCTGCAGGCCCTTTTAAAGCTGAGCGAAGAGGCTGCCCAAGGATCGTCCCGGCTGGGGGCCTTTGCCTATCTGTGGTTTTCGGAAAACACCAAACACCCGCAGGCCCGGTCATTTAAGAGCCGGGTGGAGGAACGACTCACGGCACTGACGAATCGCCTTCTGTTTTTCGACCTTTGGTGGCAAAGCGTGGATGACAGGAACGCCGAGCGCCTCATGGCGGACGCCGGCGACCTGCGCTATCACCTGGAAACCATCCGGCGCTTCAAACCGCATACCTTGACCGAGCCGGAGGAGAAGATCATCAATGTAAAAAATGTGACCGGACGCAGCGCGGTGCAGACGCTATACGATGTGGTCACCAACGGCCTGACCTTCACGCTCAAGGTCGGTGGCAAAACCAAGACGCTGAACCGCGAAGCGCTCATGGCCTATGTACGCAGTCAACGAGCCTCGGTTCGAGAAGCGGCGTATCAAGAGCTCTACCGAATCTTCTCTGCTCAGCGGGATTTGTTAGGCGAGCTCTACAAGACCTTGGTCAATGACTGGAAAGCTGAAAACCTGAGCCTGCGTCAATTCCCCTCGCCTATCGCCACGCGGAATCTCGGCAATGATATTCCCGACGAAGCGGTCGAGGTGTTGCTTTCGGCATGCGCCAAGAACGCGCACATTTTCCAGACCTATTTCAAATTCAAAGCCAGGATCTGCAAAATCACGCCCATGACCCGCTATCACCTGTATGCCCCCCATCGGACGGAGGCAAAAAAGTACGCCTATGCCGATGCCGCCGCGATGGTGCTGGAGGCGTATCGCGGCTTCTCACCGCAGCTTGCGGATTTGGCACAACAGGTATTTCAGGACCGGCATATCGACGCCCCGACACGTCCGAACAAGTTGGGCGGGGCCTACTGCTATAGCGTCGTTCCAGGCATGACCCCGTACGTCATGTTGAATTACACAGGGGAAGCGCGTGACATCGCCACCATGGCGAACGAACTGGGCCATGCCGTGCACGGCATGATGGCCAAGGACCATTCCGTATTTACCTTTCACTCCACATTGCCGCTTGCAGAGACGGCCTCCGTCTTCGGCGAGCGCATTCTCTCGGATGCATTGATGTCCCAGGAGTGTAACAAAGCCGTCCGGCAAGGACTGCTGTTAAGTCAACTCGATGACATGTACGCGACGGTGCTGCGTCAGGCGTATTTCGTCCGCTTTGAAAAGTTGGCGCATCAAATGATTGCGGACGGAGCGTCAGGAGAACAACTGGCCAAGGTCTATATGCAGGAACTGCGGCAGCAGTTCGGGAAAGCGGTGAAAGTGCCTGAGGAGTTTCAATGGGAATGGTTAACCATCCCGCATATTTTCGCCAGCCCCTTCTACTGTTACGCGTACAGCTTTGGAAACCTGCTCGTGCTTTCTCTGTATCGCAGGTACAAAGAAACCGGCTCCGCGTTTGTACCCAAGTATCTCGACCTCCTGGCCACCGGCGGCTCCGAAGCCCCGCGCGATATCCTGGCACGAATGGGAGTAGACATGAGCTCCGAGGCCTTCTGGCAGTCCGGGTTCGATCAAATTGAAGATATGGTGGAACAACTGGAGTCGACGCTGGCCTAATTGAACCCCAACTGTTCTCCGCCCAAATTTAAAAAGGGCCTTGACAGACCGTACGGATGCTGGCATACTGAGAATGCTTCTCATAATCGCCAAGGAGCACCAGCATGTATGTCTGTTTGTGCAACGGAATTACCGATGCGGATGTGCGTGAAGCCGGACGCGCCGGATGCGTGACGCCCTGTCAGATCAAGTCCAGATTCAGACTAAAAGAGAACGGTTGTTGCGGGCGCTGTGCAAGAAACGTCCATGAGCTGGTTCAAATCGCCGCCCAAGCCGTCACCACTTCCTGTCACGCTACTGATCGATGAAGTACACGCTGTAAGGTCTTGGCAGAATGGCCCACCCTTCAAGATGACGCTCAGGCTGGTGGTCAGAGAGGACGCAGGGAGTTAGCGAGAATGAGGTGAACGAAGCAGTTTGGTCACGTCGGCCACGCGCTGGCCCAGGGCTCTCGCATCGGCAAGTTCTTTATTGTCAATTCCCCGGCTGTCACCTTCCGAGGTGGCAGAGGCTCCAAACGCACCTCCTCCGCTGACCACGATCATCTGGTTCCCCAGCATCGCCGCGAGAATCGTCAGCATGGTGACTTCCTTTCCGCCCGACACTTGGCCGCCGGTCGAAAAGGCGGCTCCTACCTTGTTCTTCATCTTAAAATCCGGAAAAACGCCAAACTTGAATTGCCAATTATCGAAGAAGGTTTTCACTTCCCCGGACATATTAGACCAATAGACGGGGGACCCGACGATGACGGCGTCGGATGAAAACAAGTCATTGGCTGTGACTTGACCGACCCGCTTGAGCGTCACTTCGGTGCCGGGAATGGTCTTTGCCCCCTCGGCGACAGCCTCGGCCATTCGTTCGGTATTGCCCGAGAGCGAATGATAGGCGATCAGCACCTTGACCGCCGTGATGGAGGGTTCTTCTGCATGGGCCGGAGCGATGCCGATCATCGCCACAAACGTGAGAAGACAGAGGACGAGGCGACTGGACAGGCAACGAGTGGGAAGGGCGACGGGCACAAGATCTATTGATTCGGGAATTTCGCTATGAGATGCAGGGGACGGACACCGAATCACCGGCGAAACGTTTCCTCTTCCATGCGCTCCTCGACGGAGACATCGGTGAGTGCCCCCCGATAATCGCATCGATGGCACCGAACACGCCATGATTCGATCCATTTCTCCTGAACATAAGACTGGCGGCACTTCGGACAGACAAACACACCTTTGACGTAATGGACCTTCCGAACTTCTTTCATACAAGCCTCCTGGCTGCTATTCGCCGAGGATCGCACAGGTTTGCTTTGGAATGCAAGACTACCGCAGCGCCTTGTCATCCCAATTTAGAAATGTCCGCTTCCTGCCACAATAGAAATGTCCGGTTCATCGGGTCGCCTCGCGAGGCCGCGGGCGGGCGAACGTGCCGACTCGATTCCAGGGATGAGTGGTCGGCGGCTTGACCAAGGGTCGTGGGCGTCGGGCCGGCCTCGGCGCGACGACCGGGTGGGGCCGATGCAGAATAGGTTGATAGGTCAATGGGCGATCCTGATAGAGGATGCGCAGCGTCCCATTCACTCGCTCTTCGACCAAGACATGCGACGCCGGCAGGCGGTCCTGGATTTGGTAGAGCTGGCCGCCGTGGGCCACGGTCCCATCTCGCCGGAGCACCCGCCGGGTTTTCAAGGCGAGCACCGCCCGCACGTCCGTGTCGGCCGGCAGGGGGCGATGCAGATCGGTCATGTGCGCCGGGTGAACGGCAAATCGGCGATTGTACCGCGCCAGCCAGGGCGGCAAGAACCGATTCGCCTCCGCCAGGGTCGCAATGCCCGCGAGGCGCATCTCCTTAACCAACCGATCTTGCAGCGTGTGAAACAGCCGTTCGATGCGGCCCTTGGCCTGCGGCGAGTGGGCGGCAATCAGCTCAACGCCCAGCTCTCGCACCGCCCGCCCAAACTGACTCGTGGGGGCCACGCCGGTCAGTTGCTCCTCGACAGTCGGCTCGGCGGGCGAGCGATAGGGCGTATGTTTATCCGCATAGACGGCGAGCGGAATCCCGTACTGCTTGACGTACCGCTGAAAGCTGTCGAGAGCCGGCCGCGTTCCTTCATACTTTAGAACCGGCCAAACACCCGGCTACTGGCATCGTCGATATACGCCATCAGGACGCACCGCGGGCCGCGGCCCTCGAACCAATCATGATGCGAGCCGTCCAGTTGCACCAGCTCGCCGCGATGGGCG
>CBDIWQ010000057.1:0-2895 GCA_965285965.1 uncultured bacterium | reverse complement strand
AGTAGGAGTGACTGTGGATATATTTGATGCCTTCGACCGTGGCCGTCAAAAACCGTTCGAACAGATACGTGATGCGGCCCTCCACGTTCTGCGGCAGCAGGCCGTTGTAGATCCAGACCACCGAAGTGACAGGAATATCGATATTCGGAAAGACGTCGGTCGGCATGTGGAGCACCGTCAGGGTTCCCAACAGCACGATCAGGATGGACATGACGACGAAGGTGTACGGCCGCCGGAGCGCGATGAGGACAAGCTGGTTCATCGGCTCCGCCCGTCCGAACCACCCGTGTGTTCAGTCCCGTGGATGAAGCGGCATGAGAAGTGAGGCGGCATATCAGGCGGCATGAGACCGGTACTTTCCTGGTTCAACGCACGTAGCGAGCAGCTACATAGCAAGTGGCTTACCTAAATTTCGCGGTGGCCTGTGGATACTAAGGCCTGTGCCAGGATGTTCACGATATATCACTGGAATACGGCGGAAAACGCTCCGGGTCACGGTTTCGTGCGTCGAGGAGACAAGGGGAAGAACAGCAGGCTGCGCGATTGAGCACCGAGCCCACTGTGCGGAATCGCGCGATTCACCAGGGCGGATGGCTCCAGCCTTGAGCGGTCTGAAGCGAGAAGTGGTGAAGAAACCGTTAAAAAAAGGCCGGTTGAGACGTGGTGCTGCGAGTCATCGGCTGATGGTCGCAATTGGTATTGATCTTGCGGTGATGGCTGTACGGGCCTGCAGCGTAACTCTGATTCAGGAATGAGGAGCATCAATGACGGCACTTCAGAAATGTGCGGTGGTCATGGCAGTCATAGCCGGGTTCGCCGGTGTCACGGCATCAGAAGCCAGGGCTCAAGCCGAAGCCTTGAGGATCGGCGCGAGCCATAGTTTGAAGCCGGCATTCGAAGAAATCCTGCCGATGTTCGAACGGGAATATGGAGTGCCCGTCCAGGTTGTGTATGGTGCCTCCCAGACCCTCCGCCGGCAAATTGAGCAGGGCGCTTCGATCGACGTGTTTCTGCCGGAGTCGGTTGAGGAGGTCGAAAAGCTGGAACGAAAGGGATTGACCCTCAGTGGAGGACCCCGGATCTACGCCACCAGTTCTCTTGTGCTCGTCATGTCGGCCGCCTCGCGGGCCACGCCCATCTCCTTGCCGAACCGGGGAGCCCGCATTGCGCTGGGTGATCCCAAGACGTCCGCACTGGGCGAGCTGACCGCCCGGGCCCTCGTCAGAGCCAATCCTTCCTATAAAAACGGCTCCAACTTCATCTACGGACAACATAGCGAAGACGTCATGAATTTGATCGAGTCGGGGAAGGCCGATGCGGGGATTGTCCAACGCGTGGACGCCATCGGCAGCGGTCACATGCGCATCATTGATGAAATGCCGGCCGGAAAACACACGCCGGTCCAATTCGGCGAAGCGGTCGTGTGGACCTGTCGAGAGGCCTCCCTTCCGGCCGCGGAGCAGTTTCTCGATTTCATGACGAGTCCCCTGATACAAAAACTCTTGCTCAAGTATGGATTCGATCAAACGCCTGCGTCGAATGGATAGGCGTTAGTCTGAATGCCGGTTGGCAAAAGGCCTGGAACCACTGCGCTTCGTTCCCCTTGCGCGTGGCCGGGCGCCATTCGCCATCCGTTGATGAGTATCCGAGATAGATCCCCAGATGCTCTCCGTCCTGCTCTGTCAGGATCCCGCATTCTTTCCCGTCCATAGAACGCACCGGAGTCGCGGGTATACCGATAGAACTCGCTGAGGTGTTCTCGTTGGGTGGTTTTGCCATGCTTGACGGGTTGAGACCCCGAGCGTAGAGTCATTCTTTTCCGGCCGCCCATGTCTGGGAGGTGGTGGCCATGATCCTCCATGGAACTGCAATCCATCGCGTTGGACATGGCCGGTGCGGTCTCTTCCTCACTCCCATCAGGCGCCTTCGATCGCTCACTGCTTTCGCGGCTTCCCGCTCTTCCTTCCTCCGTCGTCAAGCCCGCACTGAGCATCCCGGCATCTCTCTGATCGGTGCTGAAACGCACCCTCACCGGGTCTTGCCGTTCTTTTCTTCCCCGAAGGCATCAGGAAATGAGGGGCTTATGAAAACTATCATCGGTGCGTTCGTCGCAGTCAGCCCCCTCTGCGGTTTCGTCGTCGCGGGCGCGGCGAGGGCGCAGACGACCTGGGTTGATGAGATCAATAATTCGCTGATGTTCTCCTCGGCCGACTATCCCGCTTCGAACTGGGAACCGTATCACCAGCGGCTCGGTCGGTGCGTGAAGCGGTCGGTCGCGGCGACAACAAGGCGGTGAAGAGGGAGATGGGAGAGTGGTTCACGATGCTCCGGCACCGCGACCATGGCATCAACGATGTCGGCGCCGACGAGTTGTACGACTGTTCGCTGATGGTGACGCCGATTCAGGAGTACGGCATTGCGGTCCCTGCCGGTCCGGTCGGTCTCGCAGAAACGGGCTATTCGCACTAACTCTCATCTCGCGGAGGGATGGGAATGATGGAAAGGAGGTCCTCATGGCACGATGTCCGACACAAGCGCTCCTGGGCCTGGTGGCGGTGTTTCTTGTCACGCCGGTTGGAGCGGAACAATCGGAAGAGATCGTTCTCGGCTCCCATTATGGATTCAGCGGGGTCATCGCCAAGATCGAATCGGGAATGTTGTTCGTTCACAGCGACACGAGTCTGCAGCCGAGGACGGTCAGCCCGAATAAAGCCGATCGGGTCGGCCTGCATGATGCCAAGGTGGGCGACCCGGTAAACCTGCTCTTCGATTCAGGCAATGTGCTGATCGATGTTTCCCGCACCGATCGGTTCTTCCCTGATCACCGGTTCATGGTCGGTACCGTTCATTATGCGGATCCGTTCTGGCAGGAGATCCAGCTCTCCACCCCCGAAG
>CBDIWQ010000056.1:0-4431 GCA_965285965.1 uncultured bacterium | reverse complement strand
TCGAGAAGTACCTCGTGCCGAGTCGGGAACTGTTGGCGGTGCTCCAGCTCTGGCGCGCGAGCCAGCAGATCATCTTCCGGTACGATGTCATTCCGGGCCCGAAAGTGTTTGAAACCCAGATTCACGGGAAGCGGTTCGAGATGTACAACGACACCGTACTGGGCTTCAACAAGTCGGGCAAGGAAGTGGCGCGCATTCAGGTCGAAGAGCCGATCTACATCCGGCCCGCGGAGCGCGTGACCTGGTTGTAAGGTCGGGACCATGACCGGTGGGAGCGGCCCCGGCCGCTCCCATCAGCCTGGCGCGACGGTACGCCGGGAAGACGTCCGGGGAGGGCGGGGTTCCAAACGGAGCCCCGCCCTTTCTGTTTTCGTCACCGTGGCAGTGTTATTATCCGGGCGGCACCTTCTTCATTGACTGATTCCGATGTCGATGTCATGGTGTCCTACCAATGTGAGGGCAGCGTGGTGTTCGGTGCTCTGTTCAAACCCGCCGACGTGTGGCCGCGTTTCTCATGCATCAGAACCAGACTGGCGAATCACGGGAGTGGAGCGAGCTGCACATACTCGTAGAAGCACGTGAAACTACCTGCCGGCAATTTACTCCGGAAGTTCTGTACTTGACCGAAGTTATGATTAATGCGATTGTTTCGCCGCAATCATGTGATCGTAGCCGCGAGTTCAACTGTGAACGATGAGAACGAGTCCTAGGGCGATTACTTGTGTAGCGGCAAAGCAATGAACAGCATAGCAGAGGCAGTACATATCTAACGAGAGGTAGAGGATGACGAACGGCCGACTTCGTATGCAAATGTGTACCGTAATGATGAGCGTGGTGGCGGCGATGATGGTTCAGGAGGGATGTGCGTCCAAGCAAGTGGCATCCACATCCGGTGACCAATCGACCACAATGACAAGCAAGGCTGAACCGCTTGAGAGGGTCAAACAAGAACCAATGGCGTCGATGGAGGCCGGCTCGTCCGTGGAACGAACTCCCACCAGAGAGGCGGGAGATGATTCCCGGGCCCAAACTCCCGCGAGCGGTTCGGTGCCGGCTAGCAGTTTGGCGGCCGAGTCCAGTCCGGAGAGCGCCTCCGCGCCAGCCACACTGAGCGATATCTATTTTGACTTTGATCAATATACCGTTCGCAGTGACGCGCAAGGCGTGATGGAAGCCAATGCCGCCGTCCTACGCGCCCGGTCAGGGGTGTTGGTGATTGAAGGCCATTGCGATGAGCGTGGGACCCTGGCGTATAACTTGGTGCTCGGTGAAAAACGGGCCAGGTCGGCCAAGCGGTATCTGGAAGAGCTCGGTATTCCTGGATCCCGCATTCAGACCACCAGCTATGGCGAAGTCCGACCGCTATGCCGCGATCACAACGAAGCTTGCTGGGGCAAGAACCGGCGGGCGCATTTCGTCGTTCAATAATGTTGCTCGGTGAAGGCCAGGTATGGAGGTCGACGTGAAAGCATCATGGGTACTCATTTGTCTCATCCTAGTGAGCCTCGGGGGCTGCGCGGGCAAAGGGGAGCGGATCGATGTGGCGATTCCCGGGAAGTGGGCCGTACCCGCGGCCTCAACATCCACCGGTCCTCGCATCGCGGTGCTGCCGTTTGACGATCAGCGGACCATGCAGGTGCATCTGGGACAGCGCGATCACTTGTGGGGCGGGCAAAGCTATTTCGATCTGCCGGGCGACAGCGTCTCGAGGGCCAGTGCGCTGGCCCTCGTGGATTACCTCAATCGCCGGGGATGGCGGGCATCGTTGGCCAATACCCCGGCCGCCGATGGCGCCGAAGTCACCATTATGGGAACGTTGACGGATCTCTCCATCAACGCCAAGAGCGGCTTCATGCACACCGATCTATCGGCGAAGAACAGCCTCGCATTTCAGATCAAGAACCACAGCGACAACACCCTCGTACGGGAGCGCGTATCAGGCTCGGCCACTGACCAAGTGTTCTGGTTCGATCAGGAAGATGCCCAAGCGTTGTTTAATGAGTTGCTGGAGAGCAATTTTCAGAAGTTCGTGAGTGATGTGCGCATCGACGGGCGTGCTGTTCGCCTGAGGTGACAAACGGGTGGAACGACTGAGAGCCGTCGGCAAAACGGCTCTCAGTCAAGAACCTTGTTTTACCGGCGTGAGGCCTGATCGCGCCGGCAGCTTTCCTCCGCCAGCATCCGTTGACCGGGGGTCGCATCTTTGGGGATGCGCCCCATACAGGCCTCGAGTGAATCACCATGCGTCCCCGCCGCGACTCGATCGCCGCTCTTGGCGGTGGCATTGCCTACGATGCCGAGGCGAATGGCGTCATCGCGGCGACAGCCTTCTTCGGCCAATTGTCTCGTGCCAGCCGATGCCGTCGATGGAATCTTTGCGAGACAGCTCTGGAGCGAGTCGCCCTGAACGACTGTCGATCCGCCATTGGAGCTCAACGAAGTCGTTCCGTCGCTTGCACACCCGCCCATCCACAACCCCAATGCGGCCACAAATGCCGCGGCCAGACATTTCTGATTCATCATCACGGTGCTTCCTCCTTAAATGGGTCCGAAAAAGGATGAAATATTACTCTCAGGCTCCGAGTGAAACAAGAGGTTCGAGTCTTGTTATTGCGACCCTGGAACCGACCTGCGGTTAGCCGTACTTTGCAGGTCCATGTCCAGCACCACTGCGCTGTCCGGTTTCTTTGGGTCCACCCGGATCGGCATCCGATCAACCATGAGCTTGATCATCGGGATGGCCGCAATATGGGAGGCTTTGTCGTGGATATTCGAAAAAAACGAGATCCGTATGTTTTTAGGGCGCTCGGCGGCGCTCAGAGGTGAGATCAGATCTTGCCCAACAAATCCGACCAGCATTCCGCTCCCGTCGGCCAGTTTATGGACTTCGTAGGCATTGGGAGCGGGCGCCACAGCATCTAAGACCAGATCCGGACTTTGAGTGACCAAGGCGATGCCGAGAAATTGCGGTGCGATAAACCCAAAAGTCCCGGTCGGTGCTTGGGAGAAGGGGACCTTGCCGGAACCGCTCAACTCATGGACGCGGTTCTTCTGTCTCAACTGCCGCCGCAATTCCATTTCGCTGTCGGCGGCTTCAATCACGACCACCGCCGGTGCCGCTTTGGTCATCGGCAGCACCTCGGTCTTTCCAGCGCCTGACGGCCCTCCGGCTGCCTGCAACGACGCGGGCAGAAGACACGTGAGACTCGCGAGTAAGCCGACTTGCATCAATGTGGTGTACGTGTTCGCCATGAGACCGTTCCAGGGTAAACCGATCCAGAGTTTTGGCCGGATTCTAAGAAGCTCGTGCGGGAAAAGCAAATGACGAAGTCAGCAGAGGTCGGATGAGAACTATTCTACAGCCTGTGGTCAGGAAACGAGACTACGCGAATTCCCATCAGGGCTCGCGAATGGACAGAGCAAAAGCAGAGGCGACGTCAGGTGCTTAAGCCGAATACCAATAACCCGAAGAGCCCGATCATAACCCACAACAGCTCTCGGTCGCCGCACTTAGTGAACCAGGAACCCATTGATCTCTCTCCTTACTATGAGATGTCATGTGATGACAGCAAGGCATATGCCTTCCTATGCAAGCCAATAGTTTCAAATACTTATAAATGTTCAAGCCAATAAACCGAGCGATCCCGCACGCCGCGCACAGTGCGAATACCAGGAAGCTAAACGAGATGGGCTGTCTAGAGCATCCGCATGTCGAGTTATCGCTGCTGGTTTTATTTCGTCACACCAATAGAGGACATAGCAATGATCGTCGCTCGTCTATGGCCTGTCGTTTGCTAATTGGTTTGCCGACAGGGGGTTTTCCTCTCACAAGCTGTCATAATGGCGACTTATGCGCCGATAGGAGCGAGGCGGGTGTCCCATTTTGGGGCAAGACCTCCTTGCCCCCATCCGTTCGCAGGGCTAGCCTGGAGTCTATGCCGATGATGATTGAGAACTGGGGCGCCATTTTGGTGGTGGACGACGACGCAGATATGCGGGAGCTCGTCCATGACATGTTGAAGGATCGCGGCCACCAGGTGACCACGGCCGGTAGCGGCGCCGAAGCGCTCAAGGTGTTGGGTGAGCAGGATATTGCGGTTGTCCTGACTGATCTCCGGATGAAGGGCATGCAGGGACTCGAGCTGCTGGCTGAAATCCGGCGCGCCAACCCGGATATCGGCGTGGTTCTGATGACGGCCTTCGGCTCGGTGGAGACAGCGGTGGAAGCCATGAAGCACGGCGCGAAAGTCGGAGGCCAAGCGGTCTTAGGAAGACAATGCGCCACTTCAACTCCTTGGCTCACAGAACGACATGGCTACGATCCGACTTTGCTGGCTGAAATCCGGCGCGCCAACCCGGATATCGGCGTGGTTCTGATGACGGCCTTCGGCTCGGTGGAGACAGCGGTGGAAGCCATGAAGCACGGCGCGA
>CBDIWQ010000055.1:0-3177 GCA_965285965.1 uncultured bacterium | reverse complement strand
CAGGCTGTTGAAAAAGTCCGCCAGCTGCGTTCTCAGTCGCGCGTCTCATTGCGGCGTAGCGCAAGGCTACGCCTCACTCAGCGCACTCCCTGCGGCCTTGCTGGACGACCTTTTTGAACAGCCTGCGAGCTATCCAGGACGCCTGAGACCCTCTGCGGTCCTGCTTTCCCAAGTTAACAAATGGCTTTTCAACAACCTGCTAGGCGGAGCCCGGAGGTAATCGTCGGACAAATCTGTGGCTGTGGGCATCGCACTAGGGAGAGCTTCTTGCGCCAGCGTGTTTCTTCACTGCAACTGCACCGCGTTTTTCAGGGCTGCCAGTTCGTGGTCTGTCAGTCGGAACAGCTCCTCAGTTTTCGCTCGCAACGACAGCACGAAGGGCCATTCCTGGTCACTCTGATAGGTGATCTCATAAGCGAGCATTTTCGCCAGTTGTTCCAACGCCACATGCAAGGCAAACAGTAGGCGCGATAGGGCATGCGGCTTTCCGCTCATCATCTCCATGAGCATTTGGTCGTGATACAGCTGGTAGGCCTCCTGATCAGCCTTTGCGACTTCCTTGAACAACGGAAGGAAATCGGTGTTTGGCCGAGAGCGCTGCGTTCGCAGTTTGTCCACCTGCTGGAGGTCCTTCAACACTTTGTTCTTGTACCGGTCGTATTCCGTGAGTGCTCCCTCCACTTGTCCCTTTGACGCGGCTTCGGCCTGTGAGGCCAGAGCAATCAGCAGGAGAAGGATGGCGACAGCTCTCATGGTTCACCACTCGTCTCGTCTGGACTCTCCTCTTTGGCGGCCGCTCTCGCACCCTCTCCGGCGAACACTTCTACACGACGACACATTATCTTCTCCCATCTGAGTAGAAAACTCGGCATAACACGGGTACGAGCGTCAGTTTCAGCATGGGGAGCCAGCTACCGGGAAGATCAAACGGATCACCAGGGCTGGATCGTCCCGCGTTGACAAATCCTGCTGGAAATAAGACGGCTTCGCCCGGCCAGGCCATCGACGTCATTCTCCACTTCACTGACAAGTGATGCGCTTTTCGCGGGCTAATGGTACTGTGTCGGGCGGTGCTCACGGACTGTTCCGGCATGGCGGATCGCCCCGGCGGTGCATGAATCTCCGATCTCACCATAAGAAGCAGGCGCTGCGCGCACACTTCGACGGGTTGGCCGGCCAACGGGCCTACCGGGTCCGCAAAGCGGCGGCCTATTACCGGGATCAAGAACGGTACGTGAAGTTCCTCGTGCCGGAAGGCCTGCGGGTCCTGGAAATCGGCTGCGGTCTCGGCGATCTGTTGGCCGCCGTGAACCCCTCTCGCGGTCTAGGAATCGATCTGAGCGAGCAGATGGTGGCCCAGGCCTCCCGGCGGCATCCTGCGCTGGAATTCCGGGTGGGGGATGCGGACAGCCTCGATCTCGACGAACAGTTCGATATCATTATCATCGCGGACGTGCTCGGCTATCTGCTGGACGTCGAAGAGGCGTTCGCCCGGCTGCAGCGATGCTGCACCCCCGAGACGCGCATCGTCATTGCCTACTACAATTATCTGTGGGAGCCGGTCCTCCGGTTCGGCGAGTACATCGGTCTGAAGACGCCGCAGCGGGAACAGAGCTGGCTTTCACCGGGCGATATTGCCAATCTCCTTCACCTGGCGGATTTCGAAGTGGTGAAGTCGGAACGACGCCTGCTGCTGCCTCTCCGCATCCCGGTCCTGTCATTTCTGGCCAACCGGTTGTTGGCCTATCTCCCAGGGCTCAACCTCCTCTGCCTCAGCCAGTATGTCGTCGCCCGTCCGCGGGTCCATGAGGCGGCCCGCCGCTATTCGACGACCATCGTCATTCCCTGCCGCAATGAGCGGGGCAACATCGAAGATGCGGTGCGGCGTCTGCCGGCCTTCGGCGGACGGCAGGACATCATCTTTGTCGACGGCCATTCGACCGACGGCACGGTGGAGGAGATTCGGCGCGTCATGGCGGCGTATCCCGATAAGGACATCACCCTGCTGGTGCAAGCGGGGCGGGGGAAAGGGGAGGCGGTCCGCGAAGGGTTTGCGCAAGCCAAGGGTGAGATCCTGATGATCCTGGATGCGGACCTTACGATGCCGCCGGAAGAGCTGCCTAAATTCTATGAGGCGATCGCCACCGGCAAAGGCGAGTTCATCAACGGCTGCCGCCTGGTGTATCCGATGGAATCGCAGGCGATGCGCCTGTTGAACCTCCTCGGCAATAAATTTTTCAGCCTGGCGTTTTCCTGGCTCCTGAACCAGCGGATCAAGGACACGCTGTGCGGCACCAAGGTTCTCTTCAGGCGCCACTATGAGCGGCTGGCGGCGCATCGGCCCTACTTCGGCGACTTCGATCCCTTCGGCGACTTCGATCTGCTCTTCGGGGCATCGAAACTGAACCTGCATATTGTGGAAGTGCCCATTCGCTATGAGGAGCGCACCTACGGCACCACCAACATCCAGCGGTTTGCCCACGGCTGGCTGCTCTTGAAAATGACGGTCTATGGATTCTTTCGATTGAAGGCCGTGTAATGTCGGCAGCGCTTCTGCAAACATGGACCAACATCCAGCGATGACCGTCTATCTGATCTTTCGCGTGAAGGCTGTGTAATGTTGGAAGCGGTCCTGCATCGGCATCGAGCCATCTGGCAGGAGAAGGCGGTGCTGCGCGAGTTGTATACCGGGTGGTATCGAGACATGGCCGCCTGGCTCGTGCCCGGCCGGACAGTCGAAATCGGCGGAGGCTCGGGCAATCTCAAGGAGTATGCGTCCGGCGTCTGGTGCACCGACGTCGTGACGCTGCCCTGGCTGGATGCGGTCGTCGATGCGCAACACCTGCCCTTTCAGTCGGGCTCGCTGGCCAATTTGGTCCTCTTCGACGCGTTTCATCACCTGGAACAAGTGGCGCTCTTTTTTGACGAGGCGCTGCGGGTCCTCCCGGCGGGAGGCCGGATCATCATCATGGATCCCTACATCTCCTGGGCGTCATGGCCGGTCTATCACTATCTTCATCCTGAGCCGGTGGATTTCGGACCGGACCCGCTCATGGTCACATTTTCGCGCTCCGACCGTCGCCCGTTCGATGCGAACCAGGCCCTGGCGACCATGCTGTTCGAACGGGACGCCGCCCGCTTCCGTGCGCGCTATCCCGAATTCACGCTCCGCTCTTT
>CBDIWQ010000054.1:0-8720 GCA_965285965.1 uncultured bacterium | reverse complement strand
CCTTGGCGGCGTCCAGCATGACGAGGTGCTGCGGGCTCTGTCCCGGAAATAGGACGATGAGGATGGCCGAATTGCCGGTCAGGCTGATGTCCGTAAACACATGGATCGTGCAGGAAGCGGGAAGGTTCACTTCCCGCGAGGCCGCCTCGACGATGGGTTGATACAGGTGCCGGAGGAATTGCGAGGTGACCTGGTACGATTGTGACGGGCCGAGCAGGCGGGGGTTCGGCTTTTCTCCAAACAGGTTTTCAGTGAGATAGGTTGCGGCCTCCCAGGTCGGCATGATGCCCGAGGTGACCAGCGCTTCACAGAGATAAGCGATCCAATTTCGACTGGTGGGGGGCTTTCGGAGCACACGGAGTTTCTTGGCCATGAGAGGCAACCTTTCTTTCAGACATCCCGATGGTGAAGATGTGCCGCGGGTGTGTGCGGGGCTCTATGGGGTGGTTGAAAAAAAGTATATCGGGCGGGAAAAACCCCGTCAACGAATGGACGCATTTTGGACGAGGTACCTCAGAGGATTTTTTGGCAGGACGGATCGGCGTACCGGTCATGGATGCGGGTCACCTCGTCCATCGAGGCCACAAAGATGTCCAGCAGGTCGGGGTCGAAGTGCTGCCCGCGGTGCTTGAGCATGAGTTCGATGGCATGGCCGAGTTCGAAGGCCGGTTTGTAGACTCGTTTGGTCGTCAGAGCGTCGAACGCATCGGCGATCGAGGCGATGCGACCTTCGATCGGAATGGCTTCGCCCTTCAGGCCGCGAGGGTAGCCGGTTCCGTCGAACCGCTCGTGATGGGTATACGCAATCACGGCGGCCACCTTTAACAACTCGGCATCCGATCCGTTCAGGATGCGGTAGCCGATTTCGGCGTGCCGTGCGATGACGCTGAACTCATCGTGCGTAAACTTGCCCGGTTTCAAAAGGACGTGGTCCGGCGTGCCGATCTTGCCGATATCGTGCATCGGGCTGGCGGTGCGGATGAGGTCGCAGCGCTCCGGCGACAAGCCTGCCTTACGCGCGAGCAACTCGCAATAGTGGCTCATGCGGTGTATGTGCTGGGCGGTGGAACTGTCACGAAACTCGGCGGCAATGGCGAGACGCTGGATCGTTTCTTCCCGGGACAGGCGCAGTTCTTTCTCGCTCCGCTCCAACCATTCCAGAGCCTGTTG
Organism: uncultured bacterium; assembly: GCA_965285965.1. GTDB lineage: Bacteria > Nitrospirota > Nitrospiria > Nitrospirales > Nitrospiraceae > Nitrospira_D. The sequence goes on along the minus strand of CBDIWQ010000054.1, from coordinate 7,550 downwards.
AAGAGCCATGGTTCTCGTCCGCACGATGTCCTCGAGATGTTCCCGGTGCAACCGGTTTTCCATCTCCAACCGTCGGCGGCGAAGAGCGTTCGCGACATCGATCAGCACTTCATTCGATTCAAACGGCTTGATGATGTATCCGAAGGCCCCCATATCGAGGGCCGCATTGGCCAGGACGGAACTATCCAGCCCCGTGACCATGATGGCGGCGGTATAGGGACGCTCCGCGAGGATGCTGCGCACCAGATCCATACCGGACTCACCCGGCATATTGACGTCGCACAACATCAGGGCATAGGGAGCATCGTCCAATTGCTGGCGCGCTTCCCGTGCATCCCCCGCAAGGGCCACGGTGTAGCCGTGAGATTGCAACAGATAGCCAAGAAGACGCCGGATGGGCTCTTCATCATCGACGATGAGAATGCTGCGATTATCGAGTAAGGCTTGGTACGCGTTCCGGTCGAAGGGGGTAGGCATGAAGATGAATGTTTCTATCGAGTCGAGGGTTGTGCCGCCTAACGCTGTATCGGCCGATTATGGCTCAGCTTGAGTCTCGAAAAAGAACGCTGTTCTTGGCTGCACCTTTTATGCCACCTCACCATCCGGAGAATTGGCCGCACGCGATCGGCCTGGAGGACACTGTGATGGGCAGTCAATCCGGTGAATCGACTTATATGGCGAGCGATTTGGAAACTTCCGGTCATAGGGGTTGAGTTCCCTCCAGTCGAACAGATGGGTTCGTACACGAAATCACCTGTACAGATTTGGCCCATCGGTTCTCTTGTTTTGTACAACAAGACAGAGCGGGTCTCGCCGAAGCGCATCGGTTTGCGATTTTTGAGGCCGCTCTACTATAATTCCGTCACACCTTAGGGATTGGAGTCTGTGATGAGCGGGATCGCAGGATTAGTACGCTTTGATGGTCGTCAAAAAGAGCAAGTGCGTCCGGTAAAGGTCACGAGAAATTTCACCAAACATGCCGAAGGGTCTGTGCTCATCGAAATGGGCGATACTAAAGTGATTTGTACCGCTTCGATCGAAGAAAAGGTACCGCCGTTTCTCAAAGGAAAAGGCGCGGGATGGGTAACCGCGGAGTACTCGATGTTGCCGCGCGCCACGCATGAGCGATCCCCTCGCGAAGCGGTGAAGGGGAAGCAGGGCGGGCGGACATTGGAGATTCAACGACTGGTCGGCCGTGCGCTGCGCGCCGTCACGGACATGTCTCAGATGGGTGAACGATCGATCTGGGTCGATTGTGACGTCATTCAAGCGGACGGTGGAACCAGGACCGCGTCCATTACCGGCGCTTTCATCGCCCTGGCCGATGCCTTTACCGTGCTGAAGAGGAAAGAGTTGATCAAGAAATTGCCTCTTACCGATTATCTCGCGGCTGTGAGTGTCGGGAAGGTGGGCGGAGAAGTCATGGTGGATTTGGCCTACACCGAAGACTCTATGGCGGAAGTCGACATGAACCTCGTGATGACCGGACGGGGGCGGTATGTGGAGGTCCAAGGAACGGCCGAACGGACGCCGTTTGCCAAGCAGGACATGGATGAATTCCTGTCGCTGGGTTGGCAGGCGATCCAGCGGTTGACCGCCATCCAAAAAGAGTTAATCGGTTCCCTGGACTAAGCATGGTATTGAAGGAATTGGTCCTTGCGACGAGAAACCGGCACAAGGGCGAAGAGTTGGCGGCGTTACTGGGGAATCTTGACATCCGTATCCGTACGCTCGGTGATTTCCCAGACGCTCCCGAGGTCGAGGAGGATGGAGCGACCTGCGAGGACAATGCGATCAAGAAAGCCACGGTCATCGCACAAGCCACCGGATTGCCGGCGGTCGCGGACGACACGGGCCTTGAAGTGGACGAGCTCGGCGGTCGTCCGGGAGTGTTTGCCGCGCGCTATGCAGGCGAGCACGCCACCTATGAGGATAATTGTGTGAAGTTGCTCCGGGAGTTGGCCGGCGTACCGCGTGAGAAACGGACGGCGAGGTTTGTGACGGTGGCGGCGCTCGCGCTGCCCGACGGAACCGTGCAGGTCGCTAAGGGGCTTCTTCCGGGTTTCATTACCGAAGCATCCGCGGGCTCTTCAGGATTTGGTTACGATCCGGTGTTTTTCGTCCCCGAAGTCCATAAGACACTGGCGGAACTCCCCCCCGAGGTGAAAAACCGTATCAGCCACCGGGCCCGGGCCTTCTCTCAGATGCGGCAGATCCTTATCAAGGCCGGCATTTCAGCCTAATCTCAGTTCGCTTAACGGCTTCGCGTAGACGCCGCAGAGAGGCCGCATACCCGAATTTAGATGTCTTCCCGGTCTTCTTTTCGTTCAATCTGTTCAAGCGCCTCCGCTTGTTCCTGACAGGCAATACAACGCCGAGCGAAGGGCAGCGCCTTCAAGCGGGCTTGTCCAATCGACTCGCCGCAGTCTTCACAGATGCCGTAGAGCCCTTCATCTAGGCGCCGCAGCGCCTCGTCCAACTGGTCCCGGGTCCGGTTGCGCGCCTCCATCAATGAAATGCGTTGTTCGGCGGTGCTGACCTGGAGGGACATGTCTTCCGTATCCGGTACGGATTCTTCCCGCATGCGGTTCTGTCCCGCCCGGTAGGCGGCTAGGGACTCATCGATCTCACGCTGCAGCGCCTGTCGCCGTTCCAAGAGCATGCGTCGCAGCCCTTCTGTTCGTTCATTGCCAGTGGTCTGATTCATAAGCTGCAGTGTCCTTTCCCTTGCGGTCGGGTGGAACATTGAGTGGCGAAGATGTTATGTCTGTGCGAACGGCGCGCATACGGAGGTCCGCTCGCCTGAATCGCGCCCCAGGCGAAGAGGCCGGCCGGCTCACCTTCGCCGTGTTCCGGGGCCAAGCGTCAATCTCTCTGATCGATGCGGTGATGCATCGCGCCTTTCATCATGCCGCCGGCGGTCCGCCCCCGAGTCTTATGCCGCCATCGAAGAGGCGAGATCGCTGCGGCGCTTCACGATCTCGGCCCCGAGTTTCTTGGTATCCAACTTGAGCTTGGCTTCGGCGAAGAGGACTTCCTCTTCCTCTCCGACGTGATCGGTGACCGACTCGCGAAGTTCGGTGAACCGATTCCTATACTGATCGCTTGAACGGTCCAACTGTTTCAGCTCAGTTATGAGGTCCTTCATGGCCTTATGATCCTCATACGCCAGCGTGATGAGGTTTTCCCCTTCCTCCTCGGTATCTCCCTCGATGTCGACCGCCTCGTCATCCATCTCTTCGTCGTCCTCGTCTCCGGCGAGCTCCTCCGTGGCCTCGCTGTCGTCCGCTTCCAGTTCGGCAATCTCCTTCAGGTCGCCCTGCTCACGGAGGGCCGGGTAAAACAATTCCTCTTCGATCGCGGTGTGAAGCTCCAACTCATTGAAGATCTGTTTAGCGAAAGAGGCCTGTTCATCGGGTGAGGCGGACTGATGAGCCTTGAATAACGATAAGACCTTTTCGTGATCGCTTTTCAAAATCTCCACGGCATCCGGCTCCTTGGCCCCTGCGCTTTTTTTGCGCGGTGATCCTCCGGACTTCTTCTGTGACGATTGCCTGGGCATCTGAGCCTCCTTAGTTGAATAGGGAAACCGGGCAATGATGACATCATCCCGACGCCTGCAGAGGCTGCAAAATGCAGACCGATTGGATATCGCTCGGGGTAGATCAGCCATGCGAAGGGCTAGCTGCAAATCAGAATTTCCTGATTCTGCTTTGTGACGGACGACGACAAGCCTCTTCGCTAGATTGCCTTCAGCAACGCAGGATCCGGACATTGTGTCTTACGCCGGACATCTGTTCCGGACGACATCGCGACGGCTCGCCACCGGACTCGTATTGACCTAGGGAGAGGCGGATCGAATGATGTTTAAGGAGCAGCGGCCACTCGATGGCCTTCCACTCAATGGAAAGGCGAAGGTCTCTCACCTCAGGTAGGCAGCGCGCGCGGGGAGGCGTCGGCAGAGATCGGCTTTCCCTTACCGCTGGCTGGTGCGATCCTGCAACAAAGGGCTACCCGACTGATGAGGGAATCTGGGCTGGCGATTCGTCCTGCTCTGGAGACAGAAACTCCGGGACCGACGAACCGATCACTTTATTCACCTGGCCCTGTTCGTCGAGTTCGACAGTCACCCGGTCGCCGAGCGACAGGTTTTGGAACAAGTGAGGTTTCGTGATATCGAAGAAGACCGGTCTGCCGAGATCCGTTTGAACAAGCCCTTTCATGCTGGAGAGGTCGAGCTTGATGAGCGTACCCGTCACCACCTCTAGGGGCGTGTCCTTTTGGACCGACTGTCGATCCTCGCCGTATGCGGCCGTCGCTTGTGTCGCCAACAAGGCCATGCCCACCATCCATACCCATCGTCCTTGTGCCATGATGCCCTCCTTCCGCCGGCAGTTGTTCTGCCGGATCGTCCTGGTCTCCCTTGGTCTTATGTCTGTCTGGAGCCAGGAGGTGTCTACAATTGAGTGTGTTGTTATTGTACTCCTGGCCAAGATTGCAGGCACTGTGCAGACCCCGAGCTTTAGCCGCAGGTAGCGTTATGGCGGCGTGCCTGGGGAATGGGACCGAACGGCGGATTGGAGACGGACGCGTGGGCTCGTCGGCTGCGGCGTAGGTCCGTCGGGCCCGGCATCGGCTTCGGCATGGGGTCCGCCGCGCCCGTGGTGAGCGCGACGGAATACATCCATGCCGCGGCAGGCGGGGCAGTAGCCGGCTTGCGCAATGCGAATCTTCAGGCCGCTTTTGCTGTACCCGGCTGCGTGCCCGAGCCGGCGCTCTTGCCGGATCCGGATGACCCTTCTATTGTGTCGGAGCCCCCGGTCTCGATCGGGATTTCGCGTCGGCGTTGCTGTGCTTCAGGCACTGGGATCGACACCTTCAGGACGCCGTTTGCGAATGTGGCTTTGGCATGATCCACTTGCGCCTCTTCGGGGATGGGGATCGTCCGAGCGAAGCTGCCGTAACTTCGCTCGGAACGATAGATTCCGCCGCGCCGTTCTTCCTGCTCCCGTTTGCGTTCTCCACTGATCGTCAATCCATCCGGGGTCAGCTCGACTTTGACATCTTCCTTCCGCAGGCCCGGCAGTTCAGCCGATACCGATAATTGTCCATCCTGTTCGGAGATCTCAATCGGGGGAGACCACATCGTCATCGCGGAGCTGCCGCTCCATCCGGGACTTCCGGTCTCAAAAAACCGGTCCATATCCGTAAAGCGGCGCATCAACTCGAAGGGGTTGGCTGACATCAGTTCCCGCGGCGTCATCGAGAACAGGGACGCGGGATTCCGGCCCACCCGTCGTTCGACCGATGTCGAGCGGCCGGACTCTTGTCCCTGGATCGGTCCGCTGCCTGATTGATCCGGTTTGCTGATCGTCATGTCCGCCATAGGTCGCTCCTTTCTCGCCTCTGGTTTTGCCGGGGGTGGTTAGGCGGTCGCTCCGGCCATTTCGCGGCACACCGCTGCACACCGGCGGCATTCTTCGGCGCAAGCACCGCACAGTTCATGATGAGGCGCATGTTGCTCGCATACCTCAGCGCAGGCGTCGCAGACATCGGCGCAGAGACGGCACAACGGCTCCGAGAGCGGCGAGAGGCGGCTCATCCAGCTGGCCGACAGATAACAAATGTCGGCGCATTCCCGGCAGAGGCGGATGCAGCGGGCCATGAGTTCGGCATTGCCATGAGAATCCATGCCGATCATGTCGTCGCTGCAGGTTGCACACAGGCTGGCACACGTGTGGCAGGTGGCGATGCAGGTCTTGTACTGTTCCGTCATGGTCCGACTGTGGTCATGCATAGGAGATCCTCCTCTGAATGAAGATGGTGATGCGGGGGCAATGTCGGGTCTATCCGACTGGTGCAAGCAATGGGCCGACAAGGAAGACGCAAGAATTGCTCAGGGCCGACGTCACACGATGAATAGCACACAATTGTGATTGACGGAGGCAGGTATCTTAACGAAGTCCGGCCGGCGGCTCTCAATGGCGGAAACAAAATGCGCCGATGCGGACAAGTTTTCCATTGACGGTTGGAATCGTCGCTTACGCTTCGAGTCGCCGGAGTTGCGCTTCCACTTCGGGCGCAATGACGCGACGTCTCCGTAGCACCCAAGGCAGGCCGGTGATCGTCTCTCTTAGAAAGGAGCCGGCGTCTGCCGGCCGCACGCTCTCGATGACCAGCCGGATGGTTTGTCGGACGGCACTGAGTAACGGTCGCCTCAGCCACGCCACCCAGATGGCGTTACGAAGCAGCAGCGAGCGCCGCGTTCCCACGTCCCGCATGGGGGACGGATAGTGACGGACCACCAAATCATCGTGGTAGGCCATCCGCCATCCGGCGGAAGCCAGATCGATGGCGACCAGGGTTTCCTCACCCCCGATGAAGAAGCGCGGCTCAAAGCCTCCGACCTCCAGGAATGCCGAACGGCGGATGATGGACGCGCCGGCCAGAAACCCCAGGACCGACATACCGGGCGTGTCGGCCTTCCTCGGCAGGAGGCTGTGCGCCATCGCGCGGGTCGTCGCATCGACCTGACGGTTGGAGCCGACGAGCATCCGTCCGGTCAATATCGCCAGCCTGTAGAATTGATCGAGCAGCGTCACGCCGAGGGCCAAGGACCCGCCCTCCCACCAGGTGTCGTCGTCGCAGAGCGCGACGTAAGGGTCCGGGCGCAGAGTATGCCGGCATTGCGCGCGGCTGCGCCGATGTTGCGGTCGAATCGAATCATGGACACTCCGGGAAAGGAGGCGGTGATGGTCTCCGCCGTGCCGTCGCGAGATCCGTTGTCCACCACGATGATAGAGGGCTGTTCAGGAAGCGACGAAAGCCGGTCGAGCGTATGCAAAACCTCCGTCCTGCGATTATGGGTCAGGACCACGGCAGTCACGCGTTGATCTCGGTGCTTCTGAAGAGCCATCCATGATGGACGTTGGGGAACCGGAATGGATTCCGTTTCATTTCGCATGGCCGTTCTTTTCTCCCGGCGCCGAGCATGCCCAATAGCGCTCTGGCGCCAAGGCGTCCTCATGGCCGGGGCGGCCCTGTGTGGACAAGGCACGGAGCTGGGATCGGTAACAGTGCACGGCCTCGGCTTTGATTTTGGGGGGAGTAGGGGCCGGAAACGAAACCGGAGCGAGGAGGAAGCCCGCCTCAGTGACCAGCCTCAATCGCTCAGCGACCAGTCCGGGGATGCGCCGGTACAGCGCATCCTCATAAAGGAACCAACGGCAATGTCGATGGGCCTCCGCCACCTGAAGGGCAGCCTCGTGCACGGACCGGTGATCGGAATGGAAGAGTCCCATGGGCACGAAGACGGCCCCCGGCCGTACGAGGCGAATCACCCGCTCGATGGCGTCCCGCAAATCGGCGGCTGAATGGGTCGGGCCATATTGACTGTCTCGGAAATCCAGCCACAGCGGTGTGGCGCCCAGGAGACCAAGGGCGGCTCGGTCTTCCTCCCGCCGTATGCCCATCACATCATCGGCAAGGCCGAAGCCGGCGGCCCGGTCCCATTCGGTGAGAGGGGCGCCGGCCGGCGGCCGGCCGGCGCA
>CBDIWQ010000053.1:0-10835 GCA_965285965.1 uncultured bacterium | reverse complement strand
ACGCCTAAGTGGTCGGCGATCTGGATGACGTCGATATGGCGATATTGCGAATACCCGAGGAGGGACCAGGGGAGTCCGGAAAACGCATACGTCCTGAGCAGCTCGAGGCTGACCCAGAAGCAGGGGGCGAAGAAAATGCCGTATCGAGGAATCAATTCCCGAAGCCAGACCAGGCTGATACTGTAGAGGCCGACATACACGCCGAGATAGGCCGTCAACAGCAGAAGAATTCCATAACTGATCGGCAGGGGGACCTTGCCGTACGTCGTCATGGCGGTGACCACCCAGGCCATGATGCCGGTAAATCCTAGGGTCCCCGCCAGCCAGCCCAGCCAGAACGCCCGGCGCTTGGGAATGTGGTCGAGGGCCAGGTGAAGCGGGACGAGGGCGACCCAGGCGAGAAACCCCAACTCGAAGCGGGGGAAACATAAGGGGAGGAGCAGACCGCTTGCGCAGGCGAAGACGATCTGGCGCGCACGAATATGATCCATTGCGCAAATACCTTAACGAAAGACGCCGCGAACTTGCAAGGCGACCGGCACCAGGATCCACGCCGTCCGGTCACTCGGGACGTGATTTTCCCGCCTGAACCAGGTATCCTGAATCGCAGGTGGACCAGGCACCGGCACGAGCACGATGGAGACATATGAAACTGATTAAAGAACTGCAACCGAATATTGAAGACGGACATATGTGGATGGGGGGCGAAGCGACGCTCGGGCCGCAGGCCGAAGACCATGTGCGGTGGCGTGAAAAGAGCGTGGACGGCTTTGTCATGGTCATTCTCGGTCTGGCCTTCGGCGGCGGATTTGCTCTGGGCAGCGCACTGTGTCACCTCTGGCGACGCCACCCCTAGGAGTCGATTCCAAGCTCCTCCGGCACAGCGCAGCCTGCCTCATCCCCATCGGCGCTCCTCTTCTCCAGGGAATCCCACAGTAGACCATCCACAGCCCTTGGCGCACGATACCGACGGTGTGGCCGTCTGCTCTCCTGCTCAAGCAATCCGGCCGCACTCGTCTCCGCACCCCGTGATTTCTCCGTGAGACGGGCTCTGCAGCACAATCATTCATAGACGACGGAATTGCCGGTGCAACCCGGGAACGAGGAGGAAGCATGGCCAAAGCGGTGTATGGAATTACGGATACGCAGGCGGAAACGGCAAAGCTGATCGACCGGTTGCGGGCGGCCGGTTTCATGCCGGCCGATGTGTCGGTCCTGGCGGCGCATAATCAAGGAGACGAGGGAATCGCGATTGAAAAGCAATCGAAGAGCCTACAGGGCACGGCGACAGGCGCCAGTGCCGGCGGGGTACTCGGAGGGCTGCTCGGACTATTGGCCGGCATGGGCACGCTGGCCATTCCCGGTTTAGGGCTCTTCGTAGCAGCGGGGCCGCTTCTGGCCACCCTGAGTGGCATCGGAATCGGTGCCAGCGTCGGCGGACTTGCAGGGGGGCTCATCGGACTCGGGATTCCGGAGTACGAAGCCCGGCGCTATGAAGGCCATCTCGAAAAAGGCAGGGTCCTGATCGCCGTCCACTGCCGCGACGAGGGTGAAATCGACCGGGCGAAGCGGATCATGGAAGAGTCGGGCGCGTCCGATGTGGCGGTGAGTCGGGAGGCGGCGGCCTGACTATCCGCGGATCAAGCCTGAACGGGGTGCGCTGGGCGTTCACGCGGGCCTTTGATGCGTCCACTCTTGCGGCGCATCGGCGCGGCTGAGATAGGCTTGTCCAAAGCCCAACACGAAATGTGCGTCATCCATCCGGAGTTCCCACAGATTAAAGTCTCCGAAGCCGAACATCATGGCGGCTTGAGGGAACCGCGCCAGGTACGCGTGTTTCACGTTCACATACGACGGCAGGTCGTCCGGCATGATGGAGGCTGTCCCTTGCAGGTTGATGCGCCGTAACGCCAGCGGGTTCTTTTCCGGCCGATCAGGCTCCGCAACGAAAAAGGAGACGCGCGGATCGGTCAGCAGATGCTGCGTGTGCAGCGCCAGCCGGCTCAGATGCACATACACGCGGGTCCAGTCCTCGCCGGCGATATAAGCCACGTGCGATCCGAACGGTCGCCCGTTGCGGAGCGTGAGGAGCACGCCCGTGCGGATCTCTTGCACCAGTTCAGCCCATGCCGCCCGTACTTCCTCATGCGTCCTCGACTCCGCCATGCCAGCCGCCTCCGTGATCCGTTACACTAAATGATCCGATACATAGTCCTATCGGTGTTCTTCCCTCACGGCTTGACCCCCGTTAAATCATGAAAGAATCTGTCTTAATGAGCCGGTTGTATAGGATCGTGTGGGCCGCTAAGCTCAAGAGGCAGTATCCTAGAGGATGAACAGAAGGGGAAATCACCGTGAAAGAACCTAAGACGAGCCTCTGGATCGTGCTTCTCGTCCTTGCGGTCGCGATCATGATCGCTCTGCTGGACGGGCTGTCCGACTCCACGCTCCTCCCGTGGCATGGGCTTTTCGTCATTCCCGTAGTCTGGATAGCTCTCTGGTCCGCCGAAGAGGATGTTGTGCCCGTGACCATGATGGCGACCGTCGTGACGATCCTGATGCTGCTTCCCGGATACTTCTCACACGAACGCCTGTCTCGCGATTGGTTCGGCGACCGTCTCATCGTGTTGGGGAGTATCTGGGCGACGGTCTTTCTTGCCCTTCTCCGCAAACGGGGGCGCCGCACCTATAAATGGGTGAGCCTCATCGGCCGCCGTTGACCTGAGATTCGTCGTCAATGATTCGGAATAGTGATGTTACAGGAGGACGGGATGTCTCCACCAGGACAACCTTTCCAGGTCTCGGCCCAAATCCTCCTGAGAATCCGCGACTCTTCGCCCTATTCACCCAAGTGTCCGCAGATTGCAGATCAGGCTCTGGCCTCAGAACCATCCTGTTTTCTGGTCCTGTCTTTGCAGTCGCTGTGACTGGATGGCTGCGCTCAGATACACACAACTAGCCGTCACAGGCAGAGGAGTACTCACCTTTATGGGGTATCGGGTCTTGATGTGCTCGGCGCTGCTTGTCGTGGTTGCCATGATGGGCGGCTGCGGTCACCGATATGTCCCCGACATCACGCTCGCGCCCAAGGGTGGCATCATCGATGCCACAGCCGAACTGCATGATCTCTATGTGCCGCCTGAGCTCTTGTCGGGAAAGGAAACCTTCGGCCTCGAAGGCAGCAGGGCCAAAAACACGGAACCCGACGAACTGAGAGCGCAGATCGAAGCGGAATTGCTCAAGGAGCTGCAAGCCTCCGGGACCTTTGCGCGAGTGACTCGATTCGATCCCCGGCCCGATGTGGTTCTGACCGCACGCATCAACGCCCTCTATGAACATTACCGGCCGCAGCTCTGGAGTTATGTGCCGGGGGTGCAGACGGTCACGACGCTGTTCCGCCTGAAGAGCCACGTGAGCAGCGGCGAGGCGGCCCTGACGCTCTTCGTCCTGAAGCCGGACGGGGAGTTGCTCGGCACCTATACGGGGAAAGCCACCTTTCGTGAAACCTTCAATCCCACAAAAGGCGTGCCGCCAGGGGCACGGCTCAACCGGGCTCTCTCCGAGGCGGTCCAGCAGATTCGGGACCAGATCGTCCGCGACGCGCAACTGAAGAACGTCGCGTCGCGTTGAATCACGTTTACTCATCCCATTCGATCGACGCTTCGTTCATCCACAAGGAGGCTCTTATGAAACGCACAGGCTCAGCAATGTGGCAAGGTGATTTGAAGACCGGCAAAGGTACGGTGTCGACCGACAGCGGCGTCTTGTCGAAAACGCAGTATTCCTTCTCGACGCGGTTTGAAAACGGCACCGGAACGAACCCCGAAGAATTGATTGCCGCGGCGCATGCCGGCTGCTTTACCATGGCGTTATCCGGTCAATTGGGCAGTGCCGGCCTGGTGCCCGAGAAACTGGAGACGACGGCCGCTGTCACCTTCGATAAGGTTGATGCCGGATGGACCGTGACCGGGATCCATTTGACGGTGACCGGCAAGGTGCCCAAGGCGGATCAGGCGGCCTGGGAGAAGGCGACGTAGGGCGCCAAAACCGGCTGCCCGATCTCGCGCCTGCTCAATACGACCATCACCATGGATGCCAAACTGGAAGGATAGCCTGGTGGCTGTCTTGCCGGACCCCGAGCCGTTGGCTTTCCTGTTCGACTTGGACGGCACGCTGGTCGATAGCGTCTATCAGCACGTGCTCGCCTGGCGCGAGGCGACCCAGGTCGCAGGCATTGAATTGCCGGTCTGGAGGATCCATCGGCAGATCGGCATGAGCGGCGGCCTGATGCTCAATGCCTTACTGCGGGAAACCGGACGGCCGGTCTCGAAGGAGGAAACCGAGCAGATCCAGCGGGTGCACCATGAAGCTTATGCCAAACAAGCGTATTCTCTCCGGGTGCTGCCCGGCACGCACCAATTGCTCGACACCCTGGCTGCGCATCGGGTGCCGCATGCGATTGCGACCAGCGGACGATTGGAAAACGCGCGGCATGCCCTCAAGCTCTTAGGGCTTCGCGACGACGTACCGGTGATTACCCGTGACGATGTCCGTTTTGCGAAACCCGATCCGGACCTGTTTCTGGCCGCCGGCGAGCGTCTCGGTCTGCCGATGAGCCGGTGCATCATCGTGGGAGACAGTGTATGGGATTTGCTGGCCGCGCGGCGCGCCTTTGCCTTGTCGATCGGATTGCTCTCCGGCGGATACGGGCGGGAGGAATTGGAGCGTGCCGGGGCTTATCGCGTCTACCAGGATCCGTTGGATCTCCTGCACCATTTGGATGAAGTCGGCATCCGGCTCGACATCACACGACAGTGAGAGCGCCCATGCAGCGGTTACCCGGCAAGGTGGCCATCGTGACCGGCAGCAGCAGCGGCATCGGCAAGGCCATTGCGCTGAAGTTCGGCGCTGAGGGGGCGAAGGTCGTCGCGGCGGCGAGACGCATGGCGCTCTGCCAGCGCACGGTCGATGAGATCGCGAAACGGGGAGGGGAGGCCTGGGCGGTGCAGACCGATGTGGCCGACGAGCGCCAGGTCGATGCCTTGATCGACCAGACGGTGAGGCGTTACGGCCGGCTCGACATCCTGGTGAACAATGCCGGCATCGGCGGCGGCGGACGATTGGCGGACACGACCACCGAGGCCTTCGATGCCGTCATGAACGTGAACCTGCGCGGCACCTTCTTTTGCTGCCGGGCCGGCTTCCAACAGATGCAGCAGCAGGACGGCGGGTGCATCATCAACGTGTCGAGCGTCGCAGGACTGCAGGCGTGGGCCGGCACGGGAACCTACAGCGCCTCGAAGCATGGGATTATGGCCTTGACCAAAGCCCTCGCCGACGAAGGCCGCCCCTTCCATATCAAGGTGAGCGCCATCTGTCCCGGTGCCGTAGCGGACGAATTGGTGGATGCGTCGCAAGAGGACATTTTGAGAAGCGAGAAAATCGATCCCTTCGATGTCGCCGAGACCGCCCTGTATCTGGCGACGCTCGGGCCCTATTCCGTCGTCCATCACATCGTGATCGATCGGCTCGGAGCCGATTGGTAGACGCCTCGCGCACGGCCGGATCGATATGTACAGGACGGGATGGCTGGTAACACCGGGGTTCTCTGCCAGTACGGTTCTCTCATGCGCTGGCGGCCGCCTTGCTGCCGGGTTTCGCCGACATGACTCGCTTCCAGATTGTCCCGGATGAGCGGCCCTCGGTTTGCCCGATCAGTAGTCGGTTCGCAGATGGCAGTGACGTCGCGCCTTTGTGCCGCGGCTCGTGCCCCGCCTTGCGTGCCGTTTTCTGCGGATGCTAAGATCCAGCCCTCAATAGTAAGGGAGTGTGGCATGCCGAATGTTATGTTGCTCGTGTCTCCGAGTTGCGGGGCCTGTCCATCGGCCAAAAACCTCTGGAAACAACTGCGGGTCAAGTACAGTTTTTCCTATCGGGAAGTCGATATCACGACGGAGGACGGGCAAGCCCTCGCTGATCGGCATTCCGTCCGCGCCGTCCCTGCGACCATCATCGACGGCCGGCTGACGTTTGTCGGTGTCCCGAGCCGAGAGAGCGCCGAAAAGGCGTTGCTCCTCAAAATGAAACCCCGTGAGTAAGGATCTCCATCACTATGGTCTCTGATGACGACGACGAGTTCGAGCTTCCGCCCTTGCCGATTATCGATAAGGGTCCGCCGCCCGACTGTGGTATCTGCGGGGAGCCCATGGCGTTCATCGACGGGGATTGGGCGTGCGTCGATTGTAACGGCGAGTTGCTGGGCCCTGAGACCGGGTAGCGAGCGGTGATGCGCAATTAGTGATGAGTGACGGGGGATGAGTGATCAGTCATAAGCTCGAGCGGATCGGTTTTCCGCTCTTCACCCATCACGCATCACGGCTCCCGGATCACGTGATTCCCCCGGTCCCCCCGCATCACCCATCACGCATCACCCATCCCTTCTTGTCTTCGGTTCCAGCCGATCACCCGTTACGCATCACGCATCACGTCTTCGCATGCTCCGCGTTGTAACGGGTCGATTTCATCCGCATCTCGAATCCTCGCTCGTCGATCACATCCGGCAGACTAAGGCGCGCGATCCTGTCGCGCCCCTCGCCGTCCTCGTACCCTCCAATGCGTTAATCGACCGGCTGCGCCGGCTCCTGGCCATCGAGCAGGGACTCTCGCTGCTGAACGTCCATCTTCTGACGTTTCACCAACTCGCCTTGCGGCTGGCCGACGAAGCACGCGAAGAGGCGGGGGCCGCTCCGCCCCTGCGACTGGCCGATGAACTGTTCTTTGAGCAACTTGTGCGCCATATCGTGCGAAGCCGTCTGCCCGGCCTCACCGCCCTCCAACACATCGGCCATTCCTCTGGAACCTGGAACGCACTCTGGTCCACGGTGCGGGATTTGAAAGACGCCGGCGTCGATCCGGCCTCCGCTTTGCGGGGTCTTGAGGAGGGCTATTTCGACCGGGAGGAGGCCCACTGGCTGCAGGCCTTATTTTCGCTCTATGGCGCCGTGAAAGAAGCGGGCGCCACGTTGCAGATCGGCACGGCCGATGATCTGGCGGAATCGCTGCTGCGGTCCGTCCCGGCCTCCCGGTTCGTCGGGGCGCTTGCGCAGGCCTTCTATTATGGATTTTATGATCTGACCCAGGTCCAGTTATCATTTTTCGACGCGCTGAGCAAAGCGGTGCCGACCACGCTCTTCTTCCCCTTGGAGCCTCATCGCTCCTTCCGGTTCGCGCAGCGCTTTTTCGATCGGTATATTGAACCGCTCATTCCGGCTCCGGATCAGCTGGTGCGCCTTGCGGACCCCGGCACGCCCGCCAGACCCCAGCCTGCGCTGTCCATGCGCAGCGTGGTCGGCGCCGAAGAGGAATTGGCGTCGGCTTGCCGCCAGATCCTCGACCTGGTGGAGACCCACGACTATCGCTTCGACGACATCGGCGTGGTAGCCCGGACCCTCGACCCGTACCGGCCGGTGCTGCGCTCGGTCTTCGAGCGGCATCGTATTCCGCTGCGCGGTACCGCGGGCCGCCCGCTCATCCACGAACCCCTCTGCAAGACCTTGCTTCAACTGGCCACGCTGCCGATGAATGACTTTGACCGGACCGCCGTGCTGGACGTCGTCACTTCTCCGCTGTACCGCAGCGCGCTCCTCACGGAAGCCGGTGCACAGGTTCGTCCCGATCTGTGGAAGCTCATGGTGTCCGCGCTGCACATCACGAAAGGCCGAGAGGAATGGGCCAGGTTGGACGTCGCCGGCCGGGCCGGCGCCGAAACAGCCGAAGAAGCAGAGGACCTTCGCGCCGGCCCGCCGGATGTGCCGGCCGACGTCACCCGGCTTTTCTGGCTCCTGATATCCGAGTTGATCGCGGAGACCGCGGCGCTTCCCGCCAGGGGCACGGCGGGACAGCTGGTGGCAGCGTTCCGCGAGCTGGCCGCCAGGCACCTGAGCCGCCCCGAGCACATGGAAGAGGAGAGTGCCGAGCACGTGATCACGCCGGTCTGGGAGGCACTGGACCGCGTGTGGGTTTCGCTCACTCAACTGGACGCCATCGGGGATGAGATGACCTGGGCGGAGTTCGTCGAACTGCTCATCCATGCGGTCGAACGCACGACGGTGCAGCCGGACCCGACCGACCATTGCGGCGTGGCCATATTGGACGTCATGGCGGCGCGCGGCCTCCCGTTCAAAGCCCTGTTCGTGATCGGTCTCAACGATAAAGTGTTTCCACGGTATATCCGCGAAGATCCGTTTCTTCGTGACCGGCATCGCCGCGTGCTTGATGAGACGCTCGGCTTCAAGATCGACGAAAAGCTCGGGGGCTATGAAGAGGAAGCGGTCCTGCTGGCGCTGCTGCGGCAGGCGGCAGCCGATCGGCTGATCGTCTCCTATCAACGGGCCGACGATCAGGGGCGCGTGCTGATGCCCTCGCCCTATGTGGCGGATATGCCGGGGCTCTGTGGCATCGATGAGGTGGCGATCGAAGCGGTGCCCCGCCGCTTGACCGATCGCGTGGCCCAACGGCCGCTGATCCGCACATTCCTTCCGCCGGAAGAGCTGGCGCTCTGGATGGCGATCGACGGCCAGGATGCGGCGCCCCTGCTGAACGCCATCGGACGTGACGGGCAGTCCTTCACGCACGGCCTCGAAGCGTTGCGGCAGATGGAAGACGAGAGGCCGCTGCTGGCGGCGCATGACGGAATGACCGGCGCACTGGACGCCCATTGGAACAAGGTGGTGGAACGCGGGCTGGCCCCTACGCCGCTGGAGCGCTATGCCCATTGTCCGTTTCAATATTTTTCCGCCGACGTGCTCAAGCTGAAACCGGTGCGCGAATCGGCCGAGCAGGGTGTGGATGCGTCGGTGCTCGGCACGGTCTGCCATGCGGCGCTGCGGCGGTGCTACGAACAGCTGATTCCCATGGGCTGGCCGGCGGAGCCGGTCACCGATGATTCGGTGGCCTGGTGTATTCATTCGGCCGTCGAGGAGGCCGCCGCCGAATACGAGAGCCGCTATCCGACGGGCCACTACCTGTTATGGGAACTCGCCAAGGACGGGCTCGTGTCCCTCGTGGCCGCCGCGGTGGAGTCCGATGAAGCGGCGCAGGCGGACGATCCCTTTATCCCTGCGGCGTTTGAGATCGACGCGCGAGGAACGCTGCCGCCGCTGACGGCTGAGGGCACGCCGATCCTGATTCACGGCCGCGTGGACCGCATCGACCGGCGCCCTGATTCGGACGGGCTGCGTATCATCGACTACAAATTCAAGACGGGATCAGCCAGTAAGACGGAGGATCGCAACCTGGTCCAGGCCGCGATCCGGGGGTATCGCCTGCAGCCGCCCTTGTATGCCTGTTTGGAGCTTCCCGGTCAGCCGAAGCCGACCCAGGTGCAGCTGGTCTTTCTGGCACCCAACTGGCCGACCCCGATCGTCCGGTCGACGTTCGAATCGTCCGTCTGGCAATCAGAGAAGGGCCTGCAGCTCAAAGGCACTCTCCATACATTGATTGACGGCATACGCGCCGGGCGCTTCTTCATCCTGCCGAACGGGTATTGCGATACCTGCGACTTTCGCGTCTCCTGCCGCCGCGACCATACGCCGACCTGGTGGCGGGCCTACCGGGCGCCGGAATCCAAAGTACTGAAAACCATGCGGAGCCAGAAGGTCAAAGATGAGTGACGTCGCGCTGATTCCCGACCGTCTGCCGCGTGAGCTGGCGGAAACGACGTTCGACCGGAACGTCGTGGTGGTGGCCGGCGCGGGCACCGGCAAGACGACGTTGCTGGTGAATCGCCTGATTCATTTGCTGGTCAAACAACCGGATCCGGTGCCCATTACCCGCATCGTCGCCCTCACCTTCACCAATAAAGCGGCGACCGAGATGAAGGTCCGATTGAGAGAGCGGTTGACGGCCTTGCTGCGGCCCGAGACCGTCGGCGCGGGGGATGGGGGCGCAGTGGCTCCGGAGGCGCTGAGAGTCCGCTACAGTCTCTCCATGGACGCCCTGGTCGCCCGGGCCGACGCGGCGCTTCAGGATATCGAAAAAGCGCAGATCGGCACGCTCCATAGTTTCGCCGCGCACCTGCTCCGCTTGTACCCGTTGGAAAGCGGCGTCGACCCGGCGTTTCAGGAAGACGACGGATCCCGGTTCGAGGAACATTTTACGGCGGCCTGGGATGTATGGACCGATCGCGAGTTGAGCCGACAGGGGACGCATCACGCCCTGTGGCGAGCGCTCTTGCGCACGGCTTCCTTAGAAGAGCTGCGGACGTTCGCCCGAGCTCTTTGCAGTGAGCTGGTCGACGTGCCGGGCCTGTCGCACCAACTCGAAGGCACCGGCCCCGATCCCCTCATCGTCGAATGGCTGACCCGCTTGCGGGGGCAGGCTCAGGGCCTGCTCGATACCCACGACCGCCCGAAGCGGCGAAAGATTGAACTGATGCTGGCTGCGAGCGTCGCGCTGTTCACGCTCCTCATTGAACAAGGCGCCGGAGGGCATCGGGAATTGCCGGACGGGGAACGCGAGGTGTTGAGGAAAGAGCCCGGCAATGCGGTCGCCGGATGGGAGCCGGACGATTTTAAGGAAGCTGTTCGGATTATTGATACAGGTAAGGCCTTGCTGGATGTTGACCATGAATTCTTCATGCATGCCTTGAAGTTATTGACGCCCTTCGTCGCGCAGGTGCGCCGTTCGTTTATCGAGAAAGGGTGGTTGTCCTTCGACGGGTTGCTCGCCCGAGCCCGGACGCTGCTCCTCGACCATCCGGCCGTGCGCGAACGGATCAAGCAGGACTATCGCGCGGTGCTGGTGGACGAGTTTCAGGACACAGACCCCGTGCAGTA
>CBDIWQ010000052.1:0-9222 GCA_965285965.1 uncultured bacterium | reverse complement strand
AATGCCACGTTGAGCGGCCATATCCGCCTGAAGATGGACATGACGGAAACTTCCGGCAATATGCTGCGAACCACAAAGATATTCATGCCAACCGGCGGAGAGATCATCCCTATTTGCACCACCAGGACCACCATCACGCCAAACCATACCGGGTCGAATCCCAGTTCGACGATCAGGGGAAAAAACAGCGGGACAGTCAGCAACATCATGGATATTTCTTCCATGACGGTGCCAAGAACGATGTAGATTAGGAAAATCGACAACACCACGAAGTGCGGATTATCCCGGAACAGGGATACCGCTTCACGCAGGTCGGTCGGCATCGAGGTGAAGTTAACAAAATTGGCAAACACCAGGGCACCGATGACGACCATGAACAGCGCGGCCGTGGTTTTAGCCGTATCAGCGAGCAGATCGATCAGCGTTTCCCATGTTAACGAGCCACGGTACAGCGCGAAGGCCAAGGCTCCCGCCGCGCCAATTCCTGCGCCCTCGGTGGTGGTGAATACTCCTCCGTAGATGCCGCCCATGACCAGCGTGAACAAAGCGACCACCGGCCATATTTTCGTCAGGGAGGCAAATCTTTCGTGCCAGCTGCTGCGGCGACCGGCGGGGGCAAGTGCGGGATTCAAGCGGCTCATTACAGAAATCGCCACGCACAGGAACACTGTGGCGAGGATTCCAGGGATGATTCCCGCGATGAAGATCTTCCCTATGCTCGTTTCGGTCAGGATGCCGTACAGGATCATGAATGTGGATGGAGGAATCAGAATCCCGAGCGTGCCCCCGGCGGCGATGCTGCTGGCGGCGAAACCCTCGTCATAGCCGAATTTGCGCATGGAGGGATAGGCGACGCGGGCGAATGTCGCTGCCGTGGCGACTGATGAGCCGCATACGGCGCCGAAACCGGCGCACGACATGATGCTGGCCATCGCCAGTCCGCCACGCTTGTGGCCAACGAAACGGTAAGCGGAGTCGAAAAGTTCGTTGGAAATCCCGGCGCGCACCACCAGATTGCCCATGAGGATGAACAGGGGTACCACCGAGAGAGTGTAAGACAGGCCAGTTTCATACACCGTCTGGCCCGCCATGGCTGCGGCCGCGTCAAAATTGACTTTGAGACCGAATCCGACAAACCCCACGATCAGCATGGAGAATGCGATCGGTATTCTCATCAGCGACAGCAAAAGGAACGTCGCAAAGCCCAAGCATGCCTCTGTCATGAGTGCCCTCCCGCTACGGCATCATTGCATTGATGTTCCTTCCTGAGCGCTGCCACAGCGAACGCCATGGCCGTCAATCCCATTGCCACGGCCATCAGTACGGTGAGCCAGCCCAGCCTGATTTCCAGCTGAGCGGTCATTTCCCCGGAGAGCAGCATCCCCTCGGCGCGGGACCAAAGCTGCCAGGCAATGAACACCGAGCACAGGGTACCGATAAGGTTGACGAGCACGTTTTGGATCCGGAACAGCGCCGGAGGCAGGACAGAATCAAACAGATTGATGGTGATGTGTTCGTTGCGAATCGACACCATGGGGATCCCCATGAAAATCACGGCAGCCAGTAACACTTCGGTGGCTTCCAGCGCTCCGAATACGGGTGCGTTGAAAAAATACCTTCCGGCTACATCAGCGCAGGTCAGGACCATCATACACAGGAGCAGAAAGGCGCAACATCCTCTCAGGATCCACAATGATGCCCTTTCAACCGCTGCAACGGCTGGAGTCAGGATCTTCATGGGGCACCTCTCTAGCGCTTCGCTTCGTTCATCGCCGACTTTGCGGACGACAAGGAGTCCAGCTCGCCCTGAAACGCCTTCAATGCCTGATTCGCATCAATCCCGCGCGCTTTCGCCTTTTCCGCCCAGTCTTCTTTCAGCCCGCCTGTGCGCTTACGTATTTCTTCGACAAAATCGGCGGAGGCGGCTACCGGAACGATTCCCGCTTCCCGCATTACCTTGTCCGCATGAACGTCGGCCAGGTCGTAGGCATGTCCGGCACGCCGCGCCAGCGCTTCGCCAAGTAGCGGCTCGATTGCCTTCCGGTCGGCGGCCGATATCGCGTTCCATTTTTTTTCGTTCATGATGATGGTGAAACTGACGTTATACAGTCCACCCGGAACATAGGTCGCGTATTTGACTAGGGGATAGAGCTTGAAGGAAACCGGCGAGTCCTTGTTGAAAACGAAGCCGTCAATGATACGTCCGGAAAGCAGCTCGTACACTTCAGGCGCCGGCTTGAGCATGGGAGTAGCGCCAAGCAGGCGGATGACTTCGTTGACCACCCCGCCCCCAGTACGCAGTTTTATGCCCGCCAGATCGTCGACGGAATCGATCTCCTTCGTGGTGGTAAAGAGCTGGCCTGGACCATGGGTGAATACTGCGAGCACCTTGACCCCTTTGTGCTCCCCTGCCTGGGCCAGGTATTTGTCATAGACGCGCTGGTATGCGACCGAATTCACCTCCGCCTTGTTTCCCGAGAGCGGGAATTCGGCGATGGTCGAAAGGATGAACCGGCCCGGAGTGTAGCCGTCGACGATGAAGGACAGGTCCGCGATCCCATTCTTCACCGAATCGAACGTCTGCGCCGGCGCGGATACCGCCTTGGGCAGCATGTTGCACTTTACCCTGCCGGACGTGGCTTTCGTGAAGTCATCGCACAAGGGCTTGATCACTTCCGTGACCAGGGGATGATTGAGAGGTACCCAGTTACTGACATTGATGGTCTGGGCAACGGCGGATTGCGCTGCGATCCATGCGACTGCTCCGATCCAGTATGAATGTCTCATGATGTCTCCTCGTAGTTTGAATTAGAATGGGATGCGCGTCCCAAAAGGACATAGCAAGATCGTTATTATTCTGACTTCAGGTACACCTCCCCGTCGGCGACTTTCAACGGAACCTTCTCCAACGGCGCTTCGCCGCAGCCTGCCACTTCTCCGGTGCGCACGTCCCATTGCCAAAGGTGTTTCAGGCATGTTAAATAAAATCCATCGCAAAGCGCATCCGCCAGAGGCTCGTCCATGTGGGGGCAGAGCGCGGGCAGCCCATGCACTTCGCCATGGACCTGTAGCACCAGGTATTCTTTCCCGTTAGCCTCGACTTGCAGCGGCACGGATTCCTCCAGGCTGCTTACCGGGCATACCCTTACCCATTCGCATGCTGCATGCTGCTCCATGTTTCACTCCTTTTTCAGGAAAATCTGTCATAGCGAATCTGTGCCGGGGAAAAGCGCCTTGAACGGTAAAATCCCTGGATCGAGAGATTGACCATGGGCGGTGGCCCTGCCACGAAGATCAGGGTATCCCGGCTCCAGACGGGCATGTCATCCAGTGCCACCTGGTGGACCAAGCCATGATGAAAGGCGAAAGGATGGCCGGCATGCTCCGGCGGCTGGTCTTCCGACAGCACGATCGAAACCGCAATCTTGCGCTCGGGTGTCCGCGTCACGAGCGATGCGAGCCAGGCCAATACGGGCTCACAGTCAGCCCGTTTCAGGCCAATGAACAAGCGCAGTGTTCCGGCCTTTGCGGCGCTTGCCATATGGTCGGCGATGGCCATGGCGACTGCGAGACCGGAGCCGCCGACCACCACGCTAACGTCACCACTCTCCTGTTCTGCCAGAAATGCGCGTCCCAGCGGCCCGAAAATCCGGAAGGTTGCGCCAACGGCACTACGTTCGCAAAGCCGCTGCGACAGGCTACCGCTCGGGTTGGCCCGCACCACAAAGCTCAGCGTCCGCCCGCCATTTGCGGCACGGGACACCGAATAGGCTCGGTATCCCGCGATCCCCTCCGCGGCAAGCAACATGAACTGCCCGGGGGCCGGGGCGAACGCCGTATCGCATTCCACGTCCACCTCATACAGCCCATCGGCCAGTCGCTCCACGCCCGACACTTTCGCGTTGCCGTGTGCGGGGATACTGGCTGCGCCCGGCACGAGCGCTGAGGGTTCCTGGAACTCAATCGTGCAATTTCCGGCGGGCTCACACTGACACAACAGAATCCGGTCCGCCCTTCCCTTCAGTGCCTTGCTGCCGGGTGCTTCGGGCCAGGTAGTCGTCACCTCGCCCGAAACCACAGTCGCCGCACAATTACCGCAGGTGCCGGTGGCGCACTCATAGGGCAGATTCAGGCCGGATCTGAGCCCTGCCAGCAACAAGCGCTCGTGGCGCTGCGGCTCGATCGGCATGGATACTCCCGAAGGCGACCTGAATAGAACGCGCATGATGCCGGCCCTTTTCTCAGGCGGCGCGCACGGTGGCGGCCCGCTCCGCGGCAAATCTCTTTGCCTCGTCGATCACGGCATCTTCCTGCGCATGCACCACCTTGCGGGCGCCCAATCGGAGAATCAGCTCGCGCGGATCGCAACCATATTCCTGCGCCGCCTTCTTGATCGGCAACACATAGCCGCCATAGACATTGGCAAATCCCATCAAGATCGAGTCATTGTCGATGATCGGCATCGGGTGGGGTTGAACGAGGTTCTGGAATATCTCCGCGGCGTCCAGGATTCCGAACAGGTCCGCGTTCAACTCATGGCCAGCCTTCTTCAATGCCGCCACGGCAACCTCGGTCTGGGCGTTGCCGGCGCCTCCGCCAAATCCCTTCAGGCTGCCGTCGATATAGCTTGCTCCTTCGTCCAGCGCGGCCAGGATGTTGCCGATTGCCAGCCCCATATTATTGTGGGGATGGAAGCCTATCGGCACCTTCACCGCCTTGCGCACCGCCCTGATCCGCGCGGCGACTTCAGACGGCACGAGATGCCCCTGCGACTCGGCCAGGTTGATATAGCGCGCGCCATAGGACTCCATTTTCGCGGCCTCCGATGCCAGCCGCTCGGCGCTGGTCATTCCCACCGAAACGAGATAGCCGACTGGCGTCATACCGAGTTCGTCTGCACGCCGAATATGCTGCTCGGTGATATCGGCCTCGGTGCAATGGGTGCCGATACGCGCCATGCTGACGCCAAGTTCGGCCGACATTGCCAGATCTTGGAAGCTCCCCATGCCCGGAATGAGGATGATGGAGATCTTTGCGCGCTTGACCGCGCCGGTTGCCGCCTTGACCAGTTCGCGATCGCTGACAACTGCCCGCCCGACATGCAGGCAGCTTCCGCCTAGCCCGTCGCCATGGCCGACCTCGATATAGTCGACTCCGGCCGCGTCCAGCGCCGCCGCCGTCTTCGCCACGATCTCCGGCGTGAACTGGTGCTTGTAAGTATGGTTCCCGTCACGCAAGGTCACGTCAACAAGGGTGATTTTTGCCATCTCTGCCTCCTTTAGTTGTACGCCATCCGATCGGCGAAGCGCTCTGCCACGGCGATCGCCGCCGCGTTGATGATGTCCAGGTTGCCGGCATAGGTCGGCAGGTAATCACCCGCACCCTTTACTTCCACCGTGGTCATGTAGTGGTCGCCACGCCGGAATGGCTCGACGACCATCCTGTAACCGGGCACGTAGCGCTGGATCTTCTCGACCATTTCGTTGACGCAACGACGCACTTCATTGTCGTCGGTATCCTCGTCCATGACCGCGTAAATGGTGTTGCGCATGATGAGCGGAGGGTCTGCCGGATTCAGCACCACCATGGCCTTGCCGCGCGTGGCGCCACCGATGTCGGCCAGCGCGCGCGCCGTGGTATGGGTAAACTCCTCGATGTTGTCCCGCGCTCCCTTGCCGGCACCCTTGCTGGCAATGGTCGCGACTATCTCCGAGTAATGAACCTTGCCTGCCTGGCTAAATCCGTACACGATGGGAATCGTTGCTTGCGCTGCGCAGGAGATAAGATTGACATTGGTTGCCGACTCGATGTTGTCGAGATTGACGCAAGGCACCACGCTCGGCCCAACCTTGGCGGGAGTAAGGTCGATGGCACGGATCCCACAAGCTTCGAAGCGGGGCGCGTTCTGCATGTGCGCCTTCGCTGAAGTCGCTTCAAACACCAGGTCGATACCCTTTTCTTCCAAGATGGCTTCGACGCCATCGGCGGAAGTCGGGATTTTCAGCTCCCGGGCTCGGGCCAGACCTTCCGAAGAAGGGTCGATGCCTGAAACCATCCTAAGATCAAACTTCGAATTGCGCAGAATCTTGTATGCGAGGTCGGTTCCGATGTTCCCGGAGCCAAGAATCGCAACATTCAACTTTCGTGCAGCCTTTGCATTCATTGGAGTCCCCTCCTGGGTTGAAGTTAAGCGTGGAAATTAAAGCCGGAATCCAGTTACAGGGGCACATGCACCCCTGGTCCCAGTTCCCGGGTGTCGAGCCTGAGTTCGCGTTGTTTCAGCTTCGGCTTTTCAGGTTCACTGATGTCGACCACATCGCGATAGGTTCCTATTGCGAGGACCGATGACGTGCCATTGAGATCTGTCTGGAATACTGAGAGTTTGGTACGCACCGCAGCCGACGATGCATCGATGCGCGTCATGCTGGCGACGATGGCGTGCCGGCTCAGGGAGGCATCGATGCGCACATGCTCGGGCAGCATCCGTATCATCGATTCGAACCCGTTGCGGTCGTGGTCCAGCCAGACCATGTCCTTTCCCAGGTCGGGGCTGTGCGTGGACACGCGATAACTGAATTCCTCCGTGCACTCGGAAAGAAACTGGCTGAACTGTTCCTGGTCCAGCAGTTCGCAAGTATTGCCGATGAATTCTTCCACTGT
Organism: uncultured bacterium; assembly: GCA_965285965.1. Lineage (GTDB taxonomy): Bacteria > Nitrospirota > Nitrospiria > Nitrospirales > Nitrospiraceae > Nitrospira_D. The sequence continues at coordinate 2,562 of CBDIWQ010000052.1, read as the reverse complement.
CGTGCGTAGCTTTCCGTCCATGCCTGTCTCCTTGCTTGTTCTGGTATCCGAATGCGATCAGTCCGAAGTGCGCAATCTGAACGGATCATAGGAAAGCCGATTCATTTTTCGGCTCCAGCTGCGGTAGTAGGCGCGCATGATTTCGTCATCTTGTGCCATCAGGTTTTCATGTCTGGCGATCAAGCCGTAGCGGGATGCGCCGTGACGGCAGGATTTGTGCACCGCTTCCACGAATATCAGGTCTTCCGGAAGATTGCGTCCGAGCGGCCCCCAGATCTGGTTGTGATGTCTGCGCCGCTGCCGCCGGGCTTCCTCGGATTCGCCCCTGATCCCCAATCCGCGCTGCTCGAGCAACGTCAGGCCCGGAGCGAGGGGCGTGCTCGTATCGATACGCACATTGGTGGCGCGCACGATGATGGTGGTGTTGGGAAAAATATCGGCAAACCGGAATTCGCCGGGTGTCAGGCCCGGAAGCTCCAGCGCGTCCCGTGCCTCGAAACTCTTATAGTTCTGGTACTTGACCTGGAACGGCCGCATGGTGCCGTGGCCTTCCGGATGTATTTCCCAGATCCGTTCGTGGTAGCCCTCGACCGAGATGCTAGTAGCCCGATTCACCACGTGCCCCCACTCGTGGTACAGCTCCATGTTGGTCTCGTGCCATTGCTTCCAGTTGGCCTTTACGATGGCACGGTGCAGGTGAAACACCTCCATCGACTCGGTTCCCATGCATTCCTCCAAGTGCACCAGAGAATTGCCGATGTGCTCGTGAAAATCCTCTGCACCGTCGTCCAGATTGACAAAATACAGGCCAAGCTTTTCCGCCACCCGAACCGATCGGAGGCCGCAAGATTCCCGCGTATAACCGACCTTTTCATACCCTTCCGGCCGGGTGATGTTCCGACAGGTCCCCTGATCGTCGAAGCCCCACAGGTGGAAAAAGCAGGTCAGGTTGCGGGCGTTGCCGCGGCTGGCGCGCACCAGCGGCGCCCCGCGGTGAGGGCAGGCATTCACGAATGCGCGAACTTGGCTGTCTTTTCCGCGGATGAGCACCACGCTGACGCCGGCCACATCGGTCACGCGATAATCGCCGGGATTGGGAAATTCGCTTTCATGGCAGGCGAACTTCCATGCCTTGGCAAATATTTTTTCCTGTTCTTCCCGGAAGATTGCCTCGCTGGTATAGATCGCGGTGTCTACATAGTGATCTGGCGGCACCGGCGGCGGCGCTTCCCATTCCAAACTGGACTTGGCCATGTCTCGTCTCCTCTGATCTGTGTCGGCGAACGACCGACGTGCTTATTACCCGGCTTGCTGCATGCTGGACATTGAATTGAACATGTGAAAGATGGACCGCAAATCGTGTGCGCTGTGGGTGAACAAGGAAGTTGAAGTGCGCAGCGCGAAACCGAACTCCTTTTCGCGTTCCGGCGGAATCGCGTCAGTCCGCGCGGTGATCGCGATGCATCCAATCACCTTGCTTCCATAGGTGACCGGTGCAGCCATCGATGTGATCCCGAGGTAAGGCTCATCCCGGCCGACCGCATATCCCTGCTCCCTGACCTTCTCCAACGCCAGACTCAATCCCTCCTCGTCGGTCACCGTCTGCTCGGTAACTTTGGCGTACGGCGGTTCACCCATCAATTCCGTCCACTCCTTCTTCTTCACCCATGCCATCAGGGTCTTGCCGGTCGCAGACGCGTGCAGGGGACTGTTAACCCATGTCTCGTAATACGGAACCAGTTGATGGGCGCCACGCGCCATATCGACCACCATGCGCTGGTTGGCAACAAAAATGACGAGCGTGGTGGTCTGTCCGGTAGTGTCCCGCAGCGAATCGAGAATCGGCCGCGCAGCGCGCCTGAGCTCATTGAGGGGATGGAGTATGCGCAAGCCCGACAAGGCCCTCGGGCCGGGGACATAACGCTTCGAGCTCTCTTCACGGACCGCATACCCCCGTTCGATCAGAGCCTGCAGCAGCCTATGGGTGCTGGAAACATCGAATTCCGCCAAGGCCGCCAGCTCGCTCAACGTCAGAGGCGTCAGGGAATCTACAAGCAATTCGATCAGCTTCAAACCTTTCTGCAGCGAGCCTGTCATGCCCTTCGATTCCACCTCGGCAAGCGAGGCAACTTCCTTTTTTCTTGCACTCATGGTTTTTATTTAATTGAGTTAAGTTGGATTCATTGTAGGCAGTCGCGGAAGCATGGTCAACATAATGTTTCCGATATAAATCAATTTTTTGCGTTATATCGACAGATTATTTTCTTTTCTCAAAAATATTTTCCCTAATAATGAAAAAATGTTTGTATTAATAGAAAAGGCGGCAACTGCCAATTAACAACGTTTCTATACAGGTTGGGAAGTAGGAGGGTGGCGCTGCTGGGCCGGCAGTTCGAGACGAGCGCGCCAGACCAGGTGTGGCCGGCGGATATCACTTAGACAGAATGTATTGACCTGCCGCACCTCAAGCGACGCGGATTAAGCTTGAGGTTTTTCAACCCAGGCTCAGAGCCGAAATTGAGGGGGCAGGCCATGAACGAGTGTAGCAAATACGTGGGGCTG
>CBDIWQ010000051.1:0-3676 GCA_965285965.1 uncultured bacterium | reverse complement strand
TCTTGGAAACCACCCACTGGCGGATCTATGGCCCCCGCGGGGCGGCGTCGCAACTCGGCATGAACCCCAGCACGTTACGCAGCCGCCTGAAGAAGCTCGGAGTCCGCCGCCCGGCCCATCTTCCCCTGATGTGAAGGAATTGTGTATTGACATTGCGATATATCGCGTTTTCTCGCTACCACTCGCGATATATCGCGACATATAGCGCTGCATCATTCCTCCTTCTTCCTACAACCTACGAGAAATGAGCGCGAATTAGCCATTTAAGCGATTAATACCGTAGCGGTCCTGACATGGATCATTGGCATATCAGTTGCTACCACGCCAGGGCCAAAGTGCCCTGATATTTACCAGTGCCAGAGTATTTTCTTTCCAACTAAGATGGCCGGTTAAAACCAGGGAAGTGTTGACGGACGGGACTGAATGACGACTTGTCTGGCAGAGGAGCAGGGAGAAGATGGACTGGCCTCCTGAGAATCCCTCCAACGCAGTTGGCCTCTGCCAGACTTTATCGATTCACAACACATCAGGGGCTCGCAAGAGGGTTGCGACCGATTGATGGAGCAAGCTGAAGGGACGGGTTGGCCGGATCGTCCGGCTCAGAGGCGAGTACGGGCAATGTAGTGAAGGTGGCGCGTGGGGTTTGGGACAAGCACCCGGCGACCAGGGTATGAATCTATCAAGGCGGAACATGGAGAGAACATGATGAAGCGGAGGCTGGGTCAACATCGTCGGGTATTTGCAAGTGTCCTGTGGAGCGCAGCGCTCGCCTTGGCGGGCAGCGAGGCGGCGGCGCAACATGCGGCGCATCAGGAAGCCGCGGAGCCGTCACCAAACATGGCGTGGGCTCAGCAACTCAAGGGGCAAACGATCGTCGAGGATGTCATGGAAGGCACTCCCGGACGGAGCGCCATGGTCGAACTCCAGCATCATCGCATCATGCAGCAGATGCAGCAGGATGCCGAAGCCCAGCGCACAGGTGGCTTCTATAACAACATGACGATGATGCACCAGTATGGCGCGGGCAATCAGGATATCCTCCTCATGTCGAATTCCGGCGTGGAGCCGGTCTCGACGCAGGGCGGGCGCTGTCCTGCCTCGGCACCGGTCCGACAGTACGATATCTCCGCAATCAATGTCGAAATCTCGCTCAACATGTGGTTGGACTTCTATCCCGGCTACATGTACGTCCTGACCGAGAACATCGACAAGGTGCGCGAGGAGGAAACAAAGAACCGCGAGGCGCGTGAAAAGGACGGCTATGATCCGGGCGCCGTGAAAAACGGCCTGCAGAGTCAATGGATCCAGCCGCTCGCGATCCGGGGAAACCAGGGCGATTGCGTGAAGATCACCTTGCGCAACCAGCTGGATGGGGGCGAGGAGGTCAGCCTCAACGTCCACGGCTCCAGCATGATCGTGGCCTCGACCGGACAGCCCGCGACGACGACCAATCCAGACAGCATCGCAGGCCAGGGTAAGGCCGTAGACCTGGAGTGGTACATCCCGCCGACCCAACAGGAAGGCGGCCGGCAGTTTCACTCCTACAGCAACGATCGGGAATTGACCGTCATGGGGCTCTTCGGCACCTTCGTCATCGAACCCAAAGGGTCCGAATATCTCGACCCGCTGGGCACCGGCGAGGCCGTGCCGATGAAGAGCGGGTGGCAGGCCATCATCAAGAACGGGGCCGGTCCCGATTTCCGTGAATTCGTGCTGATGTATCATGAAGTCGGCGACGAGGCCTTCCGGCCCTTGAATAAGAAGGGCGACTTCCTCCCGCAGCGCGATCCGTTGACCGACGTATACCGGCCGGTCGCCCGTGCCCTGAATTACCGGAGCGAACCGTTCGGCGTCGACAATATGCAGACGCAGCACGAGTACTTCGGCTTTGAAGACGAGTCGATGGCGTACAGCGCCTATACCTTCGGCGATCCGGCCACGACCGTGCCGCGCAGCTATCTGGGCGACCCGGCGAAATTCCGCCTCGTCCACGGCGGCTCAGAAGTCTTCCATTCGCACCATCCTCATGGCGGCTCCATCCGCTGGCCCCGGAGCCCGCGGGCCATCGATGAAATGCCCCTCTGGCATGCCGCGAAGAACGGACCGGTCAAGTATCCGGTCATTCGCATGAAATCCGACCGGGTCGACGTAGAAGTCATCGGCCCGTCCGAGACCATGGACTTGGAGACTGAATGCGGCTCCGGGCTCTGCCAGCAGCTCGCCGGCGATTTCCTCTTTCACTGCCACGTGGCGCATCACTACATCGCGGGCATGTGGGGCTACTGGCGTGTGTACAACACGCTGCAGCAGGGCGAGTATCACAACGATGTGATGCCCGACCTGCGGGAGCTGCCGGACCGTACCGGTCGCATCAAGGCCGGAGTCAGCTCGGACGAGCTGATCGGGAAGACGCTCGATTGGTTCGGGAAGAAGTTCCAGATTATCGAGAAAGGTAAGACCAATTGGAAATCCGACCCGGCCGTCGTCACGATCAAAGATTGGGTGACGATGCAGCTGCCGCCTCAGGGCAAGCCCGGTCATAAGGACGATGAACGGGGACAGACCCTCGCGTACGATGCGAGCGTCCTGGATTGGGCCTGGCAGGGCAATCGCGCCATGACGGAACGGGAAAATGCCGTGGCGAATCCCCGCTATCAGTCGCCGGCCCCGGGGCAGCGGCTGCCGATCGTCTTTGAGGCGGCCACGGGCAAAGTGGCCTGGCCCCATTTGAAACCGCACTTCGGGCGGCGTGTGCCGTTTTCGCAGAACCATAATCCATCTCCCTGGCTGGATATGATCCATCTCGACGACGATGGCTTGCCCAGCTCTTACCCGGCGAAGCCCGGCGAAAACGGCCGCTGGAGCATGTGTCCGGAAAACGCCGGATCGAAGAAGTACAACGTGCACTTCATCCAGACTCCGATGACGCTGGCCGATAAGCAGGGCAGTGAGGCGGCGATCGTCGACAAGGACGGGCTCATTTATGTCCTCCATGAAGAGGAGGCCCAAGTCCGCAAGAGCGACGTCAAGTACCCGCTGGTTGTGCGCGCCAATATTTATGATTGCATCGACTGGATGCTGACCAGCGAATGGCTGGACGACGATCACATCAACTTCCAGTCATCCAAGATCAATACGCATTGGCACTTCTTGCAATTCGACAATCAATCGTCGGACGGCGTCATTACCGGATTCTCCTATGAGCAATCGGTGCGACCGTTCACCATGCTCGATAAAATTGCCAACAAGAAGGGGCTGCCCGTGCCGATGAACACCACGTTCACGAAGGCGGCCAAGAAGGGCGAGCGGACGATTACGCTCAAGAACGCCGGCCTCTACCAGCCGAATGTGGAACTCCTCATTGGGGCGGATAACGTCGAAGGCAACGAGATCGGCCGCGTGAAGTCCGTGAAAGGCAACACGATCACGCTCTATCGGCCGCTCAAGCATGATCACCCCGTCAAGGATATCGTGACGGTCGAGTTCGTCCGGCAACGGTTCTGGGTCGATGCGGACGTCGGGACGGTCTTCTGGCACGATCATGCGCTGGGCCGGGTGACCTGGCCGCACGGCGGGTTCGGCACGATCATCATTGAGCCGGTCGGGTCCACCTACCATGATCCCAAGACGGGGAAACCCATCAGAAGCGGACCCATCGCCGACATTCGGACGGTGG
>CBDIWQ010000050.1:0-3354 GCA_965285965.1 uncultured bacterium | reverse complement strand
TCTCGCCGCTCAAACAGCCGGACAGCGCGATCAATCCTTCGTGATGTTCTTTTAGAATCTCTTTGTCCATCCGTGGCTTATAGTAGAAGCCTTCAAGGTAGGCTTTACTGACGAGCTTGATCAGATTCTGGTAGCCGGTCAGGTTTCGCGCGAGCAGGATCAGGTGGTAGTAGTCGTTGTGGGCGAGCCCGCTGTCTTTCTTCGCCAGGCGGCTCCCGAGCGCCATATAAGCTTCGCAACCGATGATGGGTTTGACGCCGGCCTCTTTGGCTTTGCGATAAAACTCCACCGCGCCGAACATGTTGCCGTGGTCCGTCATGGCGACGGCCGGCTGACCAAACGACTTGATCTGCTGCACGAGCGGTTCGATCTGATTGGCGCCGTCGAGGAGACTGAATTGCGTATGGAGATGCAAGTGAACGAAGGGCGATGCCACGGGAAGGAACCTCTGGATGAAGAACCACAACGGAGGCTGGCGGGATTCTAGTGAGGGAGGCCGGCGAAGTCAATGAAGGCCCGGAGGCCTGCCGAAACGGTCGCGTTCGTCATCATGCATGACGTCGCGAGCGTCGGTTGCGGCGCTGAAACCGATCGGGCCCTTGACGGGTTGCTGCAAGAAATCGACAATGTGCCGGGCTTCGTCGGGCGTTCCCTCAATCTTCCAGGAGGTGTGCATGGAGTCGGTGCTGTATCCCATCATTTACGTGCGGGGCTATGCGATGACGCGGGGTGAAATCGATGAGACGACGGTCGATCCGTTCTGCGGCTTCAATTTGGGGTCGACGGTGTATCGGGCGACGCCGGAGAAGAAGCGGCCGCCGCGCAAGTTCATATTTGAATCGCCGCTCGTGCGGCTGGGATCGGATTTCGGCTATACCGACGTCTTCAGCGACGGGATGGACATCGTGGACGAAGGATGGAGTGGAGGTCTGAACCGGCGATCCATCATTATTTACCGCTACTATGAGGGCGCGTCGAGCCTGCTCGGCGACGGAACGACACCGACGATCGAGCAGTTTGCCGCTAACCTGGGCGAGCTCGTGATGCGGGTGCGCGATCTCGTCTGTCAGGAGCCGGCGAACAATCTGACGCCGAAACAGTTCCGGTGCTATCTCGTCGCCCATTCCATGGGAGGGCTGGTCTGCCGGGCCTTCCTGCAGAACCCCGCCCTCGATCCCAAGCACGCGAAGCAGTACGTGGATAAGTTCTTTACGTATGCCACGCCGCACAACGGCATCGACATGGGGGGATTCAACATTCCGGAATGGTTGAGCCTCAATGACATGAACAATTTCAATCGCGACCGCATGGCCGAGTATCTCGATCTGAAGGCCCTCTACAAAAAGACCGGACGGGTGGACTGGATTCCCGAGAAAGCCTTCCCCTCTGAAAAGGTATTCTGTCTGGTGGGGACCAACCGCGGCGATTACGAGGTGGGGAAAGGCCTGTCGCGCGCGTTCGCCGGACACGGGAGCGACGGATTGGTGCGCATTGAAAACGCCTGGATCTGCGGGGTAAAGGCCAACGGCCAACCCTCCGATCCCAGCGCGAAGGCCTACGTCTATCGGTCGCATTCCGGCTACTTCGGCATCGTCAACAGCGAAGATTCCTACCAGAATCTGATTCGCTTTTTGTTCGGTGACGTGCGGATCGATATCTGGCTCGATGTGGAAACGGTCACGCTGCCCGAGCCCGTGCGGGAAGCCGAAGCGGAGGGCAAGGAGATCAACGCGCTCTATCAATTGGAGGTGCTCGCCTCGCCGCGCGGCAAACTGTGGTACCTCACGCGGCGGGTGACCGAAGAGGATTCGGTCGCCTGTCTCAGCCACCGGGACTGGGCCGCCGCGGCCAAGAAGAAGCAACCATCCTCACTGCATCTCTCGACGATGTTCCTGTCCAAACGGGCGCGCGTCAACCAAGCGCGGGCCTCTTTAGCCTACAGTCTGACCTTGGGCGTGCGGGTGCCCGACTACGAGATCGAGCGCAAGCTCTGGGTGAACGAACATTATGAGGGCGGATACCTGTTTCATGATTCGGTCGTCATCGAATTGGTGCCGCCCCAAACGGATGACGGCGACTGGGTCGTGCATTACGATTGGCAAAGCGACAATCTTGGAAAAGCGAGCACGCCTCTGTCGACGAAGGCGCTCAAGAAAGGAAAACTGGAGCTGCCGATTGCGTTTGAAAGCACCACGACCCCCGGCATCAAGGGCACGCTGCGCTTCATCGCTTCTGAATGGAATATGGACCAGTAAGGCCGTTCGTGCGACCCGGAGCCCCGCACGAGGTGGGCAGAGGTAACGAATGCGAGAATTGGGCAGAAGATGAAGACGCAGCGACATGGCACGGTGGTCGGGCGGCGCCGCGCGACTCGACTTCTTGAACTTCCCGGACCCATTTGTTATTCTCCGACCCGCCTTCCGAGTCGTGCACCACTATATATAGGTAGTAAAGGAGTGAGTCATGGCCAGCATCAAGCGGGCGCTGATCAGCGTTTCAGATAAGACCGGAGTCGTGGAGATGGCGAAGGGCCTGGAAGCGCTGGGCGCGGAAATCCTCTCCACCGGTGGAACCGCCAAAGCCTTGCGCGAAGCCGGCGTGAAGGTCACCGATGTGGCGGCCTATACCGGTTCGCCGGAGATCCTCGACGGCCGTGTCAAAACCCTCCATCCGAAAATCCATGGCGGGTTACTTGGCCGCCGGTCGGTCCCGGCCCATGTGAATCAGATGCAGCAACACCAGATCGGGCCCATCGACGTCGTGGTCGTCAATCTCTATCCCTTCGAGGCGACGATTGCCAAGCCGAATTGCCATTTCGACGACGCGATTGAAAACATCGACATCGGCGGACCCTCCATGCTGCGGTCGGCCGCGAAGAATCACGAGGATGTGCTGGTGGTGGTGGATCCGGCGGACTATGGCCGGGTGATGGACGCGGTGAAAGGCAATACGGTCACGCGCGGGCTGCGCCGGGAACTCGCCATGAAGGTGTTTCAGCACACGGCCCGGTACGATAGCCTGATCGCGGGCTATCTGGAAAAACAGGTGCACGGCGCCGATGTGAAATTTCCTCAAGTGCTGTCCTTACAATTCGAATTGGCGGAAACCCTCCGCTACGGAGAAAACCCCCATCAGCAGGGCGCCTTCTATCGCGAACTTCATTCCAATGAGCCGTCGGTATCGCGCGGCACGATCCTGCACGGCAAGGCCATGTCGTACAATAATTTTCTCGACGCCAATTCGGCGCTCGAATTGGCCAAGGAGTACGACGAGTGCGCGGTGGCCATCATCAAGCACAACAACCCCTGCGGGGTGGCGCTCGGGGCGACGCCGGTCGAAGCCTACGTCAAGGCG
>CBDIWQ010000049.1:0-4076 GCA_965285965.1 uncultured bacterium | reverse complement strand
ACGGAGACTTTTAAAAATTGCCGACGTGACAAAAACATATGATTAACCTCCCTGCTATAAGACGACGACCTTCACGCCTCTTCTTCGCTTCCTCATCCCACCTCCCTCCACGAGTAGTCTGGCGTTTGCCATTGAAGCGGTTCCACGCCAGCAGCCGGGGGTAGAGCAAGGTCGTTGCCACAACATGGAACAGGGAGATCCATAGGGGGGATGACGCCTAAGTTATTGAATGAATTACTTAAAGCCTGGCAGGAATAAAACTCGGATAGAAGACTGCAGGGATCCGACGGAGCATCAAAAGAATATGATGGTATGCCCTGTAAAGCATTGAGTCATAATCACCATTACATTCAGATAGTTGTAGAGCGCATATCTCTATATTCACCCGGCCTGAAAATCGAATCTCTCTTCGTTATTCGGCTACGGGCTCCGCCAGACGGCATAGTCGTTACAGAAGTGAAACGAGTTTGGTGGCTTCTTCACCGTCGGCGCTGCGCGGGGACAGGGGGTCGTTACGAGATGGAGACGAACCTATGCCTCTTCAGACTCCGCTCCGAGAAAGCGTTTCATGAGGAGCGAGAAGTGCTGGCGGGGGATCCCGCTGCTCTCCGCGGCCTTGGTGATGACGCCGCCACATTGAGAAAGCTTTGTGCGGAGGTAGCTCTTCGTAAAATCCTCAATGGCCAGTTCTTTCGCTTCCGCATACGGCAAGGCACTCAACGCATGATGTTTCGGCGCCACATGATCCGTCTCTCCCTGCGGCAACAAGGCCTGCACATCACTCGCCTTGATGGTGTCGTCCGTGGCCAGCATGACGGCGCGCTCGATCACGTTGCGCAACTCACGACCGTTGCCGGGCCAGCCGTACGAGACCAAGGCAGCCAGAGCCTCCTCCTCGAAATGGCACCGTGCCCGTCCCATTTCACGGGCGAGGCGCATGAGCAGATGCCGCGCCATCACCGGAATATCCGTCGGTCGCTCCCGCAGGGCCGGAACTGGAATCGATACGACAGCGAGGCGATAGTACAAATCCCGCCGGAAGGTCCCGTCCCTCACACGCTCCTCCAGGCTCTGATTGGTGGCCGCGACAAACCGCATGTCGATACGGCGAACTCTCGTTCCGCCGACGGGACGGACCTCGCCTTCTTCCAGCACTCTCAGCAATTTTGCCTGGAGGATGACCGGGAGTTCGCCGATTTCGTCCAGAAAGACCGTCCCGCCATTGGCGAGCTCGATCAAGCCCGGTTTGTCGGCAATGGCGCCGGTGAACGCCCCGCGCACATGCCCGAACAACTCGCTTTCCATCATGCCTTCCGGAATGGAGGTGCAATCAATTACTTGAAACGGTCGCTCGCGCTCCGGGCTCTGCTGGTGAATCGCCCGTGCGATCATGCCTTTGCCCGTGCCTGTTTCCCCGGTAATCAACACGGTCGACCGCACGCGTGCCGCCTCCTGAACCCTGCGCATGATTTGCTCAAAGGCCGGGCTGGCCCCCACCAGCGTATTGGCTTCGACTTCGTGGACCGCGGCCTGCTCGTAAATCGCATGCCGTCTCAAAATTTCCGAGATCCGGATCGCACGGTGCAAGCGCATGCCCAGGACCTCCGCAGTAACCGGCTTTACGACATAATCAAAAGCCCCCCGGCGCATGGCATCGACGGCCATGGCTACCGTATTCATGCGCGTAACGACGAGGACCGGCAGGTTCCGGTCAATCACCTGTATGCGGCTGACTAAATCCAGCCCGTCCATTCCCGGCAACATCATGTCGGTCAGCACCAAGTCCACCGCTTGTTCGCTCAACAGCTTGAGCGCCCCTTCCGCGGTAGGCCTCACTTCCATATCGAAGTCGCCTCCCAAGGGCTTCAAATCCGCCTGCTCCAACGCATGGAGCATCAGCTCCACATCGGTCGGATTGTCTTCGACGATCAGAATGGTGAAGGGCGCCTTCTTTCGTTTGTCGAGATGTCGATCCAGCACTGGAGCAGGCATGATTGACGTCCTCCGCAATTCCCGGGGTTCGCGTGTGCCGACCCGCACGGCCGCCGGTACAAAAATGGTATTCGGTCTTCCCACTCCCTTATTCAAACCAAGGCAAGGTGAACCGGACGGTGCAGCCCTCTTCGTCTTCCCCTTCAATCCAGATATCTCCGCCATACAGTTCTACGATCCGTTGCACGATCGTCAGGCCGATGCCGCTTCCCGGCGCGTCACCCGGGCAAAGCCTCACAAAGGGCTGGAAGACCCGCTTACGATGCGGCACGGGAATGCCTATCCCGTTGTCCCGCACCGAAAAGCAGGCCATGCGTTCGCACCGTTGTGCAGTGATATCAATGCGCACCGCCCTGTCGGGGGAGGCATACTTCAGGGCGTTCGATACCACGTTGTCGAAAACCTGGCGCAGGTAGGCGGCATGACAGGCCACCAGAGGCAAACCGGGCTCCACGATGATCCGGCCCTGTTGCCGTTCAAGTTGGCCGGCCCGTTCTTTCACTACCTCGCTGAGCACCAATGCAGGATCAACCGCCGTGACCGGACCGGCTCCCGCCCCGACACGTGCCACAGCTAGGATTCCCTCTACCCGCTCTACCAATTCGCAGCCGTTTTCCCGGAGGAGCGTCAACCATCGATCCACGCGCGCGTCCAACCGTCCATGATACTCGCGGTAGATCAAGGCCGTCAGTTCCGCCATGCGCTGGCCGGGCCCTTTCAAATCATGCGCCAGCGCCGCAGCGAGGTGCTCCAGATGACGGAGCCTCGCGAGCAGTCCTTGTTGCCGCTCTTGCACCGTCTGGTACAGACGCGCGTTGGAGATTGCGACAGCCGCCTGTTGGGCCAATCCCACGGCCAGGCGGCTGTTCCAGTCTTCCGGCTCACGATGGTGCCGGCTAACCAGAACCAGCACCCCGAACGGGTGGCCCTGACTCAACAGCGGCACCGACATCATGCTGCTGCCGGACAGGTTTCGACGCATCACCGCAGGCCCGTGATCTCGATGTAAGTTTGCACCGTAGGCCACCTGACGCGTGTCAAACGCCTGAACCGACACCGGAAATTCTTCCCAGAGCAGGACCGACTTATCCAGTCCCTCATTCCATGATCCGGACGCGGCTTCGACCACCCAGCAGCCCATCTTGTCATTGCGCAGCATCACCAGGCTGGCATCGGCGTCGACCAACTCAGCGGCACGGTTGGTAATCCGCCGGAGGACCCCGTCCAATCCGTCCGGGGCGATCGTGTTGATGTCCTCGCCGATGCCCTCTAACGTTGCCAGCTCTCTAATTTGCGTGCTGATGCGCACCGCCATCTCGTGATAGGCGCGCGCCAGCTCTCCCAGCTCGTCCGTCGCCGTTCCGGCGGGCGGCACGATTGAAAGGAAGGAGGCCGGATCGACCTGCCGGCCGAAGTCGGTCGCGGCCGCCTGCAGACGCGTGATCGGATCGGTGATCGACCGTGCCAGGAGTCGCGAGCCGACGATGCTCAACAGGATGAAGACCGCAAAGACGCACCACAGCTCGACAAAGGTCCCCGCGGACAGCCGCTCGGCCCGTGTATTGAGCGTCCGCCGCACTACATCAAGCCGGTCCTCGATCGTCCGTAGTTCCTTTCGAAGCCCGTCGGACAGCACATGGCCTTGCGTGGCATTGAGGCGGGATAACACTGCGGCATGGCCGCCTGAGCGTACCAGCGCAACCAACTCGTGCATCGACGCCAGCACCGTCTTCAACCGGGGGACGACCGGATACAGTTCCTGGGCGGCGGTGGTGCGGCTCATCTCCACGCGCAAGATATCGCGCAGGACACCGTCCAATTCGGACTCCGCCCGCTCTAATGCCGGCAGATATTCCGGCCCTTTGGTCAGGACGTAGCCATGAAACGCGTCCTCGCCGTCGATCGCCAGACGATGGATGACATGGATATATTCACGCGCCTGGAGGACGGATTGGCGCTCCTTTTGGATGGCCAGCAGTTGACTGGTGACGTAGAAATGGACGGCCAGCGAAAGGAGGAGATGGATGAGCAGGAGACTGAGGACGGCCCAAACTTTATGCTGGACGGTTCGCTGTTGCCACCAT
>CBDIWQ010000048.1:0-3135 GCA_965285965.1 uncultured bacterium | reverse complement strand
GTTTTGTGGATGGTGAAGCCTTTGTCCGTCACGATGGTGTAGTGAATCAGCCGGGTCAGATCCACCGGGCCGACCGCCACCCCGCACATGTAGGAGTCCCGCAGCACGTAATCCAGATTGTCCCCCGTGTAGCTCCCTGAAATGACCGGCTGAAGAACATTGAGCCAGCCGGGGAGCCGCGAGTTGTCTTTGCCTTTCTCCTTCAGAATGAGGTGCGCGATCTGGTCGGGGTTGAGTTCTTCGCCTGTGGCGAACGGGCCCGAGGGGCTTCGGCGGATCTTCCGGATAATCTGCCCGAGGTGTTCCCGGATGATGATCTGCCCCAGTTTCTCATGGGTGAGATGAAAGCCATGCAAATGATTGTCATCGAAGAAGTGGCAGAACGGGCCGTGGCCGATGTCGTGGAGGAGTGCGGTGATGCGAAGCACCTCCTCGACATAGTTGGCCGACGGCACGTCGTGTGCGACTTTCTTCAAGAACGGGTAGAGGTGCCGCGCGAAGCGGCCGGCGACATGCATCGTGCCCAATGAATGGACGAACCGTGTGTGCTCCGCCGAGGGGTAGACCCACCGGGCGCTCTGCAGCTGGTAAATGTAGCGGAGCCGCTGCTCCCACGGGGAATCGATCAGGTCTTTTTCCGTGCGCTCATGCGCGTCCGGAACGGCATAGGGAACCGTGAAAGACACGTACTTGTGGATGGGGTCCGCAATGAGCGCAGATCCGTCGTAAGGCGCGTTGATTTCGTCAGATGGCCGCATGGCGAGGCCATCTTAGCCCAGCGGATCGGAAGGCGGCAATGGCTCGGAAGGACGGGAAGCGGAAGCCTGTCGATATTTGGCAATGAGCAGATAGGCGGCCGGATAACTCAGGAGCACCCCCAGGACGCTGAGTGTCACTCCCCCGATCACAAAAGGCACCGCATAGGGCAGCACCTGTTGATAGAGGCCCTGAAGGCTCAAATCCTGCCAGCTGAACGTCGGGGTATCCGTACGGCCCAAGAGCAGTGCCCCTGTCCAATAGGTCATGCCCAGAATGGGAACGACCGTCCAGGGATTGTTGATGAAGGCGCCGGCCATTAGGGCCACCACATTCAGCCCGAAGAGCCAAGCGGAGAGCACCACGAGGATCGTGTGAAATCCATACAGGGGCGAAAACGCAATAAAGACGCCGAGGGCAAATGCGACCGCCGTGCGCTGCGGCGATTCATCAAGATGGAGTACTTGGCGCACGAGTGTCCTGAAAGACCGAGTGCTGGTGAAGGAACGCCGGTCCGTGAGGTGCCTCATGCGTGAAAATGTTCGTAACTGATCATCGGAAGCGGACGCACGGTTCCCTGGCCGGTGATGAGCTGCAGCCCGAAGCGCCGTGGACGGATCATGCCGATGCGGCTGATGCGAAAGCGCCGGCTTTTGGCTTGGCGCTGAAGGGCCGCCTCATGCCGTTTTGGCACGGTGAAGAGGAGTTCATAGTCCTCGCCTCCAGCGACCGCGAGGTCCGCAGGGTTGAGGCTCCGGAGGTCGGCATAGGCGCAGCAAGCCGGGGAAACCGGCAGCAGGGCGCTCTCGACCTCCGCGCCGACCCGGCTTTCCTCGCAGATATGGCGAAGGTCGCCGGACAAGCCGTCGGAGATATCGATAGCCGACGTGGCCAACCCCTCCTGGTTCAGCCACTGTCCTTCGGCGACGCGGGCGGTGGGACGGAGATGACGCTGGACAAGAAACCGATGATGAGCGGGCCGTAGGGATGCCGCCCGTCGGGCGGTGATGCGACGGCTCAAGAGCTCGAGCCCGGCCAGCGAGTCCCCCAGGCTCCCGGTCACATACAATCCGTCACCGGGGCGGGCTCCCTTACGAAACAAGGCGGCGCGGGTCCGCGTCGTGCCTATGAGCGTGATATTGAGGAACAGACCTGTGATCGAGGCGGAGGTGTCCCCGCCGATCAAGGCCACGCCATGGGGCCGACAAGCTTGCATCACGCCGGCATAGATTTGAAGGATGTGCCGCTGTGTCATTGATCGGGGAATGGCCAGCGACATCAACAGGTAGCGGGGCCTGGCCCCCATGGCCGCGAGATCGCTCAGATTCGCCATGGCGGCCCGGTAGCCGACCGACTCGGGAGAGGCCGTGCGCAAGTCAAAATGCACACCTTCCGTAAGCAGATCCGTCGTCAGATGCCACCACTGCCCCGCGGAGGCCGCCAGCACGGCGGCGTCATCACCGATACTTTTAATGAGTCCCGGAGCGCGGGCGGGATAACGGCGTTGGAGAGTCCGGATGAGGGCGAACTCGTGAATGGTGTCTTTGGCCTTGGACAGGGCCACGGTGCCCCCTAGCAGGATGTTGAACGGTGGCGCCGGCCCTGTGCTACCGTCGGTTTGGGATTCAGCTGGACTAAGGGCGGAGGGGTTCCCGGAGGGCTCTCCTTCTTCCTCAGGATCCCTGGAGAGGCAGGCGCGATCACAGTGAAGTGTTGACAGACTGGGCGGGGATGGACCGTCTGCCTTTCTTGGGGCGAGCGGGTTTGCTCCGAGGTACCGCGGAAGAGGTCTTCTTGACCGGCCGCGATGTCAGCGGCTTCCGTCGGAGGGCGATTTTCATCACGTCGTCCATGGTTTCCGCGAAACACAATTGAATGCCCTTCAGGAGATGCTTGGGAATCTCTTCGAGGTCCTTCTTGTTCCGCCGGGGCAGGATCACGGTACTCAGTTTGGCGCGTTTGGCCGCCAGGATTTTCTCCTTGAGACCGCCGATCGGCAGGACCCGTCCGCGGAGCGTAATTTCCCCCGTCATGGCCAGGTCCCGCCTGGCCGGGATCCCGGAGAGAGCGGAGGCAATGGCCGTGGCCATCGTGATGCCGGCCGAGGGGCCGTCTTTCGGAATGGCGCCGGCCGGCACGTGGATGTGCAAGTCTTGCTTGCCGAATAATTCATGGTTGATGTGCAAGGTCTTCTCGCGTGAACGGACGTAGCTCAATGCCGCCTGGGCCGATTCCTTCATGACGTCGCCCAGGTGTCCGGTGAGGGTCAGCTGCCCTTTGCCTTTCATGACGGTCGCTTCGATGTAGAGGACGTCCCCTCCGGCTTCCGTCCAGGCCAACCCCGTCGCGACGCCCACTTCATCTTTCTCCAACTCGGTT
>CBDIWQ010000047.1:0-5351 GCA_965285965.1 uncultured bacterium | reverse complement strand
CGCCGTTCACAAACTTCGACGCTTCATCATCGCCAAAACTCTTGGCCAGCTCAATCGATTCATCCATGGTCACTCTGGCCGGCACCTCGTCCATCCACAGAAACTCGAACAGCCCCGCGCGCAAGATATTCCGGTCCACGATCGGCATGCGGCTCACCTTCCAGTTCGTCGCATACCGGCCGATCAGGGTGTCCAGATCCTTCTGATGGTCGAGCACGCCCTTGACTAATTGCTCGGCGAACAATTTGGTTTCATCCTCCGTGGCGTACTCTTTCCAGAACTCGTCCAGCTTCACGCCGCGCTTCCCGTGAATGTCGTGCTGAAACAGGATCTGCAGCGCCCGCTCGCGAGCTTCATGACGCGTTCCCATAATTATTTCGCAGGCCTTCGCGCCACGCGCTTCGGTTTGTCTGACGGTTCCCCTGCTTTCACCTGCAGCTGTTTGAGCAGGGAGGCCATTTCGATGGCCGACTTCGCCGCTTCGCCGCCCCGGTTGAACTTCGTCGGGTCAGCCCGCTCCATGGCCTGGGCGACCGTATCGGTCGTGAGGACGCCGAAGATGATCGGCACATCCGCGTCCAGCGCCGCTTGCCCGATCCCCCGGCTCGCCTCGGCACTGATGTAGTCGAAATGCGGCGTGTCGCCGCGAATCACCGCCCCCAGGCAGATCACCGCGTCAAACCGCGCCGACTGGGCCAGCCGCTTGGCGACCAGCGGAATCTCGAACGCCCCCGGGACGCGCGCCACCTCGATATCCTCCTCCTTGACCCCATGCTTCGTGAGCGCCTCAAGACAGGAAGACAGCAACTTGCTCGTGACAAATTTATTAAATTTCGCGACGACGATACCAAACCGCAACCCCGTCGCATGGTGAGAACCCTTCCGAAGTTTCATGAACTTGTCGCTAGCCTTCGCGCTAACTCGTCATAATACGAAACATGAAGGCTGCTCAAAATGGTCATCCAACGAGGCCGCAGGCGATTCACGAACCGCAGGCGTACCCTTTGGGGTACGTTGAGGATCGTGCGAGCCGAGAACAAAGTTGGGGGCCATTTTGAGCAGCGGCTACACCTTTTTTAAGATATGTCCCATCTTATTTTTTTTGGTCCTGAGATACTTCACATTCGCCGCCCGTGGAGCGATTTCGATCGGCACCCGTTCCACGACGTTTAATCCGTAGCCTTCGATGCCGACGATCTTCCGCGGATTGTTCGTGATGAGCTTGATCTCGTGCAACCCCAAATTGACGAGGATCTGCGCCCCCACGCCGTAATCCCGAAGATCCGCCTTGAAGCCCAGCATCAGATTGGCCTCGACCGTGTCGCTGCCTTGATCCTGCAAGCCATAGGCTCTGATCTTGTTCAACAAGCCGATGCCGCGCCCCTCCTGATTGAGATAGAGCAGGACGCCCCGCCCTTCTTTCTGGATGATCTCCATCGCCTTGTGCAGTTGATCGCGGCAATCGCAGCGCAACGATCCCAAGGCATCCGCGGTCAGGCAACCCGAGTGCACCCGCACCAGCGTCGGCCCCGCGCCCTCGACCTGGCCTTTCACCAGGGCGATGTGCGTGATGTTGTCGACCTGGTTTTCGAACGCGACGGCTTCGAACTCGCCGAACATGGTCGGAAGCCGGGCGCTCGCCATGCGTTTCACAAACGTCTCGCGGCGCATGCGGTATTCGATCAGGGCTTTGACCGTCACCATCTTGAGCTTATGCGCCCTCGCAAATCTGGTCAGTTCCGGCACCCGCGCCATGGTGCCGTCTTCATTCATGATCTCGCAGATGACGCCGGCGGGCTGGAGTCCGGCCAATCGCGCCAGATCGACCGACCCTTCCGTCTGACCGGCACGCTTCAGCACTCCGCCCTTTTGAGCCTTTAATGGAAAAATATGGCCCGGCCTCGCGAGATCGCCCGGCTTGCTTTTCGGATCGACGGCCACGTGTACCGTCGTCGCACGATCCGCGGCCGAGATCCCGGTCGTAATGTCCTTGCGGGCGTCGATGGAGACGGTGAACGCGGTGCCGAAGGTGGCCGTATTCTCCACCGCTTGCTGAGGCAGTTGCAGCTCTTCGCATCGCTCCGGCGTCAGGGCCAGGCAGATGAGACCGCGCGCATGTTTCGCCATGAAATTGATGGCCTGGGGCGTGACCTTCTCCGCCGCCATGACCAAGTCGCCTTCATTCTCCCGGTCTTCGTCATCCACCAGGATGATGAACTTTCCCTTCCGGATGTCTTTGATTGCGTCTTCGATGTTGTTGAATGGAGTCGCCATAGCGCCGAATTTTAAATTCTGAATTTTTCAGCAAAAACTGCCTTTGAGGGAGGCCCACACATAACCCTGTTTGGCCCCCGACTGTCAACGGGAAAAACGGCGTCAGGAGGCCGGACTGGCTGCCGACTCCTTGGCCCGCAAGGCGACGATCACGGTGCCCCAGGCGCAGACCCCCAGGCCGGCAAACAACCAGAATCCGAGCGCAAAATCGCCGGTCACCCCCTTCAGAGTCCCGACCAGCAGAGGGAGCACGAATCCTCCCAGTCCCCCGGCCGCCCCCACGACACCCGACACGAGCCCGATGTCTTTGGGAAACCGCTCGGCGACCAGCTGGAAGACAATCCCGTTGCCGAAGCCCATGGCGCCGGCCGCCACCATCATCATCGCCACCGCCAGGGTAAACGACGGACTGGTCACCGCAACGACCGCTCCGGCGATGACGGGCAACACGTAATAGAGCGTGCGCAGGCCGCCCCGCCGATCGGCGACATACCCGCCGAACGGGCGGATCAGGCTGCCGATGAGTCCGCAGACCGCCGCCAGGGAGCCCGCGCTGACGGCATCCACGGCATAGGCCTGATGCAGGAGCAGCGGCAGGACGCTGCACAATCCGACAAATCCGCCGAACGTCACCGCATAGAGGAAACAGAGCCAATAGGCGGTGGGGCGGCGGACGAGCGTCGCGACATTGTGCCACCACTGTACGCCGTGGGGGACTCTCTTTTCCTGAGGCACCAGGCCGCAAAATGCTACCAGGGTCAACATGACGAGGCCGGCCATGAGCCCGCAGATCTCATGCCAATTGAACGACGCAGCCCAGCGGGGCGCAAGAAACAACACCAGCACGGTGCCGACATTCCCGGAGGCCACCAGGCCTAACACCAATCCTTGCGCTGAAGGCGGGTACGCGCGGCCGGCAATGGGTAACGCCACGGCGAAACTGGCGCCGGCCGCTCCCAGCAGGAGGGCAAAGGCCAAGGCTTCCGGATAGTTGCCCACTCCGAGCCAGCCCCAAAGCAGCACCAGCAATTCGGTCAACAGGATGGCAACGGCCGTGGGCCTGGCTCCGATCCAATCGGCGCTCCACCCTGCAATCACTCTCAGCACCGCCCCGCCTAACATCGGCAATGAGACGAGCCAGGCCATCTGTTGGTCGGTCAACGTCAGATCAGCGGCCAGGGCGATGCTCAATGCGCCCATCAATAGCCACACCATAAAACTAACCGTTAAATGGAGCCACCCGCCAATCAAGGAGGGCCAATGTCCGCTCCGCAGGACTGCAGTTAAAGTCATGTCTGGTCGGTCTCGTCTATTTCGTCTGTCTGGTCTGTGCCGATACGCTCATACTGGTTATTTTGTTTGTCTGGTTTATCTGGTTTGTTTCGTTTGTCTGCTCGGCTCTTCACAGAAAGAGACCGCGCATCATAGGGGAGGCCCTTTCATCCGTGCAACCGGCGACATCGAAGGACCGTCGCTTGCTTGGGGCACCGGGCGTTCTGCTATAGTCAGGGTCTGCCATGGCGAAGCGCGTCCGCGAAAAAAAGAAACCCCAGGCACCCCTCGAGCCCGAGATTCTCGAACCGTCCGAGAATGATCTCGCCGTCGAGATGACTGCGGACAGTCCCGTCATCGATTTGAATCCGGATGGTCAGGCCAAAGTCGACACCACGGCCGTCGCCCCCATTACCGGGCTGCAACAGTACCTCGCGGAGGTCCGCCGGTATCCGTACCTCTCCAAGGAAGAGGAACTCCTGCTCTTCCACGAATATCAGACCGAAGGCAGCCGCGAAGCGGCCGTGAAGCTGATCATGGCCAACCTGCGGGTGTCGGTGGCCATCGCCAGTGAATACCTGCATACGGGCGCCGATCACATGGACTTGATTCAAGAAGGCAATGTCGGGCTCATGCAGGCAATCAAAAAGTTCGACCCCTCGAAAAATGTGCGGTTTTACGCCTATGCCGCCTGGTGGTCCCGGGCCTATATCCTCCGCTACCTGCTCAATAATTTCCGGCTCGTCAAGATCGGCACCACACAGGATCAGCGGAAACTGTTCTATAACCTGAAGAAAGAAAAGTCCAAACTGGAACGTGAGGGATACGCGCCCGATACCAAGCTGCTGGCCGATCGTCTGCACGTCCGTGAGCGCGATGTGATCGAGATGGACCAGCGGCTGGGCAATTGGGAACTGTCGCTGGATCAACCCATCGGAGAAGAGCAGGACAGCACGCTCCTGGACATCCTGCCGTCGCAACAGGCCGCCGCCGACGACGTGATCGCGGACAACGAGCTCCGCGTGCTGTTCAGGAAAAAGCTGGCCGAGTTCGCCAAGACGCTCGATGAACGCGAGGAGGACATCCTGCGGAATCGGCTGCTGTCCGAAAATCCTCTGACCTTGGATGATCTGGGCGAGAAATACGGCATTACGAAAGAGCGGACCCGCCAACTGGAAGCCCGCATGATTACGCGTCTCCGCGACTACATGAAGAAAGATGTAAAGGATTTCGACCGCTTAAGGACCTGACCCTGGACCCGCACCGCACCGGCCGCCGCCGAGCTTCCCCGAAGAAGTTTTTTTATACGGGGCCCCTTGACTTGAAAGGGGCGGAGGCTATCTCTCTACCCACAAGCTTGACGGATTAGGGCTTCTGCCGCTCGTTCGGAAGTATCGCTTTCGCCATCGAGTGCGAACCCGTTGAACATCGTCACATCCGTATTAACTTCAGCATGAGGAGGTCCCAGTTATGAGCACAGCCGCGAAGGACAAGAAGAACGTTGCAAGGGTTTCCAGCCCCTCGGTGACCGCGTATTCGTCACCTACACCGAGGAATTGGAACGCACTGCCGGAGGCATCTATGTGCCGGATTCCGCCAAGGAAAAGCCGCAGCGGGGCATCGTTCAAGCGGTGGGCAAGAAGGTCGAGAACGTCAAGGTCGGTGACCAGGTCCTGTTCGACAAGTATTCAGGCAGCAAGCTCCGCATTGAGGACGAGGAATGCTTGATCCTCAAGGAAGAAGACATCCTCGGCATTTTCACCAGCTAATTGACGGGCGACGCACACTCGACATTCGATATTTAA
>CBDIWQ010000046.1:0-2960 GCA_965285965.1 uncultured bacterium | reverse complement strand
CCGGCTGACCTGAGTCATAAAGACCTCCGTGGCTGATGGCGAAGGGGTCTAGGTGAGGCGCACAAATTGGTTCGATTCTTTCTCCCATCCGATCTCAGTTTCCGGACCATGCCCGGTGACGACCGTGGTCGAGTCATCCAGGGCGTACAGCCGCTCCAGGATCGACCGTTCGATGGCCTGATAGTCGCCGCCCCACAGATCGGTGCGCCCGATGCTGCCCCGGAAGAGCGTGTCTCCGGCCAGGACCACCTTCTCATCCGGGAGATGAAAGCTCATGGACCCGGGGGTATGCCCCGGCGTATGGAGCGCGATAATGGAGACCCCGCCGACCGACAGCTTCTCTTCGTCTTGAAGCCAATATTCCGGCAGGGGCACGGGCACGTACGAGACGCCGAACACCCGGCACTGCAATTCCAGGCTCTTCCACAATTCCAGGTCGTCCTGATGCAGACAGATGACGGCGCCGTTCGCCTTGTTGAGTTCCCCCGCAGCGAGAAAATGGTCGAAGTGCGCATGCGTGTGCAGGAGGTGTGTGACCGTCAAACCCAGCTGCGCCACTTCCTGGAGGATGCGCTCCGGAGCGCCGCCGGGATCAACCACGATGGCCTGTTTGGTCATCGGATCTCCGATGATGGAGCAGTTACACCCCAGTGGAGGAACCGAAAAGGTTTTTCGAATCAAGGTGGTCATCCTGCCGTATGCTACCGTTCAGTAACCTTAGGGCGCAAGCAGCGGACCGTCCGGAGTCTCCTCAGGCCGGACCGTCCAGACGACTTCGGTATCGAAGAGGGTCCATTCACGACCCTGCCGGCGGAACCATACGAGAAAGCCCGCGCCCGTGCCGTCGGGACGGGTGTTTTCGACATAGGCGAGCGCCTGATCGTTGCGCAGCGTCCTCCCGATGCGGGAAAATCCCAGCCGATCAAGCACAGAAGCCCTCTGAGCCGGAATGCCGGGTCCACCAACGGGAAGCGCGCGTCGCACTTCCGGCTCTTCCATGCTCTCTCCGGACACAAACCGGTAGCGGACTTCAAACTGAAATCGCCCTTCCAGGCGGCTCGGCTGTTGATTGACGAACACGAAATCGCGCGCCAGATCGGCCGGCAACTCGCCGCCGAAGTAGTCCTGCTCCTCAAAGAGCTTCACGGTCAACGTGTCTTCCCGGTTGGGAATCAGGCGGGCAGTCGTCATTCGTTCCAGCACGACCAGCTGTGTGTCGGAAGTCAGAAATTTCTTCGTGACGATTTGATCGTACAGCGCGTAATCCTCCACCGGAATACCCGGCGCGGGCTCCACCGCCCCTGCCGGTGCCCCGTGCAGCAGGACGCCCAGGAGAAAGAGAAGCCGCGCAACCGCATGAAGCGTCTTCATCCTGGAAGCATAGCCGTCGCCCCCGCGCAGGGTCAAATCGGAAAGCTCCTGTCCGGTAATCGGTCATGGACAAGTCGACGCGAAGCATGGATAATCCCCGGCATTGTCTTTGGGGAGATCTCACGTGCGACACAAGATTGGATCCTTGAAGGGTGGCACCATCGCGCTTGGAGCGGTCCTGCTTGTCCTGGCCCTGCACGGCTGCAAGCCTGATGATTCGCCCTTCCGGGCGGAGAACGAGTCATTGAAGAAACAGGTCACCAAACAGGAATCGTTGCTGAGTTCCCTCCAGGACGGGAACAAGGTGATGCAGCAGCAAATCGATCTGCTGAACCAGGAGCTGCGCGATGCCAAGAAAGCGACCGAGGCCGCACGCCTGGAAACCAAACAGTTGACGGAACAGCTGGACGCCCAGCTGGTGCAGACCAAGCGCATGAGCGTGGAAGTCCAACGAACGGTGGCGGCCCAAGCCGCGCACAGCATGCGCATTGAAGATAAAGGCGCCCAGGCCGATACGCTGTCGCGCCCCATGAGCGCCGTCGCCAAGGTGGTGGAGGAGGCGCTGGCGCGGAACGGGTATCAGGTCAAGGCCAGCCTCAAGACGGATCAAAAAGCCGTCTATGTCACGGAGCGAAAGATATCGAATCCGGCCTCTCTCGAGGTGGCCGGCTTCCGAAACCAGTACCTCATCGCTCTTCAGGCGCTCCCCGCCAATGTGACGAAGCTCACCGTGAAGGCGGAGTTCGAAAAAGTCGCCCAGGGCGGCCGCATCTTGAGCGTGAGCGCCGAAGAAACGGCCGAGATCGAGCGGCGCCTCATCGGTGAAATTTCCAAAGCGCTTGAGGCCCCGAGCAAGACGTAATGAGCCGCCTGCGTATCGTGTCTTTCGTCGCCCTCGTCCTCACCTGCTCCAGCGGATTCGCAGCGGCCCCGACACCCGGAACGAAACCATCCCCGGAGCTCGCCCGCCATCTCGTCTCCATCGCCGCCTTAGCCCGGCCGTCCCCCGTCGTAACGATCCCGTCCGGCGCCTTTTTGCTGGGCAGCAAGCGCGTCGACGACGATCCCTACGGGCACTGGACTCAATTCGACGATACGGAACTGCCCCAGAACAGCGTGTGGCTCGACACCTATGAGATCGACCGGGACGAACTGAGCCTGGGAGAATATTTGGCTTTTCTGCAACAGCGGAAGCAACCCCCCCCGGATGAGCTGCAAAAGCTCATCTGGCATGTCATTACCATCCACTCGGTCTCCGACCACACGCTCACGCGCTGGCCGACCCTCTATGTGACCTGGCATGAAGCCAACCTCTTCTGCGCCTCCAAGGGCAAGCGTTTGCCGACCGAAGCGGAGTGGGAAAAAGCGGCGCGAGGAACGGCCGGCCGTTTGTTTCCCTGGGGCGATGCGGCACCGGACAACCGCCGCGCCATGTTCGGCCAGCATCACGTCCATGAGATTCCGATTCTCGCGGCGGTGGATGCCCTGCCGGAAGGTGAAAGCCCGTACGGGGTGAGGCATATGGCGGGAAACGTGGCCGAGTGGGTGCAGGACTGGTTCGGCCTCGATTATTACGCGTACATGCCCGA
>CBDIWQ010000045.1:0-19892 GCA_965285965.1 uncultured bacterium | reverse complement strand
AGCCGCGCGATGATGCTGGCTTGCAAATGTTTGGGCGGCGTCAGCACCGGATAGAGCACGCCGTCGATCCGGTAGCGGACGACCAGACCCCGCTCGAACGACTCGAAGTGGATATCGCTGGCCCGCTGGCGCACGGCCTGAAACAGGACCGAATTGACCAGCCGGATGATGGGCGCTTCGTCGGTCGCATCCAAGAGGTCCTGCGGTTCGTCGAGTTCATGGGCCAGCTGGTCGAGGCTTTGGTTGGCGGCGATATCCTCCATGACCTTCTCGGCGCCGGCAGGACTGGCGATTTCGTCGTATACCCGGTTTAAACAGGCCAGGAGCGCGACGCCGGTGGTCAGGACGGGCTTTATCGGTTTGCCGAGGAGCAGCCGGAGATCGTCGAGCGCGACCGTTTCCAATGGGTCGGTCGTGGCACAGAGAATCACCTCCTCTTCGTGACGAAGCGGCAGGACGCGGTACCGGCGCGCAAACGAAATGGGCACTTTCCGGATCAGCTCGTGATCGACGTTGGCGGTAGCTAATTGCGGCATCCAGGGCAATTCAAACTGCAATGCGAGCCCTTCCAGTAATTCCTCTTCTCTGAGCAGGCGAAGATGCAGCAACACCTCACCCAACCGGCCTCCCTTTTCCCGCTGGTAGGCGAGGGCCTCCTCGAGTTTGGAGTCCAAGAGATTGAATTTTTCACCCAGGATTCGGCCCAGGAGCGGCCGTCCATAGCCTGACTCAGTCGCTTCGTCTTTCACGCGATCGATGCCTTTGCCCCCAACCGGGAGGGAAAAACCAGAATGGAAAGAATTAAAACCCTCGAAAACCCTGGCAAACTCTTTTAAAGATACTCTTCCTCCTGCCTCGAGGCAAGGATCAGGAAGGGGATCCCGATCACTTCAAGAGTGGCATTGGAAGATATGGAGAGGACTTCGCTTCTCGGCGCGCAGTGATTCGCCGGCCAACAGAATCGATTGACAGAGACGGCCTGCGGGAAACAGCTCAGCGGAGTTCGTACGTCATGGTTGACCGTTGGTTGTTTCGGACCATATCGAGCTTGACTGTTCGCTCATTTTTCAGTTGCTGCAACAGATTGAACATGGTGCTCGGATCACGAATGTCGACGCCGTTAACGCGTTGCAAGACATCCCCGGACTGAATGCCGATTTTCTCATAGAAGCTCGCCGGCGCGATGTAATCGATGCGGAATCCGTTCAGCGAGCCATTCACCATGTTCGGCACCGCCCTGGCTTGCGTCATGAGCTTCGGTAAGTCGCTCATGGCCTGCTCGACTTCACGGCGATCCACGACGCGATGGAGCGGGGTTCCCGCCTGCTGCACCGCCGCGGTTGCCGCCACGGCCGTCGACACGGGCTTTTCTACCGTCGCCAACTCGAGCAACTCTTCCAACGCTCCAAGGCGAACCACCATCCCGCCGGGACGGATGTCGGTCACCTCGCCGATATCGGGAATGTGTTCGTGGAGCCGATAGAGCGCTTGCCTTTTGCTCCCCAGCTCTTCGACAATTGCAAACACGCCGCGTTCGCTGCCGAACACGACGCCGATCAACCGGATTTTTGCCGCGGCGCCTATGGAAGCCCGCACGGCGGACGCACCCGGCGCACCCGGCGGAAGTCCCAGAGATGTCGTGTGGGCGAGGGGAGTGGCCGGTAACGCAAACAGGCCGCTGGATTGGACGTCTCGTGCCAGCCGTTCGGCTGAAGAGGCGCCGGATACGCCCGAGTCGGCTTCCGTCGGACGCAAAAAGGCCGGCTCGGGCGGAAGATAGAGAGCCTCGGCGACAAATGCATTGATGGAATGGGCCACCAGGAATCCGCCCATAAGCACACAGGAGAACATCGCGATCCGTTGAAATTGTGATGGTGAAAGAGTGGCCATACCTGTGGGCTGCGGCTTAGAGGGGCTTATCCTACCGCGTTATGGACGGGATGGCAACGTAACGGCCGCTTATGTTTCCGGGCGTCCATCATGTGGACAAATGAACTGAACGCAGTATAATCGGGGCCTTTCCCAAGGAGCGGATCGTGAAGAAAGCGCTAATCACCGGAATCACAGGCCAGGACGGCTCCTATCTCGCGGAGCTGTTGCTCTCAAAAGGCTACGAAGTTCACGGCATCATTCGACGGTCCAGTTCCTTCAATACCGGACGCATTGACCCGATTTATCAAGACCCGCATGTCCCGAATCCGCGGCTCCGGCTGATTTACGGGGATCTCAATGACGCCAGTTCGCTCAATCACAGCCTCCGGACGATTCAACCGGATGAAATTTACAACCTCGGCGCCCAGAGCCACGTGCGGGTCAGCTTTGATATCCCCGAGTATACCGGAGAAATCACCGGTTTAGGGACCGTCCGCCTGCTGGAAGCCATTCGGGAATCGGGACTCAAGCCGAAATTCTATCAGGCCTCTTCCAGCGAAATGTTCGGCAAAGTCCTCGAAGTGCCGCAACGGGAATCGACTCCGTTTTATCCGCGCAGTCCCTACGGAGCGGCAAAAGTCTACGCGCACTGGATCACCGTCAATTACCGGGAAGCCTACGATCTCTTCGCGTGCAGCGGGATCCTGTTCAACCATGAATCGCCCCGTCGTGGTGAAACCTTTGTCACGAGAAAAATAACCAAGGCCGCGGCCCGGATCAAGCTCGGTGTCCAGCAGGAACTCTACCTCGGCAACCTGGATGCGAAACGCGACTGGGGGTTTGCCGGCGATTATGTGCAGGCCATGTGGCTCATGCTCCAGGCCGACAAGCCGGACGATTACGTCATTGCGACAGGGGAAACATACAGCGTGCGTGAATTTCTCGAAGTGGCCTTTGACCGCGTGCAACTGGATTGGCGCAAATACGTGAAGATCGATCCCAAGTACTATCGGCCGACCGAGGTGGACTTGCTTATCGGCGATGCGTCCAAGGCCAAGACCATCCTGGGCTGGGAGCCGAAAGTCCGGTTTCAGGAGTTGGCGCACATGATGGTGGATGCGGATCTCGCGCTCGAGCAAGAACGACTTGACGGCATCAGGCCACGGCATTGAGATGACCTTTTGGACGAACCAACGGGTGCTGGTGACCGGAGGCGCGGGATTCCTGGGCTCGTTTGTGGTCGAGCAACTCCGGGCTAAAGGCTGCGCGCAAATTGTCGTTCCCCGGAGCCGCGACTACGATCTGGTGGATATGGCGGCGGTCAAGCGCCTGTACGCCGATGCCCGTCCGGATGTGGTGCTGCATTTGGCCGCGCGCGTCGGGGGCATCGGTGCCAATCAAGCCAATGCGGGCAAGTTCTTTTACGACAACCTGATGATGGGCACCCAGTTGATGGAGATCGGCCGCCAGCAGGGGCTCAAGAAGTTCGTCGCGCTGGCCACGATCTGCGCCTATCCGAAATTCACACCGATTCCGTTCAAGGAAGACGATTTGTGGAACGGCTATCCCGAAGAAACGAACGCTCCCTACGGCCTCGCCAAAAAAATGCTTCTGGTGCAATCACAAGCCTATCGTCAGCAGTATGGATTTCATTCCATCGTCCTGTTTCCCGTGAATCTCTATGGTCCGCGCGACAACTTCGACTTGGATACATCGCATGTGATTCCCGCTCTGATTCGCAAATGTATCGAAGCGAAGAAGCAGGATGGGCCGCTCACCCTGTGGGGCGACGGATCGCCCACCCGTGAATTCTTGTACGTGGAGGATGCGGCCGACGGCATCCTGAGGGCGGCGGAGCACTATGATGGATCTCTTCCGGTCAACCTGGGCACTGGAGAGGAAATCACGATCAGGTCCTTGGCGACCCTGATCGCCGAGGAAGTCGGTTTTGCGGGACAGATCGTATGGGATACCTCGAAACCCAATGGACAACCCAGACGGTGCCTGGATGTGTCCCGTGCGGAACAATTGCTCGGCTTTCGTGCTCGACATTCCCTGCGAGACGGCCTCAAAGCGACCATCGCCTGGTTCCATGCCCATCAATCGTCGGTGCGCGAAGTCAAATTCTGATCCCGTCGGCCGCACCTCCTCCGATCCACAGCAGGAATCAGGAAAAACTGGTCACAGTTTCTCCACCATGAGAACAACGGCTGGTGGTCAACCGACTGTGAATACAGGCTCCATGGATGACGAACCTTCCGGTATCACATCGCGTAAGGACGGGCAGGTCCGCCTTACGCCGCCGGTCGCTCCGCCACAGGTATTGGAGACCGCGATGCACGCTGCCGAACGCTATGAACATGGCCTCACGTTGAATAAGGCCGGACTCTATAAAACCGCGATTGAACAGTTCGAGCAGGCCGCGGTGGATCCTTCGCGGGCCTATGCAAAATCGGTCTCTGTTGTAAGTCCGCCGGCCGAAATGAGGATGCTGTGACGGCGTTTCGAAAAGCGCTGAAGGCGTCGGCTCGTTCGCCCAAGGAAACGATTCAAGTCCTGTATGTCCTGGGACGCACTTTGGAATCCCTCGGACAAGTGCCGGAAACCCTCGAGGCGTATCACTGGATTAGGCGGGAGGATCCGCTCTATCGGGATGTCGCCCGCCGAATCGATGACCTCAGTTCTCGACGATTGACTTCCGCGGGAACCAAGCCAGTGCCCCCCAGATCGTCCTGGGTCGCAGGCCTCCTTAAGAGCTGGCAGGGCCTGCTCAAGCCTCACTCATAAAGAAAGCAGAAACCGTCAGGGCCTAGGCATCAGGCTCAAGATCCTTCTCCACGTTCCGATACAGCGGGGAAGGGGAGTGTCGGCATGAGCCTGGAACTGATCCAAATCATCGAGGACGGCCATGATCAAGCGCAGATCCTGGACCACATTCTTCGGAAAGCTTCGTTCCGGACCAATGTCGCCTTCGATGGACCAAGCGGGATTCAAGATATCTGGCGGCTCAAACCGTCCTTGGTCGTGCTCGATTTAATCCTGCCGGGGATGGGCGGGAAGGAGCTCTGCGCACGGCTTCGCAACGACCCCCAAACCAGATCGATGGGAATCGTATTCGTGACCGCCTTGAGTTCCGAAGATCACAAGGTCGCCGCGTTGGAGGTGGGCGCGGACGACGTGATCGCCAAGCCCTACAGCAGCCGGGAACTGGTCGCGCGCGTGAAGGCCGTGCTGCGCCGCATCGCGGTGCCCACCGTCACGGTCGATGAAGAACTGGAAGAGGAGTTGGTGCTCCAGGACACGCACTTTGCCATTTCCTTTCGCGGTATCCCGCTCATCCTGACGAAGGCGGAGTGGATCATCCTGGTTCGTCTGGCGAAGACGTCAGGCAACGTCGTCCCCCGGGAAGAGCTGCGGACGGCGTTGTGGGGCGATGATCGGCTGTCTCACGATCACGAACTGGACCACACCATCGAATCGCTCAACCGAAAGCTGTCGGCTGACCGAGGAGCCATGGACATGATCTCCGGAATTGCGGGAACCGGCTATCGACTGGCTCGCACACCATCACCGACGCTTCCCCTGACCGCCTGAGCACCGCTTCGCCGGCCTTATTTTTCTGCGGCCCGGCACCGGCCTTCTTGCGTCAGGGACTCCCGCCTGTGGTACCTTGCCGCCAAAAGGAGAAGGATACGATGGACTGCCTCTTGATCCGGCATGGTATTGCGGTGGAACCGAATGAATGGGACGGCGCGGAGGAAGAACGGCCGTTGACTGAGAAAGGCCGGAAGCGCGTGCGCCAGGCCGCCTCCGGTCTCGCCTTGCTGGATGTGGCACCCACCCATCTTCTGAGCAGCCCCTTCGCGCGCGCGCGGGAAACGGCCAAGCTCATCCAGACGGTGCTCTGCCCCGCCATCCCGATACAACTCCTCAATGACTTGGCTGTCGAATCAACGCCGGAGCGGCTGCTCAACAGGCTGCGTGAGTATCCGTCGGACGCCGTCGTGCTGTGCGTGGGGCATGAACCGTTGCTCGGACGCATGGCGGGCGTGTTACTGTGCGGGAAACCAGCGGATGGTTTTGCCATGAAAAAATCCGGCGCCGCGCTCATTCATCTCCAAGGTGACGTGAGGCCGGGACAGGGGACACTGGGTTGGTGGCTCCAGCCCGGGCAATTGCGCGCGCTCCGGAATGGAGCGGAGGAAGGGTCGAACGCAGAGCCGTAACCGTCACCGTGCCGGGTCACGCGCCGGAGACAGCGCGTTCAACTCCACCGGCCGGTGAAAGACCTCCTCCAACAAATCGGCCCGCTTCTTCGCCGTCCATAGTTCCATTTCAGCGGGCCCGGACACGATCGCCTGGATGACCAGGCTCTTCCCCCAGGCGACATTCACCGTCTGAACCACCGAGAAATGCGTCCGGTCCAGCGCATCGGCCACGCGCAAGAGCGCGCCCAGCACTTTGACACAGTGCTGGAGGGCCGGCGGCAGGTCTGCAAACCCGTCATGTTTCATCGCGGGCATAGCGCCACGATGGTAGCGGGCCACGTTGGCCACCACCTCGATTTCTTCCGCTGTAAAGCCGCTGAGGTCGCTGTGCTTGATGACATAGTAGGCGTGCTTGTGATGTTGGCGCGGGTTAATGAGATAGCCCGCGTCGTGCAAGACCGCGGCGTATTCCAGCCAATCCCGTTCTCTGCGCCCTAACTCATGGAGCGGTTGCGTTTGGTCGAACAGGCGGAGGGCCAGTCCGGCCACGTGCAAGGAATGGACTTCGGGAGCCTGACAGCGTCGGGCCAGTCCCAGAACGTTGCGACGGCGGACGTCCGGAATGTCCTGTTCCGCTCGCAAGCCTTCACGATGGCGCTCGATGAAATCATAGATGACCCCCTCGCGGATCGCCTTATCGCACAGCGTCATGTCCTCCAGACCCGAGAGCTGGAGGAGGTGGCGGAACACCACCGCGGCAGGAAGCAGCGTATCGACCCGTTTCGGATCAAGACCGGGAATGGCCAGCCGCTCTTTGAGCGAGGACCGCGCCAATTCTCTTTCCAACGCCTGTATTTCTTTTAGCGAGACCGTGGCGAGGTTCAGCTGAAGCAACGGCCGACCGGTCTGGCGAAGATGAATGACTTCGGCCAGATTCCCGGCCATCCCGGAGGTGGCGACGACCGACTGCCATCGTTTCGTCTTGAACGGTTGGAGCGCGCGTTCCAATTGGCCCATGACTGATTCCTCAAGTGCTTTCAGCATGGCGCCGGACGGGGGCATCTTGGTGAGAAACTCATCGGCCAGGCGAATCGCGCCGAGCGTAAGGCTGTTCACCTCGATCAAGCCATCCCGATTGCCAAGGATCAGCTCGACTGAGCCGCCCCCCACATCGACAATGACGGTTGGCGCCTCCGGAAGCGCGATGCTGTTTTTCACTCCGAGATAGATCAAGCGAGCTTCTTCGGCGCCGCTGATGACCCGGATGGTGACGCCGGTCTGTTTCGCCACCTGGTCAACGAATTCGCCGCCGTTGCGCGCCTCCCGCACCGCGCTCGTCGCGACAGCCTCGATCCGGTCAAAACCCTTATTTCGAGCCAGCGTGGCCAAGGTGTTGAGCACCTCCAGGCCGCGGGCCATCGCCTCCTCCGAAAGTCGCCGGGTAGCAAAGGCTCCGTTGCCCAGCCTCGTGATGTCTTTGAAGCGATCCACAATTTTGTAGCTGGCGTCCGGCAATATGTCGGCCAACACCATATGAATGGAGTTGGTCCCGATATCGATCACGGCCAATTTGGGCATATGCAATCAGTAGCAGGAGATCACAAGACAAGAGAGGGAGCTGTGACCTTAAGCGAGAGGGAAAAACCTGTCAAGAGAAGGAAGATGAGCGATGCAGTGCGATCCGGGACAGGACTCGACGCGGCACACAACCCTGGACGCTCGGGCCACCCATGGACGCAGGTGAATCGTGACTCAGGGAAACGCGATCGTGCCGGCCTTTTCATACAGTGACCGGACATTCCTCAGCGGTTCCCACCGCAGCACCTCCAACGCATCCTCGACGTAGGCCGGAGTCCGCATGCCGTTGAGCACGCAAGACACTCCGGGGGTGCTGGCGAGAATCCATAGTACTTTGCGGGACAGCGAGTGTGCGCCGCGGGACAACGGGAGCAGCGGATCGATGGCCGTACTGACCATGCCCGTACGAGCCCGGCTTCGTTCGGTGGCTTCGCGCCGCACCCCGCGAAGCAGAGTGAGCAGTTCGGGAATGTACCGATCCCGCCAGGCTTCCCATTGTTCCGAAGCCGTGCCGGTCAAGTGGCGTGACACGGTCTGGATGACGTGGTTTACATGCGGCGCGATCGTGTGCTGTTCGATGGACTCCCATTGCTCCAAACCTTGAATCTGGGGGTGCACACGCTCCAGCTCGTGAGCCCAATTAAAGAACTCTGCCGGAGTCGTCCCTTGACCACCCGGTTCGATGGCGGGGGCGATCGTCTCGCGATACTCCTTCTCGAGCTTCGCCACAATCGCCAGTTGCCCGGCGATTTCGACCGGCGCGCCTTCCAGGGGGAGTTCTGCGAGCCGCAACATGCCGGTACGGCCGGCCGGCATGGCGTTTAAGGGACGATTGACGAGCACCGCCACACCGGCTTCCTGTGCAAACTCCAGCACCGTCTGTCGCTGAGAAGCGCCGGTGTTGGGGGTGAGGGCCGCCCCCGATTCAAACAGATTCATGGGACATTGCAGTATTGTGAAATGATGCCGGTCAAGACCCGCCGATCGGGCGGCTTTTTCCGCTGCTCGGACCATCTCCGCAAGCGAGGTGGCATCGGGCTCGTCGGACGACGCCGTCACCGTATTGGAGGAGACGCCATAGTACTGGAGCCGCCCCGCCGCTACCTGGGTTTCGAAATAGGCAAAGGCCTTTTCGAGCCGTTCATAAAACCTGTCGCGCAGGCCGGCGCGATCCTGCTCGCCACGGCGGGCCGCTTCGGAAAGGAAATATTCTGGATTATGGAGCAGACAGACATCCAGGGTAGCCAGTTGCAGGCGGTCCAAGGACAAGGTCAACTGGTCCGATAAGAACTCGGGATGGATGCAATGCCAGATCCCGTCACCGTATTTCACCATGTCAGGGTAGGGGCGGCCGGACTTTTCCCGGGCTTCCGCCAGTTTGAGGTTCTGTCCCTGCACGTATCCAATTTTTGATACGACGATGACTTCCTCGCGCCGCAGGTCACCCGCTGCCACGAGTTCATGGAGCACGGCGCCGACCAACCGCTCGCTGTCGCCGTCCATGTAGTTGGACGACGTGTCCACGAGATTGCAGCCTTCGCCCAATGCTTTTTTCAAGGCTTCACGATGGGCGGGTTCTTGAGCGGTCACACGATAGGTGCCGAAACCCAGCCGGCTGGCGGTCAGCGCCGTCGCCCCGAGCATGCCGAATCCATGGGCCAAAGCTGGATCTCCGCTCCGGCCGATGAGGCGTGCGGCATAGGCCGCCGTTCCTTCGGGGGTCGCTCGCCCGGACAGCTGTGTGCCGCGCAGCATCTTGCCTTCCCGAACGGTCGACGTCGGCGCCGTCGAGCGCAGGGCTTCGGCGACAAGGCGAGGATCCGTCACAGGTTGTTGGCAACTAAAATGCCGGCAAATGTAGAGTGCCGGGCTCCCGTTGACGGGCCCTTTCCCCGCGAGGAGCGGCAGCGCGGACGAGGTGCCTGCGGGGCTCGTCGCCACGATCCGGTTGGGTACATAGTAGTCGGCCACGGCCCGTTGGAGCGCGCCCAATAATTCCTGCGTCTCCTCGCCGATGAAGGCCAGTTCGGTCGGCCCTTCCGTCAAGAAATCGACCACGGTGAGGCTCTTCGCAAACGCCCGTGGGTAGCGGGTAATCTGCCGTCCATAGGCACGCACTGCGGCTACGGCTGCCTCACGCCACTCCGGCCGATCGAAATGGAAGGATAATCGCGCTAAGGCCGAGGCCGCCACCGCGTTGGCGCTGGGCGTCGCGCCATCGGCGGCATCGCGGGTTCGCACGATGAGCGATTCATGATCCTTGGCGGTGGTAAAAAACCCGCCCTGCTCGGCGTCCAAGAAATCCGTCATCATGAATTCGCCCAGCCGGACCGCGGCGCGGAGATAGGACTCGGCGCCGCCGGCTTCGTACAGATCCACGAGCCCTTCACTTAAAAAGGCGTAGTCTTCGAGATAAGCGTCTAGATGCGCCCGGCCGGCGCGGGAGGTCCGAAACAACCGGCCGTCGGGCCGCACATGTGAAGTGAGCAGAAAGTCGGCGGTCTTTTGAGCCGCATCCCGATAGCGGCGGTCGCCAAAGACCCGTGCGGCTTCGGCCATCGCAGACAACGTCATGCCGTTCCACGCGGTGATGATTTTATCGTCGAGACCGGGTGGAATCCGCTGCAGGCGGGCCTCATACAGTTGGGGTTTCACGCGGGCGGCGGTCGCCGACAGTTCGTCGCTCGTGACGCCGAGCTGCCGGGCAACCTGTTCAATTGGATGTAGCCGATTCGGAATGCTCGCATGCTCCCAGTTTCCCGCTTCCGTTACATCATAGAGTGCGCACCACCGTTGGGCGTCGCCCTCGTTTCTGACGGCGGCGCGGACCTGGGCGGGCGTCCACACGAAAAACTTTCCTTCCACGCCTTCCGAATCCGCATCCGTCGCGGAATAGAACCCGCCGAGCGGTCCGGTCATTTCCCGCATGACATAGTCGAGTGTTTCCGTCGCCACCTGGCGATACAGGGGCTTCTTCGTGACCTGATAGGCCTCGACATAGACTCGCGCCAGCAGCGCATTGTCGTACAGCATCTTTTCGAAATGCGGAACCAGCCAGCGCTCGTCGGTGGAGTACCGGGAAAATCCGCCCCCGATATGGTCATAGATCCCGCCGGCGGCCATCGTATCGAGTGTCTTGGTGATCATTTCCAACATGGCGGCATCGCCGGTCCGGCGATGGCATCGGAGCAGCAATGAGAGCGCCGTGGCGGGAGGAAATTTCGGGGCCTTCCCGAAGCCGCCGTAGTGCGGATCGAATTCTTCCTTGAACTGCGCAACGGCGTCATCCAGGACCGACTCGCTGACCGAAACCGGGGCTGGAATGCGGCTTTCGCCTTTAAGGCGCTCCGTCAGTTCGCGTGCTTGGGTCCGCACTGCCGCGGTGTCCTGTTCCCAGTAGGTCGCAATCTTCTGGAGCAGCGTGCCGAAACCCGGCCGGCCCCAGCGGTCTTCTGGTGGAAAGTAGGTGCCGGCAAAGAAGGGTTGTTGGTCCGGTGTGAGAAACACCGTCATGGGCCAGCCGCCCTGCCCATGATTCATGGCCACGGTCGCCGCCATGTAAATTTCATCGAGATCGGCTCTCTCTTCCCGGTCCACTTTGATGCAGACGAAATGGCGATTCATGAGGGCGGCGATCGCCTCGTTCTCAAACGACTCCCGTTCCATGACATGGCACCAGTGGCAGGCGGAGTATCCGATGGAAAGCAGGATCGGCTTGTTGGCGGCTTTCGCCGCAGTGAGGGCTTCCTCGCCCCAGGGGTACCAATCCACCGGATTGAAGGCGTGTTGCAGGAGATAGGGGCTCGTTTCGCTGGCCAGACGATTGGGCGGACGATCTGCACGCCGAGGAGTGTTCATCGCTCGACCGTATCACCCAGCTGAGGAGAGGGTCAACGCCGCCCAGCGCTGTGAACACAAAAAAAGGCCTACGATCCGGAGATCATAGGCCTTTCAAAAATGAAAAGGGGCTTCCTGCTGGAGTCGCGCTTACTTGCCCTTCTCGTCCTTCTTCTTCTCGTCCTTCTTCTCACCGAAGGTGTCCGCGTGGCCGCCCTTCTTCTCGTCCTTCTTGTCTTTCTTCTCGTCACCGTACACGAGGACGTGGCCGCCCTTCTTCTCGTCCTTCTTGTCCTTCTTCTCTTCACCGGCAAAGGAAGGAGCGCTGAAGGTCACTGCGATTGCGACTGCCATGATTGCCATCAACATGCGCTTCATACTGAGTCACCCCCTTTAAAGATTTAATATTTACCCGTATGTTCACGGGCAATCAGCGGTGAGAGTAGCGAAAGAATACAAGTAAAGTCAACGTAAGGACACTCATCTTCCAGTAAAAATTTTGCTTCTCCTAGGTACCTCCCCGGCGCATAGCACGTTGCAGCCCTAGTGAAGGTTTTGTGATAGGGTAAACCAGCATCATGCCCGACCTCGGCCCCTATTCCAACTATCGCCTCACTGTCCGGCTTGAATTGGCCAACAAACCAGGTATGTTCGCAACAGTCGCCGCGGTGCTGGCCGAGGAGCGGGCCAATCTCGGTGCCGTCGACATCGTTTCCGCCACCAAGACACGCATGACGCGTGATGTGACGTTTGATGTCCAGGACGAGGCGCATGGCGACCGAGTGGTTCAGCGGTTGAACAATCTGCCGGACGTGACGGTCCTTTCCGCATCCGACCGCGTGTTTCTGCTTCACCTCGGCGGCAAGATACGCGTCGAAGGAAAATTCCCGGTCAATACACGCAATCTGCTTTCAATGATCTACACCCCCGGGGTCGGGCGCGTCTCACAAGCGATCGCCCGGGACCCTTCCAAAGTGTATGCCTTCACCAGCAAGAGCAACAGCGTGGCAGTCGTTACGGATGGATCGGCCGTGCTGGGACTCGGCAACTTGGGGGCGGAGGCGGCATTGCCGGTCATGGAAGGGAAGGTGATGTTGTTCAAAGAGTTGGCCGGCATCGACGCCTGGCCGTTGTGTCTGAATACCCAAGACCCGGATGACATTGTGCGAATTGTGCAGGGCATCTCGCCGGGCTTCGGGGGGATTAATCTCGAGGACATCAGCGCCCCGCGCTGTTTCGATATCGAACGGAGGCTAAGACAATCGCTGACCATACCGGTGATGCATGATGATCAACACGGCACGGCCGTCGTCCTGCTGGCGGCGCTCACGAATGCACTGGCCGTAACGGGGAAACAGTTGGCGCATGTCCGGGTGGTCGTCAATGGGCTTGGGGCGGCCGGTACCGCCTGCTGCCGCATGTTGCTCGCCGCGGGCGTGTCTCATCTGGTCGGGTGCGACAAAGAGGGGATTATCCTATTTGGAAGACCCGAGCAATTGAGGGCCTGCCGAACCGACCTCCATGCCTGCCTGAACCGGGCACATCCGGCAGGCACGTTGCGCGACGCGCTGAAGAACGCCGATGTGTTCATCGGTCTCTCTGTCGGCAATATTGTCTCTTCTGAAGATCTGGACTTGATGCATCCCGATCGCATCGTATTCGCCATGGCGAATCCGGACCCGGAGGTGTCCCCTGACGTGGCGGTCTCGCATTGCCGGATCTTTGCGACCGGTCGCTCCGACTATCCGAACCAGATTAACAACGCCCTCGCATTTCCCGGTATTTTCCGTGGGGCGTTGGATGTGCAAGCCGCCGAAATCAATGAATCGATGAAATTGGCAGCCGCCCAGGCGATTGCCGGTGCCATTCCCGCGGGCGCGTTGAGCGAGGATTACATCGTGCCGAGTCTCTTCGATAAGGAGGTCGTACCGCGAGTCGCTCGCGCCGTGGCGGCGGCTGCACGGCATAGCGGCGTCGCCCGAAGACGCCGCAACCCCTTTGATGCTTTCGTAGGCGAGTAACGCCTTCGGGAAGCTATTGGTATTCGGACTTCAGACCGCGATTTGTCCTGTGCTACAATGCCTCGTCGTCGGAGTGCGCCGGGCTCATGCCATTTTCCACCAGCAAATACATTAAGTTTCGAAGCGGTATGCAGACCCGCATAGAATCGCTCCGTCTGAAGACGGAAGCCAGTATGGATGTCGCCGTCGATACCATGATGGAAGCCCGCGTAGACAGCTTCTTTCGGGTGGAACAAGGTTTGGACGAGATCGTCAAATCGCTGATGCAGATCGAAGACGAGGTTCAACAGGTGCGGGATCTTTCCGGAGCCATGCGGCTGGAATCGAGGCTCGAGTTTGTCGAGGACCGATGGGATGATTTGGATAGCGAGATTCGGGAGCGCCCCAGGCGCCGGCGGAAGAAAATCTCTCTCGCGGACATGCTGAAAGCCGCCGGCGGAGCGGGGACCTTAGGGGACAATCCCAGCGGCGTCAACAACGCCGTCGACGCCTATGCCATCATGGGGGTAGAATTCGGCAGTTCCTTAGCCGATGTGACCGCAGCCTTCCGCCAACGGGCGAAGCTGCTTCATCCCGATGCCAACAACGGCGACCGCAGCTCGGAACCGGAATTGCGCCGGATGCTGGAGGCCTATCAATTCCTGAAGGAATATCTGAGCCTAAGCAACACCGAACCCGTGCAGCCCCCCGACCGTCCCTATAGTCCCGCGGAATAACCATGCCGGCTGAACATCAGTACATTACCAGCTCTCACGCACTCGATGACCTCTGCCATGCGCTCAAAGACAGTGCTCGGATAGCGTTGGATACGGAGTTTGTTGGCGAAGACAGCTTTGTCCCGAAGCTCGAACTCATCCAAATAGCGTCGGACAACAGGGCGGCGGTCATTGATTTCCCCGCGGTTCAAGCCGCAGGGTCCATGGATGCCTTGTGGGAGATCATCTGCAATCCGGCGGTCCAAAAAGTTGTGCATGCCGGCCGTCAGGACTTGGACCTGTTCTCGCTCCATGCCGGACAAATTCCCAAACCGTTCTTCGATACCCAAATTGCCGCCGCCATGGTGGGATTCGGCCCCCAAGTCGCCTATGCCAATCTCGTGCAGCGAGTCCACGGCACGAAGTTAGCAAAAGCACATACCTTTACGAATTGGAGCGCTCGCCCGCTGTCCCCCGATCAACTGGCCTATGCGCTCGAAGATGTGACGTTTCTTCTGGCGATCCATGATCATCTGCAGACGAGGCTCACGAAGCTCGGCCGGCTGGAGTGGGCCGGCGAGGAATTTTCCCGGCTGGAGGGTGCGGTGGCGGACACCAGGCGCGAACCGCAGGAACGGTACCAGCGCGTGCGTGGCTGGGACACGCTCAAGCCGAGGTCCGCCGCCGTCCTACGGGAATTGGCCGCCTGGCGGGAAGGGGAAGCGAAACGGCGCAACGTGCCGCGAGGCCGCGTCATGCGAGATGAGGTGCTCCTGCAGCTGGCCCGCCATCCGCCCCGTCATCTCCAGGAATTGCGCGCGGCGCGCGGTCTCCACGGTTCAGAAGCGGATCGAAATGGAGAAACCATACTAGCCGTCATTCAAACCGCGTTGACCTTGCCCCCCTCAGACTGGCCGGAGGTTCCTAAAGAACGGAAGCCGGAGCCTGAGTCGGCCGGACTCGTGGAACTGCTTCAGGCGGTGATGAAAGCCCGGGCGTTGGACGAAGAAATCGCTCCGACGCTGTTAGCCACCTCGGCAGACCTTCAAGCCCTCGTGGAGGCCAAAGATCGCGCGGATCTCGATCTCCCCATTCTGAAAGGGTGGCGGCGCGAATTGCTCGGGTCGATATTGCTCGACATCCTCGACGGAAAGTTGGCGGTTGCGATAGATCCAGCGACTGGAACGCTGACCTGGGGCCCCTGCTGATTTCACGCGGCACAGCCGATTCATCCAAGGGTGGACCGGCTTCCACCGACCGGGCTCACCCGCGGTCGGTGCACCACTTAGAGCAACGTTTTAATGGAGTCTGCCGGACGAGCGAGCAGTGCCTTTTCGCCCTTTTGAACGATCGGCCGCTGGATCAAATCGGGGTGCTTGACCATGAGGTCCAGCAACTCGTCATCAGACAGCGTCTTCTTTCCGAGTTGAAGTTCTTTGTAGATATCTTCCTTGGTTCGCAGCACATCCTTCGGGGACAGACCGGCCTGCTCCAAGAGATCCTTCAACTGTGCCTTGGTAAACGCCTGCTCGTAGTAATTAATCGCCCTAAACGGCTGTCCGCTGTCTTTCAGGATCTGCACCGCCTGGCGGCATGTCGTACATGTCGGTTTGTGATAGATAGTAATCCGCTCCATAACAACTCCTTCGTGAATGGCGTGCCTTGACGAGTTTTTTCAGCCTGTGTTACACCACGCGTATGCAATTCGGTTATGCCCCATGCCACTAGTCGGAACCAGCTCCTCAGGACAGTTTTCTTGCGTCACCGGGTCGCAGCATACGCTGAAAGATCTGCGGACCAAGCGCAAAGGCCAGCCGGTCTTTGTGTTGGGCCATGTGCTCGAACGCAAAGGCAAAGAAGCCAGCTTCGAAGTCTTCAATGATCGCATCGCCCTCGTGAAGTTCGATGATGGGGCCGTCCTAGGCTACGATCCCAATGAACTCCTGCTTCCCACGGACATCGACGGGCAGGGAGTCGCCTATTTTGAAATCCGGCCTTGCCAGAGCTGCGCGATCCTCTTCGCCCTGTCTCAAGACGAAGCCGAGGCGGATCAGGAACCTTCTCACTGCCCTGACTGCCGCTAATCGACGAACGGCGCGACTTCCAGCGCCTTCTTGAGCAGACAGTCTCCGGCATATCCCTGCAACACCATCGGCAACATGGCTCCATCGATCACCCGCACGGAGGTGACTCGAAATCCATCGGGACCCTTTTGCCCTTCCATTTTCATCGCGTGGCACAGCTCCAATTTTCTCCAAATCGGATTGGACAGGATGGAGTCGTTGGCCAGCAGTTTTTGATCCGAGACCACCCCATCGATGGCGACTTTGGCGGACACACGGGATTTTTCTTTCGGGACTTCGCTGACCACCGCAAAGGCGACGACATCTTCCTCCGCCCTAAGCGGCACGACAGCCACGGCATTGATCGCGAGAAAGACCAAGACCAACAGGAGCGCGGGTCGCATCATGCGTCACCTGCGGCCGGGATCGGCGGACGGCTGGCCGGCGCTGGGGTGAGGTGCAGTGCTTCCATGGCTCAAGGTGCTGGTTCCCGTCCGCTTCGGGATCGCCGGTTCCCCGCTATTGGACGGGTGCTCCACCGGAACGTCCACATGTATCCGCCATGCCACGATGGCGGCGAGTATGAGCGCCAGGATGCCGAGCAGACGAACGACGCGTAACACGTAAGCTCCTTCTCTCGTTTCCGCCGCCGGTGCAGTATGCCAATCGTCCTGGTCCATTTCAAGGACATCTCCTTCGTCGCTGTTCATGTTAGGCTAGGCCGATTCACCATTCTCCTTTTCCAACGAGGTGCACGATGCCGCATGACTTCATGCCCGGGCTCGCGGGGATCCCCGCGGCGACGTCTTCCGTAAGTGATGTGGATGGCCAACATGGCATCCTCGAATACCGCGGAATCCGCGTGGAGGAACTGTGCGCACATTCGTCGTATCTTGAAACCGCGTACCTGCTGCTCTTCGGGCATCTTCCTTCCCGCGCGGAGTTTCAGCAATGGATCACCGACATCACGCATCATCGACGGATTAAGTTCCGCATTATCGAACTGCTGAAATGCTTGCCGGAGCAGGGCCATCCCATGGATGCCTTGCAGGCCGCAGTCGCCGCGTTGGGCATGTTTTATCCCGGACGCAATGTGCAGGACGTCGAGAATAACTACTGGTCCGCCGTCCGCCTCGTGGCGAAACTGCCGACGATCGTTGCGGCCTGGGCCAGGCTACGGCATGGCGACGATCCGATCACGCCCCGCGACGACTTGGGGTTCAGTGACAACTTCTTTTATATGCTGAATGAATCAGTCCCGATCCCTTTGTGGGCGGAGATCTTCGATGACTGTCTCATCCTTCATGCCGAACATACGATGAACGCCTCAACGTTCACCGGGCTGGTTACCGCTTCCACGCTAGCGGATCCCTATACGGTCGTCGCGTCTTCAATCGGAGCCTTGAAGGGGCCGCTGCACGGTGGGGCGAACGAAGAAGTCGTGGTCATGCTGGAGCACATCGGAACACCGGAGAAAGCGCGGGCGCATGTCGCGAATGCGTTGCGGGACAAGAAAAAGTTGATGGGGTTCGGCCACCGAGTCTACAAAGTGAAAGACCCGCGGGCCACCGTCCTCCAAGGCCTCTGCCAACGGCTCTTCAAGGAATGCGGCAGCTCACCGCTCTATGACGTCGCAATGGAAGTGGAGCGGGCGGGCGGTGACCTGCTTGCGGGGAAGCCGATCTATCCCAATGTCGATTTCTACTCCGGTATCATTTACGACAAAATGGGCATTGAGACCGATCTCTTTACACCCCTCTTTGCGATGGCGCGGGTGTCCGGCTGGTTGGCCCATTGGCTTGAACAGTTACGCGAAAACAAACTTTTCCGGCCGGACCAGATCTACGCGGGAGAGCATAACCGTCCCTACATTCCCCTTGCAGAGCGCTAAGGCCTGCACCGCCTCTTGACTCATAGCGGTCCGGCTTTATCTGTCTCTCGTCAGCTGAACGAGGCGCAGCGCCGGGAACGGCAACCATAAAATCTATCTCAGTCGCCGATGAAGGAGGCTACTTATGGCACTCGTACGGTGGGATCCATTTAGAGAGTTGGAAGAGATGTCCGATCGGCTCAACCGGGTGTTTACCAGACCAGCCGTGCGCACCAACGGCAACAAAGAACAGTTGACGGTGGCTGATTGGATACCGATTGTGGACATTAGCGAGACGGACGCGGAGTATTTGATCAAGGCGGAGCTGCCGGAAGTGAAGAAAGAGGATGTGAAAGTCACGGTGGAAAACGGGGTGTTGACCCTGCAAGGAGAACGTCGACAGGAGAAGGAAGAAAAGGGCAAGAAATACCACCGGGTCGAACGCTCCTACGGAAGCTTTGTCAGGAGCTTCACGCTTCCCGAATCGATCGACGAAAGCGGAGTCAAAGCCGAATATAAGGACGGCGTCCTCAACCTGCACTTACCGAAGAGCGAGAAGGTCAAGCCGAAAGCGATCGAAGTGAAAGTGGCATAAGCGACCGTTCCGACAAACCGCATTTCGAAAGGCCCGCGCCAGCGGGCCTTTC
Organism: uncultured bacterium; assembly: GCA_965285965.1. Taxonomy (GTDB): domain Bacteria; phylum Nitrospirota; class Nitrospiria; order Nitrospirales; family Nitrospiraceae; genus Nitrospira_D. Next base: position 1,101 of record CBDIWQ010000045.1, on the reverse strand, counting down.
TGCTTGTTGTGCTATCGTTCCCGCATCACCAATTCCCACACCGCCTGATCCAGATCATACCGCAGGACGTATTGATGCCCGTCGTCGGCTCTGACCCGGAAGCAGCTGTGTGTCTCGGTGTACCAGCGGTCCCTTATGTGGGTCACCTCGGTTCTGATGCCCTCGTGTGTAAAGGCTCGAGGGGTTTCTTCGCCTTTATACCCGGCATAGGCTTCAACGAGGAGCGACGGCTCGGTCATATTCCACCTTGTGGAAGCAGGGGAGCAAAGTTTATCATGGCGCCCGCATCTGGGCAGAACCCTTAATTACTGGAGTGACCGCAATGAAGAAGGATTCCAAGATCACGCCGGCGGCCAAACAAGGAGCACTGGCCGGCGCCACCCGTATTGAACGCGATACGATGGGGGAGTTGGCCGTCCCCGCTGACGCCTATTATGGCGTTCAAACCGCTCGCGCCATCGAGAACTTTCCCATCAGTTCACTCCGGTTTCCTCGCGCCATGATTCGCGCCATGGGCCTCATCAAGCGTTCAGCCGCCTCGGTCAATCGTTCCTTGGGACTCCTGGACAAAAGGTCTGCCGGCGCCATCCATCAAGCCGCCACCGAAGTCATCGAAGGACAGCTCGATGGGGAATTTCCGGTCGATATCTTTCAAACCGGCTCTGGTACTTCGACGAACATGAATACGAACGAGGTCATCTCGAATCGCGCTACGGAACTGTTAGGCGGCGTACGCGGAAGTAAGCTCGTCCATCCCAATGATCATGTGAACCTTGGCCAATCCAGCAACGACGTCATCCCCACGGCAATCCATATCGCCGCATCGGAAATGATTCAGCAACAACTCGTTCCGGCGCTCGCGCTGCTTCAGAAGGCGCTCGACCGGAAAGCCCGTGAATTTGACAAGATCGTGAAGATCGGCCGGACTCATCTTCAGGACGCCACGCCTGTCCGGTTAGGCCAGGAATTCGGCGGGTATGCCCGCCAGATCGAGTTGGGTATCGCCCGCGTGAAACGGGCACAGGATGCGTTGAGCGAGGTGGCACTCGGCGGCACGGCCGTCGGGACGGGGCTGAACTGCCATCCCAAGTTTTCCGCCAG
>CBDIWQ010000044.1:0-16126 GCA_965285965.1 uncultured bacterium | reverse complement strand
GGTGGCCGAGACATTCATGAAACAGCGGATTCCCGTCGCGTTGTGTATCACCAAAGGCGTCGTGAAAGGATTGCACCCATGAGGCCAGAGCAAGGCACTCTGATCAGCCGGGCACAAGCCATTGCCGCGCTCCTGGAACTTCTGACGGACCAGCCGGTGATCATCTGCAACGGGTTCCCCTCGCGCGAGGCGCATAAGATTGCCGATCGGCCCACGCATTTTTATATGATCGGGTCGATGGGAAACGCGCCGGCCATTGCGCTGGGCGTGGCACTGGCCAAGCCCGCCAAACAGGTCATCACCTTTGACGGAGACGGCAATGTCCTCATGGGGATGGGCACGCTCGCCACTGTCGGGGCGCTGAAACCGAAGAACTTCATTCACGTGGTCTTTGATAACGAAGTCTACGGGACGACCGGCAACCAGCCGACGATTTCCAATGTGGTTCCGCTGGAAAAAGTGGCGAAGGCGGCGGGCTATGTCCATGTCGAGCGGGTGCTCGATCGGGATGACTTGGTCTATGAGTTCAAAGACATGCTCAAGAAAGAGGGTCCCAGCATGTTGCTGATCAAGGTGAATGAGTTTGCGGAGGACGCCGGTCGGGTGCTGCACGAACCGCCGGACATCACCAAACGGTTTATGCAGGCCATCCAATAGCGCTCGCTTTCAGCGGTTCGGTCTGCAGCTGAACCGGAGGAAGCCGAAGGGACAAATGATTCTCCTGAACCCCGGTCCAGTCAATGTGTCAGATCGTGTGCGGCAGGCCCTCGTACGCCCGGACATCTGTCATCGCGAGTCGGAGTTTACCGAGCTGCTGTATGGCATTCAGGGCAAGCTGCTCAAGGCGTTCGTTCCCGGCGCGGAATCCGACTATGCCGCCGTGCTGATCACCGGATCCGGAACCTCGGCGGTCGAGTCCGCCTTGATGTCCTCCATCCCGCACGGGAAGCGGATACTCATCCTCAACAACGGCGTGTACGGGGAACGGCTTTCCAATATGGTGGGTCTCCATCGCCTCGGCGTCTCGGAACTGAAATATGAGTGGACGGTCAAGCCGGATCCCGAGCGACTGCGTCTGGCGTTGAGGCAGCATCCCGAAGTCCATGGCGTCGCCATGGTGCACCACGAAACGACGACGGGGTTGCTGAACCCGGTGAAGGACATCGCGGAGGTGGTGGACAGTCAAAACCGGGTGTTCATCCTCGACGCCATCAGCGCCTTAGGGGGAGAAACGATCGACGTGGCCGGCTCGCACATGTATATGGTGGCGGGCACCGCCGGAAAATGCATCCAAGGGTTTCCCGGGGTCGCCTTCGTCCTCGTGCGGAAAGGCTTTTTGGAGCGCATGCGGAGTTATCCAAAGCGCTCCTGGTATCTGCACCTGACACATTACGTGGACGACCAGGGCCGCGGCACCATTCCGTTTACGCCGGCGGTGCAGGTCTATTATGCATTTGACGAGGCGTTGAACGAACTTCTGGAAGAAGGGGTGGCTAAGCGCATCCAGCGGTATAAGAAGATGGCGGTGCTCATCCGGAGCCGGATGGCCGCCCTCGGCATCAAACCGGTGCTGACCCCGGAGCGGCAATCCAGCAGCCTCACCGCCTTTTATCTTCCGGAAGGGGTCACCTACCAGACCCTCCATGACCGGCTGAAGGCGGAGGGCTATGTGATCTACGCCGGCCAGGGGAATCTCGAGAATAAGATTTTTCGCGTGGCCAACATGGGCGCGCTCACCGAAGCGCAATTCACCGCGTTCCTCGACGCCTTTGAGCAGGCCTGCAAGCCGGCATGAAAGCGATCATTCTCGCAGCCGGCGTCGGCAAGCGTCTCTGGCAGATGACACAGCATCGGCCGAAGTGCCTCATCGAGATCGGCGGCCTGTCGCTCCTGCGTCGTTATCTCACCACGCTCGCCAGCGTGGGTATCCGGCGGGCCGACATCGTGGTGGGATATAAACAGGAGATGATCCGGGATGCGGTGGCCGGCGATTCCTGCGGCGTGGCCGTCAATTTCCTTGTGAATGAGGACTTCCATCGCGGCAGTATTTCGTCCCTCTGGATCGCCCGCACGGCGCTCGATGATGACGCCATCATCATGGATGCCGACGTCTTGTTTCATCGCGAAATCCTGCGCCGGCTCGTGGCCTCGCCCTATGAGAACGCGCTGCTCATGGACGAGACGGTGAAGCAGACCGGCGAAGAATGCATGGTGGTCGTCGCGGGCGGCCGCGTGATCGCCCTGACGAAGCAGGTGCCGGCGCGGTATGATTATGCGGGTGAAGGGGTGGGCTTCCTCCGGGTGCGGCACGCCGATACGCCGCATGTGGTCGCGTCGCTCCGGTCCCACATCGACAAGGGCGCGTGGAACATGGAGTATGAGGACGCGCTCCTCGATTATTTCAGCGCCGTCAAGGTCGGGCATGAAAAGATCGGCGGGCTGCCCTGGACGGAAATCGATTTCGTTGAAGACGTACACAAGGCGGAACTGGAAGTCTTGCCGCGGTTGTGAACGATCCCTAAACCTGCGGCTCGGTGGGGCACGCACAGGATCCACCGCAAATTTCAGCCATGAGTGAAAGTCTCATCCAAAAGAAGCGATTGGAGGTCCAGGGCCTCGCGACGGCGATTCTGCTGCCCTCGGTCAGCCTGTTCGGCGGTGCCGCAGAGGAGGTCGGACCGCTGACGAGTATTGTCGGAATCGGCCTGTTCCAGCGGGCTGTCCTGACCTTGCAGCGGGCGGGTATCCGGCAGTTGATCGTGCTGGCCGGCCCAGAGGAAGAGCAACTCAAACAGGCGTTGAGCAAAGGGCCGCGGGTGACCATTCCGGTGCGCTGGATGCCGATCCGGGAATTCCCGTTGGACGATCGCCGCACATGGGAGTCTCTCGCCGCCGAAGTGCACGGCTTTGCGCTGGTGGCCGGCGTGAACGGCATCTTTTCGCGCGCGCTGGTGGAGCGCCTCAGGCGCGAAGTGCAGGACGGCGAAGCGATGGTGGTGGCGGAAGACCCGGCCGGAGGAGACGAGGATGCGCCGCGCGGCTTGCGGATGAAAGTGCGCTCCCATCGCCTCACCGCCTTTGCCGCTGCGCATTCCGGGGAATCGGCTCCGCAGGCTGCCGACATGGTCGTCCTGCCGGCCGGCTTCATGGCGGCCGCCGGTGAGACGGCAATGGCGAGTCATGAACTTCCGATTCGCCGCTGGTTGGAGCTCGCTGCGGTTGAGGGGCGCGTGCGTGTCGTCTCCACTGAAGGCAAGGCGAGTCAGTGGTATCAAGGCGTGCGGGCGATGTCGGACGTGCTCCGGGCCGAACAACGATTGTTTGTGTCGCTCAAGGGGGAGTTCGAAGGGTTCGTCGATCGCTATTTCAATCGACTCCTCTCGCGGCGGTTCACCCGCCTCTTTCTCGCATTGGGACTGTCGCCCAATGCGGTGACGATGGTGGCGACTGCCCTCGGCCTCGCCTCGGCCGCCGTGTTCGGGATCGGCACCTACAACGCGGGCATCATTGGGGCGCTTCTCTTTCAGTTGGCGGCGATCGTGGATTGTTCGGACGGCGAAGTTGCCCGCCTGACATTTACCGAATCGCCCTTCGGGGCCTGGCTTGATATCGCGATGGACAACATCGTGCACATGGCGATCTTCGCCGGGATTGCGGCTGGCCTCTACGTGACCCGGGTCGGTCAGGATCATGCGTGGGTTATGCTGGGGCTCGGCGCAGCGGCCGTCATGGGGAACGGCTTATCGTTCCTGCTGGTTGAGAAGGCGCAGAAAATTAAGGCGGCCAGCGCCTGGCAGACTCGCACCGATGCGGCATGGTCCGAGTTCATGCTCAAGAATGTGGCGAGTCGGGATTTCTCCGTGATGGTTCTGCTGTTTGCCGTGCTGGGGAAACTCGATTGGTTTCTCTGGATGGCGGCCATCGGGTCTATCGGTTTTGCCGGCATTATGCTGTGGGTCATCCGTCCGTCCGCGGTCACGTTACGTCGCTGAAAGAAGCCGGAATACATGATGATGCACACCATCCTTCTTGCCGCCGGGGCAAGCCCATCGTTCGGCGGGCCGGTGCGAGCCGCGAGTCCACGCGGGGCGTCAGAGGAAGCCGGCGGCGGCTGGCACCGTCCTCCTAGCGTGCTGCGATACGTCCTACTGGCCCTCGGTCTCCTCACCCTCACCCTGCTCATTTGGCATATCGGTCCCGGTCGCATCTACGACGCGGCGGCTCAACTCGGTCCTCTCTCGCTGGTCATTATTTTAATTCCGTCCCTTCTCATGTATGTGGTTGAAGCCTACGGATGGAAGGTCACTCTCGGTTCTTCTGCCGAGACCGTACCGTTCTGGCGTGTGGTGGTCATACGCACGGCAGGTGAAGTGGTGAATATGACCACCCCGACGGCTTATGTCGGCGGTGAACCGCTCAAGGCCTATATGCTCAGGAAGCATGGCGTGCCGATGGTGGAAGCTCTGGCCTCCGTCGTCATCGCCAAAACCACCATGACCATCGCCGAAGTGCTATTCATCGTGCTCGGCATCGCACTGGGGTTTTGGATCTTGGGTAGTCAGGGTTCATCGGGACAGATGGTGGCCGCCGGGTTGCTGAGTGTCGGACTCCTCGCGTTTGGCATCGCCGGCTTTGTGCTCGTGCAACGGCAGGGGCTCTTCATGTGGATCCTTGCGATGCTCAGAAAGCTTAACCTTCGGATCGGGTTCCTCGAGGCGCGGGAAGAGCAACTCCAGTCGCTGGATGAAACCATCCTTCGCTTTTATCGTCACCATCGCAAGGCATTCTATGCCTCCACGGGATTGTTCTTCCTGGGCTGGATAGCCGAAGCCCTGGAAGTATACCTGATCATTTCGTATCTCGGCGGCCCGGCCAGCCTGTTCTCCGCCATCGCGATCGGGGCACTCTCCGTCTTCATCAAAGGAGGCACGTTTTTCATTCCCGGCAGCCTGGGCACTCAGGACGCCGGGAATCTCTTGCTGCTCACCACCTTCGGCTATAGCGAAGTCACCGGGATCACCTTTGCGCTCCTCCGGCGCTTTCGGGAACTGATCTGGATCGGCCTCGGGGTTCTCTGCTTGGCCGCCATGGGGAAAGTCGTTCCCTCCGCTCCGGCCAATCCGCCCGCCTCCCCCTCTTGACTTTTGTGCCGTTGAAATTATCTGACGCTTCGTTGCTGATACGAACCAGACGAACCGGTGTCAGGCCCGACTCTGGAAGAGTAGCGGCGGCAAATCGCCCCAGTCTTCCCTCGCCTGAGCCGGCTCGTCCTTTACCTCAACCCACTCTATAGCGACCTCTCTGGAGAGAGGAGGAGGGAGTTTTATGAGCAGTCTGATGCCGACCAGGAGAGAAGAGGGACTCGATCGGCAGATTGATCGAATGTTGGACGAGGCGTTACGCGCCTTCGGCGCGTCGGGTGACAATTGGGTGCCCGCGTGCAATGTGTGGGACGATGAAAACGGATTTTATGTCCAAGCGGCGCTCCCCGGGTGGGAGGCGGGCCAAATCGCGCTGGAAGTGAATAACCAGATTGTGACGATCAAGGGCGAACGCAAAGAGGATTCTGCAGAGGGCACTCGCTACCACCTGCGCGAGTTCGGGGGTACCCGTTTTGTCCGGCTCTTCAAACTGCCGTCGTTTGTCGATCACGACAAAGCCTCGGCCACGCACAAAAACGGCATGTTGACCGTGGTCTTCCCGAAACGGGAAGAGGCCAAATGTCGCCGGATCCTAATTGCGGCTGATTAAACCAACGCGACCGTTCCTGCCTCTTCAGAAGACCGGTCCCTGAGGCCTCACCGAGGTCTGCAATCGGTGGGGCCTCCTTCCGGAAGTACGCAGTGTGAGGTGGGCTGTTCGACGGCGCCTGGAAGAACCTGGCGATCAGGGAGCTCGGGCAGACATGACGACCGACGTCGGGCGCCTCTCCCACGGTCTGTTTTGACGGCGGACCAATGCCCGGCGTTGTGATGAAGCCCCAGGCGAACCCCGTCTGTCTGGTCGTTTATCGGTTAGATGCGAGGCGGTGATCTTTGATCACCTGGAGGCGTTCGAGCATCCGATCCCACACAAAGCCATGCAAGCGAAGGTTGGCTTTGCGCTCCAATCGTCGGAATTGGAGCCCAAGCAGTTTGCCCTTCACCCATCGGACCTCGGCCCCGTCGATAGGGAGTGATTCCCGATCATCCGGGAGAATGAGACGCAGGTGGAGCGTCGTCTCCTCCGGCAGGTTCCCTTCACAATCGAGCGTACAGCCGGAGACTGACAGGTTCGACACCCGGGCTTCACCAATAGTGCATTCGTCCGAGAACATCGCCGGATAGCTTACGGCCAGACGATAATGTTCGCGAACGTACAGTCGCATCGAGTTCATGCCGGCGATTCCAGCCGTGGGCCCCTGTGGTCCTTCATCATGAGCTGACGGTTCTACGGCGGCGGCCTCGATGAGGATGGAGCTCTCCATACTGGTCCGCAATTTCGATGGCCGCCAGGATGGGAAACGGGAGCGTGCTTAAGAGCATGATCAGCAACAGGAGCGACATGGATCAATCTCCTCCATGGGTCGTGGTGAGAGACTAATGCAATCGGGGTCGTCATCAACATTCCTCAAAAGGAGGGGGCCGAGAAGGTCGTCTGCTCGCACAGGACGGAGCACTGGCAAGCGGGTAAAAAAAGCGTCTTAGTGGCGGCCGAGAACGTCATCATCGTGCCGAGAAATGCGGCGGTGCCGCCGGCGCGCTCCTCACTCTTCACGAGGTCATAGACGGAGTTCTGCAGTTCGAAGTGAATTCGGACCACACGCAGCCCGGAGAAGCACCCACCAGAGGGCGTCGGTCACGAGTTAGTAGCGGCAACCAGAGCAGGGGTTGCATTGGCGGCGCCGGTTACAGCGACCTCTTGTCGATGGTCGAACCTGCACCTGCATGACGACCGTGCAGGCACCTCCGCGGATGCCGAACCGCTCATTGAGGGCGCGAAGGGTGTCCCCCCCTCGCCTTGTGTCTCGAATCAATCGAGCGAGCGACGGTTCGCGATAGCCGTGCGAGCCGGACACATGAACCTACGGAGAACCCCAGTAAGATCGTCGTTCCACGCCGCTCATGAGTCCGCCTGTACAGGCCTCAGGGGGGGTGTGCTACCATGCCGCGCATGAAATTCATGTTTGTTCTGTTATGGGGGCTGCTTTCTATCCTGGGCGCCCTCGCCCTCGCGCACGTGACCGGTCTGGTGCATCCCCATGAAAAGGTCAACGGTCTATGGCTGGTGGTGGCGGCGACGTGCATCTATGTTCTGGCCTATCGATTCTATGGCCGCTGGATCGCTCGTCAGGTCGTCGAACTCGACAACCAGCGCGTGACGCCGGCCGTGCGATTGAACGACTCGGTGAACTTTCATCCCACCAATAAGGTTGTATTATTCGGCCATCACTTCGCGGCCATTGCCGGAGCAGGCCCCCTACTGGGACCGGTGCTGGCGGCACAGTTCGGTTTTCTCCCCGGCTTTCTCTGGCTGGTGATTGGCGCGGTGTTGGCCGGGGCGGTACAGGATTTCATCATTCTCGTGGCCTCTATGCGCCGCAACGGACGGTCACTTCCCGAGATTGCGCATGACGAACTGGGTGTCATCACCGGGACGGCCACGGCGGTGGCGGTGCTCTTCATTGTGGTCGTCGCGTTGGCGGGGTTGGGCTTTGCGGTGGTGAATGCCCTCTTCCAGAATGCATGGGGAACCTTCACGATTGCCATGACCATTCCCATCGGCTTCATTATGGGGTTCTATCTCCAAAAGTTTCGTCCCGGCGCGGTGGGAGAAGTATCGGTGATCGGTGTCCTCCTCCTAATCGCGGCGATCTTGTGCGGACGGGTCGTGGGACAGTCGTCCTACGCGGGGCTCTTTGAATTCGACAAGCACACGTTGGTGTGGCTCCTGGCCGGTTACGGGTTTTTGGCGTCTGTGCTGCCGGGGTGGATGCTGCTGGTGCCGCGCGGTTATCTGTCCACCTTTATGAAGCTCGGGGTGGTGTTCCTGCTTGGGTTCGGTGTAGTGCTGATGGCCCCGACGATGGAAATGCCGCGCGTGACCGAGTTCGCCGACGGCGGCGGGCCGATCATCCCCGGCACATTGTTCCCCTTCCTCTTTATCACTATTGCCTGCGGGGCGGTCTCGGGCTTTCATTCGTTGGTGGCTTCCGGCACGACTCCGAAGATGATTGAACGGGAATCTCAGGCGGTGGTGGGATATGCGGCGATGCTGCTAGAAAGCTTTGTCGGGGTCATGGCATTGATTGCGGCTTCGGTGCTCATCCCGGGCGATTATCTGGCAATCAATACGACTCTGTCGGCGGAGACGCTCACGGCGATGGGCTTTGCGCCGGCACGAATCGCCGAGCTGTCCCAACTCGTTGAGGTGAATGTGTCCGGCCGGCCCGGAGGGGCCGTGTCTCTCGCGGTCGGGATGGCGTCGATCTTCGCCGCGCTACCGGGTATGGCCGGCCTGATGGCCTATTGGTATCAGTTCGCGCTGGTGTTTGAGGCGCTCTTCATCTTGACGACGATCGATACCGGAACGCGGGTGGGGCGCTATCTCATTCAGGAAATGGCGGGGCGGGTGTATGGGCCATTCCGGCGGATGAACTGGTGGCCGGGAGTGCTGATGAGCAGCGGGTTCGTCGTGGGATCGTGGGCTTATTTGATCGCAACCGGGAGCATCTCGACGATCTGGCCGATGTTCGGCGCGGCGAATCAATTGCTCGGAACGCTGGCGCTCTGCATCGCGACGACGGTGCTGATCAAGATGTGGAAGGCGCCGTATCTCTGGGTGACCGCGGGGCCGATGCTGTTTGTGGGCGTGATCACGATCACGGGCTCCTATGACATGTTCGGCATGTTTCTCACGAAGGCGGCCACGCTGCCGGCCGGCGAGGCGTTTGCCTTGTATGTGGATGCCGGCCTGGTGGCCCTCGTGGCAATCCTAGGCATGATCGTCTTGAGCGACAGCCTGAAACAGTGGTACGGATATGTGGTATTGAAACGGCCGTTCACGAGCAGCGAAGTCGTGGTGATGGCGGGCGGCGGCACAGCCGGCCGGATCCAAACAGCGATTCATAACCACGATGACAAAGGCTTTCAATTGCCGCCCAGCGGGGGGTGCTGTTAGGCCCTGAAGGCAGGAAAGGAGGAAATCGTGGCTGACCAGTTTTCATTCGATGTCGTGTCGGAAGTCAAGATGCAGGAACTCCGGAACGTCGTCGACCAAGCGACCAAAGAAGTGAAACAGCGATTCGATTTCAAAAACTCCAAGACCGACATCACGCTGAAGGAGAAGGAAAAGGAATTGGTGATCGTCTCGGATGACGAGTATAAATTATCGGCGGTCATCGACATCATCAAGACCAAGTGTACCAAGCGCGGGGTGTCGCTGAAGGCTTTTGACTACGGGGCCGTAGAGCCGGCATTGGGTGGGACCGTGCGGCAGCTGGCAAAGATCCAAAGCGGAATTGTGTCCGAGAAGGCGAAGGAAATCGCGAAAGCGGTGAAAGAGTCGAAACTGAAGGTTCAGGCGCAGATCCAAGGTGAGCAACTGCGAGTGCTCGGTAAAAGCAAGGATGATCTGCAAGCCACGATGGCGTTGCTGAAAGGAAAGGATTTTGGCATCGACCTGCAGTTCACCAATTACCGGTAGCATGGGACGGGAAACAGCGCTTTCAGCGGCGTGCTTTCGTTCTTCATAGATCAAGGTACGGCGGTGCAGGCGTCTTCATTGCCCTCGGCCCTTGCCTGGCGACTTGGATCATCCCATAAGGACTCGTCTTCGTTGATAGTTCGCAGTGTCACAATGGTGCTCTTGATCCTCGCGGCCTTTTCCGGCTGCAACCGTAGCGATCCCATCGTCGTCCTTCATCTCCATCCCAAGAATCCCGACATTATCTACGTTGCCACGAACGACTATATCTACAAGACCCGTGACGGCGGGCAGACCTGGACGAATCTCTCGAAAGGCATGAGCCATTCGCGCGTCATTTCGATGGCGCTCGACCCAGTCTATCCGGCGACGGTCTATGCAGGCACTAAAGGGGATGCCGTCTTCAAGAGTCATGATGGCGGCCAAGTTTGGAGATCCATGCGCTCGGGCATCGATGACGTGACGATTTCCTCGGTGGTCAATCAGTTCGTCTTCGACCCGGCCGACAACAATCATCTTTTCATTGCCACAACGATGGGGGTGTTCGAGACGAAGAACGGAGGCGAGCACTGGACGAAAAGGATGGAAGGCATGAAGGAAGTGCTTATGGTAGTGACACTTGGAATGGACCCCACGCGGTCGTCCGTTCTTTATGCGGGGACCAGCGGCGGTGTGTACAAGACCATCGATCAGGCCGGCCATTGGGAAAAAGCGAACAATGGATTGGTGCCGCCCGATATGGTCAAAAGCTCCCGCGCGTTAAACGTCACTGCCATAGCGATTGATTCTTATGAGCCGGACACCGTGTATGCGGCCACTTTGACTGGCTTGTACAAGACGACGGACGGGGCCCGGTCATGGGATCGCATCGGCGGATCGCTGCCCGATCAGATGATCATTTCAATGATTCTGGATCGAAGCCGCAAAGGCGTCCTCTACATTGTCGGCCGGGACGGCGTACACCGGAGCGAAGATGGAGGCTCCACCTGGAAATCCATGAACAGCGGTTTTACTGCGACCAATGTGCGAACCATTGCGCAGAGCGCGTCGGATCCGAAGCTGTTCTATGCGGGAACCAATGGAAGCGGGTTGTATCGCAGCCGTGATGCCGGCGAGACCTGGGAGCCGATGGGGGACGTATCCAAATAGGCTATCGTCGTTTACTATTCAGGTCGGAATCGCCTATGGCGGGCCCGGCTCCTCGCCGTTGTACGGTGGATGCACCATCGGGGTTTTGGGCTTGATCAATCTGAAAGCCGGTGCTGCTGGGGATCGTTGTGTCCTGCCCTTCCATGCCGGGCCGATAGGGGAGCTGACTGTCATGGATCGCATCCCCCCGTCTTGGCCGGAGCGATTCTCCCACGTTGCTATAGGGTGAAACCGAGTAGCCGATGTCTGCGCCAAAGTTCGGGGTCAGGTTGGTGTCCTCAATATCCCCGCCGATGCGTGACTTAAAGGTCCTATCCTGAATTTCCATGCCGGTCGGCGCCGATGAGGGCGGTTTCTTCGATAGAAAATCCTTTCTGATCGCCTCTTCCTCCTCTTGTATCTGCAGGCGCACCCGACCGCTGGATTCGTAGTCTGCCGTCTCAACCTTTTGCTGCGCGGCATCGAGCTGTTCGAGCCGTTGCTTCAAGGCGAACAAATCATGGCGCGCGCGCGCGACTGTTCCCACGATTTCACTGAGCGTCCATTGGCGCGCAAATGTGCCGAGCTTGGGGCTTTGGCCGGGTCCGCCGCCCAAACCACCGCTTCCGCTTCCCACGCCGAATCCCGCCGAATTAAAAATGCCCTTTTGCTGCACCGACTTGAGGATGTTGGCGGCTTCATCGATTAAGTCGGCGATCTGGCCGGTTGCGGCGACATCGGTTGAACAACACGCTAAGAATGTCCGGTAGCGGTCGGCGAATTGTGAGGCGGCATTTTGAAGATCGAGGATCTTAATCGGTTCCCTCTCCGGGAGCTCCATGCCTTTTTGGCGCAGAGTCTCTCGAAAGGTTTCCTCTGCCTGCGGGTCATAAAGAGGATGACAACCGGCAGCCTTTTTTGTCGCAATCTGCTGATCCGGCATTTTCCCCGGACACCAGTAGACCGGTGCCGGTGGATTGAGAGGGTTGTCAGGATTGAAATCCTTGGCCTCCGTCTGTTCTGAGAAGGGAGCATTCAGAGCGAAAACCGCGACGACGCTCAGCGCCTGCCACCAGCGACCATGCATGAGGCCAGTTTTCATGTCCGCATTCTCGTCCCCCACCGAAATGTTGTCAACGAATCATATCGATCCGCCGCGGGTGCGAAGAGCGGTGAACGTCTAGACCGCAGTCAGGAGCTTGAGCCGACAGTAAAAGCGCTTTCACACATGTGAGAAAAAGTCGGGGGTTGCCAAGGCATCCTGTGGATAACCTGAGGAGACCCTTAATAAGATAAACCACATAGACTATCGCGTCCGAATTCGCCCTTCTCTATCGTCGTCGTGGTGTCACCGCATAAGTCCATGAATTCTCTGTTGACAAGCCTTCGAAGCAGAGTATACTCGCGAACTAGTGGGAAGAAGTGGATGCTAGTGGGGAATATCTGAACAGCCCTGTTTTTAGTCATTTCCCCGTGATGGTGCAAGAGGTGACCGCTTGGTTGACCGGCCGCAACGCGACTTCTCTCTGCGACGGAACGGTGGGATATGGGGGACACGCTGAAGCGCTCCTCGAGGGCATGGGTGTGTCAGGAACCGTCGTCGGCATCGATCGGGATGCCGAGGCATTGGCCGCCTGTCGGGAACGGCTCTCGCGGTTCGGAGCGCGCGCCATCTTGATCAAGGGACTTTTCGTGGATGTCCGAAGACATTTGGCGGAGGCGGGAATGTCGGATACCGATGGCGTGCTCCTCGACCTCGGCGTGTCCTCGCGTCAACTGGACGATCCCAAACGGGGATTCAGTTTCCAGTCGGGTGGTCCGCTCGATATGCGCATGGACCAGACTTCCGGGGAGACCGCTGCCGCGTTGGTGAACAGGCTATCCGAGGTGGAGTTGGCAGACCTTATTTATCAGTACGGGGAAGAGCGCTTCTCCAGACGGATCTCGCGCGCGATTGTCCGGATACGTGCGGATCATCCCTTCGAGACGACGCAGGAGTTGGTGGCGGCCATCACAGGCGCAGTGCCGTCGGCTTATCGACACGGCCGCATTCACTGCGCAACCAGGACGTTCCAAGCCTTGCGCATCGCCGTCAACCGGGAGATTGAGATGCTCGAGCCTGCGCTCCGCGCTGCGGTAAATGTCTTGCGCCCTGGCGGACGGTTGGCGGTGATCTCGTTCCACTCGCTTGAAGATCGCATTGTCAAGCATACCTTTCGTGCGCTGTCGCAGGAATCGGATGGGCGCCTGGCTGTCTTGACGAAGAGACCGCAAACTCCCAGTGAAGCAGAGTGTCGGACGAACCCTCGGGCGCGGAGCGCGAAATTACGCGTGGCAGAACGCATTTCACAGGAGTCTCTCCAATGAAGATTGTCACCGTGCTCGGGGCGTTGTGCCTGGTCTTCACGTTCGTGTGGGAGCGAGTGGATATGGTTCGGGTCGGGTATCACATCGAGCGGTTAAAGCACGAGAAGACAATCCTGGAGCGTGAACGAGACGAACTACGCGTGAAGGTGTCCGCGCTCAGTGCCCCTGACCGAATCGCGAAGGTCGCCTCGGAGAAACTGGGCATGACTCCGCCGCAACAAGGCCAGGTCATCATGGTGCAATCGCGGCCTGAGCCGCTACCGGCCGGACGTCCGGCTCCAATGGAAATGCGGGTCGCGAAGAATGAGCTGCCGGGTGGAGGGAGATAGTGGCCGCTGCTCTATCGCGCCGTCGCCGGTACGTTGTGTTGCTGTGCATGTTGTGTGGCTTCGGAGTGGTGTTGTTCCGGCTGGTCTCCCTACAAGTGCTGCAAGCGGCCGAGTTAACCGCCAAGGCCGACAGACAGCATCAAAAAACGGTGTCGTTGGAGGGCGCGCGCGGCACTATTGTGGATCGGCATGGGAAAGTGCTGGCCATGAATATGGAGGTGCCGTCTGTTTTTGGCGTACCGACCGCGCTCGAGAGCCCGGCGAAAACGGCCCGGCATCTGTCGCCGGTTCTCCGGATCAGCACGGGTGAGCTCGAACGGAAACTGCGGCAGGACCGCGGGTTTGTCTGGTTGGCGAGGAAATTGGATCCGGAGCAGGGCCGACGGCTGGAACGGATGCCGATGGATGGGATTGGGATGGTGATGGAGGGACGGCGATTCTATCCCAAGGGCCCGCTTCTCTCTCACGTTCTGGGTTTTGCCGGGATGGATGGCGAAGGCCTCGAAGGGATCGAGCGTCGGTATGAGTCTCATCTGCACGGAGAAAAACGCGTGACCGTGCTGCAGCGCGATGCCTTGGGTCGTACGGTATTTCCGAAGGGCCGTGCCGAGCAGGTCCCCCAACCGGGGCATAGCCTCGTGCTCACCATTGACGAGGTGATTCAATACATCACGGAAAAGGAACTTGAAGAGGCGGTCACTCGGACCCATGCCAAATCGGGAACCATGATCGTCCTCGATCCTCAAACCGGGGCGTTGCTCGCGTTGGCGATCAGCCCTCGTTTCGATCCCAACGCCGTGGGGGCTATCGGCCCCGATCGCTGGCGCAATCGCGCCTTGACCGACGCGTATGAGCCTGGATCGACCATGAAAGCCGTGGTGGCGGCGGCCGCCATCGAAGAAGGAGTGATGAAGCCCCATTCCCTGGTCTTTGGCGAGAACGGGCGGATGACGGTGGCCAACACAGTCATCCATGACCATGAAAAGATGGGATGGGTCACCTTTGCCGAGGTTATCCAGAAATCGAGCAACATTGGGGCGGCGAAAGTCGGTATGGCGCTGGGGGATCAGCGACTGTATCGGTATCTCCAAGCCTTTGGATTCGGCCAACGGACTGAAATCGATCTTCCCGGCGAGGCTGGAGGTCTCATTAAAGATCCGCGTTACTGGGGCCGGCGATCCGTAGCGTCCATTTCAATGGGGCAGGAAATCGGGGTCACGCCGCTTCAAATGGTGTCTGCGATCGGGGCCATCGCCAATGGCGGTGTCCTCATGCAACCCTATGTGGTTTCGGAGATTCGCGATGCGCAGGGACTGGTCGTCAAAGAGATGCGGCCGCAGGTCAAACGGCGAGTCGTGTCTCCTGAGACCGCTCGGACCGTCACGACCATTCTCGAAGGTGTCGTGACGGATGGGACGGGCAGCAAGGCCGCCATCCCGGGATTTCGCGTCGCCGGAAAAACGGGGACCGCCCAAAAAATCGATCCCCGCACAAGAAGCTATTCTGCCACTCAATTCGTTGGGTCATTTGTCGGGTTCGCGCCGGCCGACCATCCGAGACTCGCGATGATTGTGGTGATTGACGAACCCCACGGTGAAGCCTGGGGAGGCACCGTCGCGGCGCCGGTGTTCCGTCGGGTCGGTGAACAGGTGTTGAACTACCTGGGCGTGAGTTCGGAGGAGTCCGTAAAACTCGCCATGGTGGACGAACAATCATGAGCCGGATGTAACGGGATGGCCATGCACTTGCTGGAGATGCTGCCGGCCTTGGACGGACAGGTCGATTTGTTGGAGCGTCAAGGAGATCTCCGCGTCGAGGTGGCCGGGATCACCGACGATTCTCGAGCCGTTCAAGCCGGAAGCCTCTTCGTGGCGGTGCAAGGGGACCAAGCGGACGGGCATCGGTTTATTCCGGCCGCCGTACAAGCTGGAGCCGCCGCCGTGGTGCACCAGCAACCCTATGCCGGATTGGCGGTTCCTTCCCTCCGCGTGACGGATTCTCGCAAAGCACTCGGACTGCTTGGCGGGCGTTTCTACGGGAATCCCTCGTCGCGCTTGCGCATGATCGGGGTCACGGGGACGAATGGCAAAACGACCACCGCGTATGTGTGCAAGGCTTTATTGGAAGCGATCGGTCGCCGGGTAGGTTTGATCGGCACCGTAGCCTACCAGATCGGTGAGGAAACCCTCGCGGCTTCCCACACCACCCCGGGCGCACTGACGCTGCAACAGCTTTTGGCCAAGATGGTCGAGCGAGGCTGCGGCGTGGCCGTGATGGAAGTGTCGTCGCATGCGCTGGCGCAGGATCGGACGATCGGTTGCGAATACGATGTCGCCGTCTTTTCGAACTTGACGCAGGACCACCTGGATTTTCACCGGACCATGGAAGAGTATTTTCAGGCGAAGCTGCGACTGTTTACCGGGCTGACCGGGACCCACAAGCCGAAGAAGCGCGCCATCTTGAATAGTGACGATCCGAGCGGTCTGCGGATTCAATCGCTCTGCCCCGCTCCGGTCTGGACCTATGGCATGAGAAGCAAGGCGGATCTGCGGGCGGAAAACGTTCGAAGTCGGATCGTAGCCATGTCGTTCTGTGAGCCAAGGAGTTGAAGTGGCGCA
>CBDIWQ010000043.1:0-40270 GCA_965285965.1 uncultured bacterium | reverse complement strand
CCGCGCCTCAACCGTTCGTCGCCGACCCGTGGCAGGAAGAAGCGCTCGCCGCGCTCGCCGACAAGGACGTGGTGGTCAGCGTGCCGACGGGCAGCGGGAAAACCTATGTAGCGGTCGAAGCGGCGCGCCGGGCGATGGACGACAATCGCACGGTGATTTACACCTCGCCTCTCAAGGCGCTCTCCAATACCAAGTACACCGAGTTCTCCCGCATCTTCGGCGCCGACCGGGTGGGCATTCTGACCGGCGACCGCCAGGACAACGGCCAGGCGCCGTTGCTCATCATGACGACGGAGATTCTCAGGAACCTGCTCTACGATGCCGCGAGCGGCGAAATCGATGTGCGACTCGACACCCTCGGCCTCGTGATCCTCGACGAGTCGCAATACATCGCCGATCGTGAACGCGGCGTCGTCTGGGAGGAAACCATCATCTTTTGTCCGTCACAGGCCAAGCTGCTGCTGCTGTCCGCCTCCATCGGCAATCCTCAAGATATCGCCGACTGGTTGACGTCCATTCGCCCGACCGCCTGCCAGCTGGTTCGACACAGCAAACGCACCGTGCCGCTCCGGGCCGGCTACCTGCACCCCAACGGCAAACTGGTCCCGCTCTTCAAGACCGCCGGCATCCCCTACGGCCACCCCGGCCAACTCCATCCCGAGGCAAAGCGCCTCTTCGCCGAATTCGAGGAAGAGACGCTGCCGTCCGGACGACAGAGACGCTAACGCTGTTTCTGGTTTTCGCGGTCGGCTAGAAGAAGGCGGTCAGACCGATCGTGGCCCCGTGGCGAAGGGTCTCGAATTCCCTGAGGGGGGCAGACTGCGAGCCGGATCCGAGCGGATGCGTTTCCCAGGTTCCGGTGAAGGTCCGATTCCAAAACACCCGGTAGCCTCCGGTCAAGGCAAGGTGACGGGTCAGCATGACTTTCAACATGAGATCTGCATTGGCGCTGGCGCCGACGCCCCACATCGAAAAACTCGGATTCTGCTGCAAGTCACTCCGCAAGTGATGCACATCCTCGTTATACAGAACACTGACCGGGCTGACCGAGGCTCTGAAGTCTAGGCTTACTGTCCGGGTGAACCGATATTCCGTGTCAAACCCGACATGCACGGGCGTAATCCAATGCGTCGTATTGGTGATCGCCAGGGCGGTTGAACTCGCCGGCAGGCACGTCATGACGCTGCTATCACACACGAGGCGTTGAAAACCCGTCGCTTCGTAGGTGGTCTTCCAATACTGAAACCCTCCAAAGACATCGAAGTGCCCCCGCCCGTTCCGAAACTCGACGGCCCGATACCCGACGTCGCCATTCACATACCAGGTGCCGTTACCGTTGATGCTGCTGCTCGTCCGCGAAAATAAATGCTGGCCGGCAAGATAGTCGTCATCAATCAGCGTGCCCCGCCCGAAATCAACCGAAAAACCGAGATCGGCCCGCACATACCAGCGGCGGGACAAGTTAATCTGCGCGCCCAATTCCATGAGATGAGTATTGGTATCCTTGTAGGTCAGCTTCGAGGTGGGGTTCCCCAGCGCGGCATCAAGCCCAGAGGCGTTATGGCTCCACCTGGTTTCTCCGTTCGTGAACATCCAGGAGCGCAGCGACAACTCCACTCGCGGGCGCTTTTCTGGCTGTCCTTCGCCTAGCTGCTCTGCAAGGGCGGGCGTGGAAAGCACCGCACACAACATCACCACAAGCGAGTACCCGCCGATCTTCATCGCCTCATTCCTCCCCGCTGAATGACCACGGTATCGACGCACCGCCGACCACTGGGATCATCGAAGCCGCCCGTGTGGTGCCGGTTGCTGCGTATCGCCACGGTTTCCATGCATGCCATCATGACGCCGTCAGGAGGCGGATCTTACATGAGTCGTTACCCCATGAACACTTTTTTGAGCTTCGCCTCTTCGTGTTTTTTACCAGTACTTTACAATCTCTCACACTTCTACATGGTTGCCCCTACGACCCGTTCAACTTTGTTCAGGATGCTCCTGGCCCGCATGTCATTGCCTGAAATGGAATGCCTGCGCAAACGCAGGCATTCGCGTACTTATGCTCATTAAGGCAAAGCGGCATGGCAGTTGCTGGGTCGTAGGTGACCTCGCGATGAACGCGTGGCGTCAACAGTGGCATCCATTCGAGAGGGAGCACGAAGATGAACGTACACAGCATGCCGCGTTCCTCCCGCGTTCGATTCACGGATTCAAGATTTGCGACTGGGGTGCTGATGCTCTGGGCATGCTTCGGCATTCCCCTGACATCCTGGGCCGCTCAGATCAGTCCATCGTCTGTGTCGTTCTCGGCCACACAAGGTGGAGCGAACCCTCAACCTCAAACGGTTGGCTTTTCAAAACTCGGTTCGAAAAAGAGCAATTGGTCCGCCAGCGCAAGCGTGGGTTGGATGAGCCTGACACCGGCTTCCGGCACTATCTCAACCGAAACGGATACCATTACTATCGGCGCAAATACGGCCGGTTTCCTTCCGGGGACCTATGCGGCCACGGTCACGATTATGATGAAGGGGGATGTGAGCCAACGATACACAATGCTGCCCGTCACTGTGACCGTGATGCCCACCGCTACGACGGTTTCCACACCGGTGCTCACGCTGTCGCCGTCGGGCTTGTATTTCAGCGCCATCGCAGGCGGCGCCAATCCGCCTGCTCAGGCGATCGGCGTGACGAACAGCGGGACAGGCACATTCACCTGGACCGCCAGCGATAATGCGACCTGGCTTTCGCTGAACCCGACCACAGGCACCAATACGGGAAGCGTTTCTGCCATGCCCAGTACTGCCGGTCTGGCGCCCGGGACCTACACCGCGACCGTTACCATCGTTGCAACCGGTTCAACGACAAAAACACTGCCGATCACTTTGACGCTAGCGGCCGCCTCCACAGGTAGCGCAACCTTGTCCTGGACCGCCAACTCGGAACCTGACCTGGCCGGATACAAAGTTTATGTGGGCATGCAGTCAGGAGTGTATGGCACCCCCATTACTGTTGGCACCGTCACGACGTACCAGATTCTCAATTTGGCGCCAGGCAACACCTATTTCTTCACGATCACCGCATTTGATAGCGCCGGCAATGAAAGCCTTCCGTCCGCGGAAACCAGCAAAAGCATCTATTAGCCACGCTCCAAGGACCGGCGCCCGCCTATGACATACCTCGCCAAGCATCCCGACACCACCGTACTCCTCGCCAAACAAGACAAGCGTTCAGATCACTCCATGGCACACAAACAGAGTTTGTGATCTTCCGTCCTTCGGCTCTTCTTTACGCATCCGTTACACAGTTTTTCTCTGTTCTTAAGGATCGACCCTACGAATCGTTCATCATTTGACTCATCGGCATTGTAGGCCTGCACCTACAGCGATACAGCTTTACAGCCCCTGGAGAGGCGTTGTGCGTCAAGTTCTTTATTAGAGCAAGCGGCACGGCAGTTGCTGTGACGTGGGCCCACCACAGGGATCAATCGCGACGTCGTTACACCAGGAGGAGCTAAGGAAGATGACCGCTTCGAGCTTACCGTTCCAGTCCCGTCCCGCATCCACTAATTCCAGACCCATCGGTACAGTGGTGTGTACAGTCCGACATCGATTCCTCTTGCTGTGGCTGTTGATGACCGCCGGTGCACTGGCATGGCATGTTGTCGAGGCCAGTCCGGCGCTCGCAGTCCCGCTGCCGGCGGGTTACGTGCAATGCGCCACGGAGAACGGCACCAACAACTGCCCGTCAGGCACGATTGCCTACGGCGCGCAGAATGAATATGTCTTGAGAAGCGTGACCGTCCCCTTCGCCTGCAACAACGCTACCTTCGGCGATCCCGTCTACGGGGTCGTGAAAGGGTGCTATGCGGGGACCAGTGCCCCGGCAGCCATGTCAGTGAGCCCGACGAGCCTGGCCTTTACCGGCACAGCCGGAGGAGCCAATCCCGCCGCCAGAACGGTCGCGCTGACCAACACGGGCGGCGGCACCTTGAGCTGGTCAGTCAGCGACAATGCCGCCTGGCTCACGGTCTCGCCGGTGTCCGGCACGACGACCACAGAAACCGATACCCTGACCGCCGCCATCAGTATCAGCGGCCTCGCGGCCGGCACCTACACTGGGGCGATCACCGTCACTTCGAGCGGAGGTTCATATACCATTCCAGCCACCCTCACTCTTTCCGCCGCGAGCAGCACCACGCCTGTGCCCCTGCCGGCGGGCTACGTGCAATGCGCCACGGAGAACGGCGCCAACACCTGCCCCTCGGGCAGGATCGCCTACGGCGCGCAAAACCAATTCTTCCTCCGGGACGTGATAGCGCCCTTCTCGTGCAGCAACGCCACCTTTGGCGATCCCATCTACGGCGTTCCAAAAGCCTGCTATGCAGGCGCGGGTGGAACTGCCCCGGCCGCGATCTCAGTGACCCCGACGAGCCTGGCCTTTACCGGCACAGTCGGAGGAGCCAACCCTGCCGCCAGAACCGTCTCGCTGACCAACACGGGCGGCGGCACCTTGAGCTGGACGGTCAGCGACAATGCCGCCTGGCTCACGGTCTCGCCGGTGTCCGGCACCACGACCACGGAAACCGATACCCTGACCGCGGCCATCAGTATCAGCGGCCTCGCGGCCGGCACCTATAATGGAATGATCACCGTGACGGCCAGCGGCGGTTCTCGCACCATTCCAGCCACGCTCACCCTTTCCGCCGCGAGCAGCACCACGCCTGTGCCCCTGCCGGCGGGCTACGTGCAATGCGCCACGGAGAACGGCGCCAACACCTGCCCCTCCGGCAGGATCGCTTACGGCGCGCAAAACCAATTCTTCCTCCGGGACGTGGTAGCGCCCTTCTCGTGCAGCAACACGACCTTCGGTGATCCCATCGTCGGCGTGCCGAAAGCCTGTTATACGGGCGGCAGTGGCACGGTCGGCATCACCGCCAACCCG
Source organism: uncultured bacterium (assembly GCA_965285965.1). Lineage (GTDB taxonomy): Bacteria > Nitrospirota > Nitrospiria > Nitrospirales > Nitrospiraceae > Nitrospira_D. Next base: position 35,332 of record CBDIWQ010000043.1, on the reverse strand, counting down.
ATCAGCCTGGCGTTCACCGGCACGGCGGGCGGGGCCAATCCCGCCTCCAGAACCATTGCGTTGACCAATACGGGCGGCGGCACACTCAGCTGGACCGTGAGCGATAATGCCGCCTGGCTGACGGTCTCGCCGGCATCCGGCACCACGACCACGGAGACCGACACCCTGACCGCCGCCATCAATATCAGCGGGCTGGCGGCGGGCACATACAATGGAATCATCACCGTGACTCCGACCGGCAGTACCCCGCGCCAGATCCCTGTGTCGCTCACTCTTACCGCGAGCGGAACCGGCACGGCGACATTGACATGGACGGCTGGGACGGACACCGACCTGGCGGGTTATCGAGTGTATCGGGGGACCGCATCGGGCACGTACGGAGCAGCCATTGCCACTTTAGATAGAACGGTAACCAGCTATGTATCCTCAGGGCTGCAGGCGGGCACCACCTACTTCTTCGTCATTACGGCCGTCGATAATGCAGGCAATGAGAGCACCTATTCGAATGAGGTGAGCAAAAGCATCTACTAGGATCCGACATATAGCGGCACCGGCCTCCGCCGGTGCCGCCCTGCGTTCTTCTCTTGACCCTTTCCGCCTGACAACTGTATAACCACCCCTGCTAGGATACAGCCTCGCATAGCCTTCCGCGTCTCCGTCGAGGAATCAGCGCCGGGGTCACAGCGACGCTCACTTCGCATGCGCCCGTAGCTCAATGGATAGAGCATCTGACTACGGATCAGAAGGTTACAGGTTCAAGTCCTGTCGGGCGCACCACTCTTCAGCCGATTTCCCCTCCCCCTCGCTTCTCACCAGTGACGGCTTCTGATAGACCGCCTCGATTCACTGCCTCACGATCGTATTCGCTCGTAGAAGGCCGGTTCAAGGCCGGCAGCTTCCAATGGTCAGGAAACCGGTCAGAGACGGGTCTGTTCACTTCAGAAGCCCACAGCGGGTACCCGTAGAGAATATCCATGTGACGTGAATGGGGCGTCGCTCTAGACGTGGGAGATCCGGGGCCATATGTACCTACCGCCGATGGATAGTTTTTACCTTTGCAACGCTAAAACTTTACCTAGGCTACCGGGTCTACTAACGAGCTTGGCTGCTAATGATGATAGCGTTCGTCTCCTAACCGGAGAGGCAGAATGGCGCGCAAGAGGCGGGGACGGGCCACTAATCAGTTGCTATGGAGTGCCAGGGAATGGCAGCGAGGATGGGAGATAGCCATGGTGCGGATCGATGGTGCCCCAAGCATCGTAGCGGAACAACTCGCGTTTGACCATGCACTGGATATGCTGGACTATGGCTTCGCCCATGGGGATGCCTTTCAGTTCCAGCTCGGCCTTGTCACGCTGATGGATTGCTGTAACGAGTCAATCGGACGCGGCGACTGTTGGCAGTGGTGGTGAAAAATCTTCGAGGCGCAGTGCCTCTTGGACCGTCCGGTTCCTGGCCTTGATATTGTTCGAATATGGGCTCGACGTTATGTTCCGGTTCTTAGCCAAGGAATCGACGACGTGTCCGGAAGGGTCTTGTCCTGCCTGGGCGAACGCTTCTTAGCCTCTGCCATACCCTTGTTAGCCTTCCTTGATTTGGAAGAGCTTGAATTGGAAGAGTTGGTGAGCGAAGGGTTTACCTTCTTTTTTGCAGGGCTTTGTTTAGGCATAACCGGCTGAGCCAAATATACCACAGGTTATCGATTACTTTTCTAATGCCAATTTGTACCTTTTCATTGTCTTCCTATCAAGCGGTGACAATACCCCTAGTTCAGGCGAGCAATTTACCTGGGTTTGGGTATGGAAGCGTTATCACGTAGGCCTTATGCAGCATTGCGGAAGAAATGTATTCTGGCATACATTCAGGTCATTCCAGATGATTCGCTAAGCATGTCTAAGGCTTTGAATGAAGGCTGCCGGCCCAATACGCGTACTGGTCGTGGATGACAATCCTGCCTTGCGGCTGGTGGTGCAAAGTCTCCTAAGGCGTCATGTCGGCATCGAAATTGTGGGAGAGGCCAGCAACGGCGAGGAGGCATTGGCAGTCATCGGCCAAGTCGAGCCTCATGTGGTGGTGATGGATATTAATATGCCGAGGATGAACGGTGTGGAGGCGACGCGCTCTATTACAAAGAGATATCCCGGCGTGATTGTCATTGGACTGACACTCAACGATGACGTAGCGACCACATCGACTATGCACGACGCCGGGGCCGCGGCAGTGGTACAGAAGGAGACGGTGCTCGATGATCTCCACCTGGCGATCCTCAATGCGGTCGCCCCGTCCGCCGCGAACACAGGGCGCACAGAAGGCTCCGGCCTTACGATTGAGACACACAGCGATGCCGTCATTCCTGGTGACGGTGTGGATCCCGGCAATCCCCCTGCCAGCACGTCGTTGAACTAGAACGGTCTGCTCTTAATTTCTTTAAGATAAGCGTCGGTCGCGCGGACTGCCGACCGAAAGCATTCACAGGCTGTCTGTTTCATTCGCCGCACATTGAGCAGTTCAATCTTTCCATACCCGTATGTCACGAGATGCCTGTCCTCAAAGTTAGATAAGGTCTGCGTGACTGTGACACGCTGCGCTCCAAGCTGTTCCGCGAGAAAATCGTGGGTAAAGGGAAAGATATTCAATCCGGTCTGGTGACGGTGCGCAAGCAGCCACCGCCCGATCCTTTGCTCAACGGAGTGGAATTGGCTGCAGCCGACCGATAGCACGACATGGCGGAACACGACGGCGCTAAAGCGCCTCATGTTCCTGGCGAATACCGGCGTGTGCGGCAGCAAGACGCGCAAGTCGGAGACCTTGAGGCGTAGCGCGGCCCGCCGATTTGCACTATTGTGAGGCAAGGAGCCGTTTTTACCCCATCCGGCACGTAGAACCCGCTACACCCTTCCCTTCCAATGACCGCCACTTCGACCGTTCGACCGGAGGATTGAATCTCAATCAAGCTGATCGCTCCGACGGTGGGAAAGTGAAGATAGCCGAGCCGGGATCCCACTTCGTTTAGGGTTTCTCGCGTTTCCATAGAAACAGCTTCCAAGCGGGACTGTAATAGCTCCAGCTCTTGACGAGGCAGACTATCGAGCAACCGGTTTTCCAGTTTTATTTTATTCAAAAAAAGCCGTACCTATTCCATCTGCCATATTTCATCAGCCTAACAGCCGACATGTTGTTTTGCCCCGGCGGTCGTACCGACTCCGGTGCTCTCGTCGGCGAGGGCGGATTTTTTCAGCGGGTTGACATAGGCCCAACCTCTGGTTAGAGTCTCAATCCGAATCGTGCTCGTTGGAGTTCTCACTGTCACATGCAGAGTAGAGACAAGCGGAAACCCCCATCTCAGTGTGCAATTCCCCGTATCTACTGATCCTTCTCCCGCTCACGCAGGAATACGACAGCGCGATCTGGAGGCCACATCCTGTAGACGCAGGAGAGAGTTTTCTATACCGGAGCAATGGAACGCCGCATGAAACACAATGAGTGCCAGGACATTCTTGACAGCCTGCAACTGCTGACCGATACCGCTGAACGCTTCCTGCATCATGGTCCCCGATCCAAAGGCGTAGAACAGGTCGAGCGCGCTATGCTGGCCGCCATTACGAAGGCGCAGCTCACGCTGTCCCTTCACCGGCTGCCGCCGCCCCCCAGCGAATCCTCGCGTCGTGCGACCGAGAAAACCCCACCGAAACCGGGTCAGAGAAAATCTCCCCGTGCGCTGATGCGCCTCGTCTGAGTCGTCAATACAGGAAACCTACGGCCGTAACTCAAGACCTCCAGCATTCTACGCCGCAATCCTAGGGAAGATCCTAGGACAGAATGTCCCGAGGGGCATCCTATGCTGGCCTATGACTAAACCAGGAGGTGGGTGATGGGCTCCTATAATAATTATGGTACCGACCCCGAAATGGATTATCGCCGCAACCTGCTGGAAGCGGCACGCAAGGGCAAGGCCACCGCTCGAGAAGAGCTGCAGCGCGAATATAACGTTCGCGTCTATTCGGCAGCCGAGCGGGCGGAGTTGTACTATGAGGCGATTCCTCAGATGAAAGGAAGGTTATCGAAACGGCACCTGGAAATCGGCACACAATGGGCCGAGCCGGGCGACATGGGAATGCAGGACGAGTAGCGCCAGGCCCGGCGGTGACCTGGCCGACTCCTCAAGCCCTTCGGATGCGTCGAGATCAGCCGTGAGATTCGTAAGTCCGGTCTTGGAGCAGACGGCGACGAGGGCTGATCGGTATTGACAGCGCTTACGCATTTTCCTACACTGCCCCGGTTCTGAGCACCCGGGGAGGAGTGATGGCTCCAACGCGTTCGGCTCGTATCCGCCTCATCTTGGTCCTCTTCCACAGCGTGCTCTGCTTCGTCATCGTGATGCAGATCTTGGGCGTGACGACGTCTTACTGGACGCTCGGGTTTGACTCCGATCTCATCGCCGCCTCTCTATCCGAAGGACTGTCTCTGACACCCAGTCCGGTCACCCTCTTGCCGGTCGTGCAGGCACGACCCTACCAAGAACCCGTAGTCCGGCTATCCTCCATCCTGTTTGAGGACATCCTGTTCCGCCCCCCGTATGATCCATCATCCGCTCTATCCTGAGGCGTGAATCATCGGCCGGCACCCTACGCCGGCGTGTACGACCACCACTCAGATCGACCAAGCCATCAAGGAGCACCCTATGTCAGCTGGTCAGTTGGTATTCAGTTGTGCCGCGTGCCGGAAAGTGCGGGACGAGAGGTGGGATGGCAGCGACCGGCAGGAATGGTGCACGCTGGCGGAGTGGCTCCGGCGGCATCAGGCGTCCAGCGACGACGTCAGGCTGTCGGAATGCTACTGTCCGGATTGCGCCTTGTCGTACGATCGACTGATGGAGTACGGACAGGCGCCCAACACGGTGGGGTAACCCCGGGCATGACGGGCCCCCTAGCGCAAAAAGATGACCCACAGGTAGAGTGACGAGAACAGAATGGAGCCCACCATTACAGGGAACCCGAACTTGAAGAACTGCCAGAAGGTGATGCGGTAGCCGGCCTTGCGGGCCAGATCGACAATGACCACATTGGCGCTGGCTCCGATCAGGGTCCCGTTCCCCCCCAGACAGGCTCCGAGCGCGAGCGCCCACCAGAGCGGAAGAATATCGGGCTGATGGACCAAAGCCGTATAGTCCGTGACGTCCGGATGCAGCGACCGCGCGAGATCGACGATCAGCGGGTTCATGGCCGCCACATATGGGATATTGTCCACTGCGGCCGAAATCACCGCCGAGCCCCATAATACCGCCATGATCGCGGCCGTCTGATTTCCCGCAGTCGCCGTGACCAGCTGGTCCGCGAGCATGCGAATCGCGCCCACTTTGACCAGCCCCCCGACGAGGATGAATAATCCGATGAAGAAAAAGATCGTCTTCCATTCCACTTCAGTCAAGTAGGACAGCTCTTCTGCATCGTGCCGGTTCCCTGGCGCATGGCCCATCAGCATGAACAGACTCGCCCCGAGCAGCGCAATGGTCGCCGGCTCCTGGTGAATGAGAGAATGGAGGCAGAATCCCAGGTTCACCAGGCCCAGGAGCCACAGACAGCGATACAACGAGGGCCGGTCGCGGATGGCGTCGCGTGGATTCAGGGCCAGGACCGCCTCCCGCAAATGAGCCGCCACGCTCATTCGCCGCCCGAAGATCACCCACAATCCGGCGATAAAGACCACCATGATGACGCCGACTATCGGGCCGAGCATGAGCAGGAAGTCGAGATAGCTCAACTCCGCCTTGCTTGCGATCATGATATTCGGAGGATCACCGACCAGCGTGGCCGTGCCGCCGATGTTGGAGGCGACGGCCTGAACGATCAGAAATGACACCGGGTTGAGTTCGAGCCGCTTCGTGATCGACAGGGTGACCGGCGCCATGAGGAGGACGGTCGTCACGTTATCCAACATGGCCGACAGCGCGGCCGTAATGATGGCCAGCAGGACCAGGAGCCGAAACGGCTTCGCTTCGGCCCGTTTTGCCGCCCAGATAGCCAGCACTTCAAAGAGGCCGGTTTCCCGGATGATGTTGACCATGACCATCATGCCGATGAGCAGAAAGACGACGTTATAGTCCACGCCGTACTCATGGGAGTAGAAGGCTTCGTCCTGCGACAACACACCCAGGACAATCATGAGGGTCGCGCCGAACAGGGCCACAATGGTCTTGTGGATCCGCTCGGTCATGATCAGGAGATAGGAGACGCCGAAGATGAGAAGGGCCAGCGGAAGGGCGGACATCAGTGCGCTGACGAAAAGAGTGACCGGAACAACATCGTGGAGCATTATCCGGTGTCGGCTGGAGCAATGCAACCCGACTTTTTGCTCCCGATCATCTTTTCCTCTTTCCTATCGGGGGGCTGCAGCTTTAGGATAACAAGCATGGTTGTGCCTACGGTTCCACAAGAGGACCTCCAGCATCTGATCGCCGGGACCCACTGGAATCCCCGCTCGATTTTGGGTCCGCACACCGCGACGATCAACGGCCGGCCCGCCATGGTCGTTCGCGCCTGGCTTCCACATGCCGCCGGCGTGGACCTGGTGGCCGCCGCCTCGTCCGAACCGGTGAAGATGGCGCGGGTCCATGAGGCGGGGCTGTTTGAAGGTTTCGTGCCGGCCCCGGTGACCGCGGCATCGTATCGCCTGCGTATCGTGGGCGATGACGGAACGGTCCGTGAAGAGCATGATCCCTATGCGTTCGGGTCGCTGCTCACGGACTTCGAACTTCATCTGTTCGCGGAAGGCACCTTCTACAAAGCCTATGAAAGTCTGGGCGCTCATATTCGCACGGTCGAGCAGATCACCGGCGTCCATTTTGTCGTGTGGGCGCCGAATGCCGCCCGTGTGAGCGTCATCGGGGCCTTTAACAGGTGGGACGGGCGTTGTCATCCGATGATGAACCGCGGGGCCACCGGATTATGGGAATTGTTCATTCCCGACCTGCCGGAAGGGACGCTCTATAAATATGAAATCCGTTCCCGCCATGCCGGGCAGATTCTGGTGAAAGCCGACCCGTACGCGCATGCCGGCGAACTGCGCCCCCGCACCGCTTCCGTGGTGCGCAACCTCTCCCATTACGCCTGGCAGGACAGCGCCTGGATGGAGGCCCGAGCCCGATGGAATCCGTTGACGGCCCCCGTCTCGATCTACGAAGTCCATCTGGGCTCGTGGATGCGGGTGCCTGAAGAGCACAATCGCTGGCTGACCTATCGGGAACTGGCGCAACGGCTCATTCCCTACGTGCAGGACCTCGGCTACACCCATCTCGAACTCATGCCGGTGACCGAGCATCCCTTTGACGGGTCCTGGGGCTACCAAGCCACAGGCTATTTTGCGGTCACCAGCCGGTACGGATCTCCGGAAGATTTCATGGCGTTTGTCGATGCGGCGCACCAGGCCGGAATCGGGATCATTATGGATTGGGCGCCGGCGCACTTTCCGGACGACCCGCATGGGCTGGCCACCTTCGACGGCACCCATCTGTACGACCACGCCGATCCCCGCCTCGGCTATCACCCCGACTGGCACAGCCGCATCTTTAATTACAGCCGTCCCGAAGTCCGCACCTTCCTCCTGAACAGCGCGCTGTTCTGGCTGGACCGCTATCACATCGACGGGTTACGCGTCGACGCCGTGGCCTCGATGCTCTATCTCGACTACGGTCGCAAAGAAGGCGAGTGGATTCCCAACCAATTCGGCGGGCGTGAAAACCTCGGCGCTGTGTCGCTGCTGAAGGAGCTCAACGTGCTGGTCCACCGGGAATTCCCCGGCGCCATCACCATCGCCGAGGAGTCCACGTCCTGGCCGGGAGTCTCGCGCCCGACCTATACCGGCGGACTTGGATTCACGTTCAAGTGGAACATGGGCTGGATGCACGACATGCTGGATTACTTCACCCAAGATCCGATCCATCGGCGGTACCATCAAAATCAGATCACGTTCGGGCTGCTGTATGCCTTTACCGAAAATTTCGTACTCGCCTTGTCGCATGATGAGGTCGTACATGGCAAGCGCACCTTGCTCGACAAAATGCCCGGTGACCCCTGGCAGCGGTTCGCCAACCTCCGGACGCTCTACGGCTATATGTACAGCCACCCCGGCAAGAAGATGCTCTTCATGGGAGGCGAGTTCGGCCAATGGCAGGAATGGAATCATGACGCCAGTCTGGACTGGCACCTCTGCGCGCATGCCCCCCACCGGGGCATTCAACGGCTGGTGCGGGACCTCAACGACCTGTACCGGCGGGAACCCGCCTTCCATGAGGTGGATTTCGACTGGACCGGTTTTCAGTGGATCGATTTCCACGACGCCGATCATTCGGTCATCGTGTTTCTGCGGAAAGCCCGCGATCCGCGCGAAGCCATCGTCTGCGTGTGCAACTTCACGCCCGTGCTTCGCCCTGGGTATCGCATCGGTGTGCCGGAAGCCGGCTGGTACCGCGAAATTTTTAACAGCGATGCGGACGTCTACGGAGGAAGCAATGCCGGTAATGCCGGCGGCATGGCCGCCACCGATGAGCCCTGCCACGGACTGCCGCACTCCGTGTCTTTGACTCTCCCGCCTTTGGCCGTCGTGTTCTTCAAACGGCAATCCGCCTAAGACGGTTTCTTGGCGCCCGGCTTGATGTCGAGCACTTTGATATCGAAGAACAGTGTTTTCCCGGCCAGCGGATGATTGAAGTCGAGCACGACCGTGTCGCTCTTCACTTCGGTCACCCGGGGGAACATGGATTCGCCGTCCGCGCCTTTCGCTTCGAGTTGGGTCCCCACCTTCCAGGCCGTCTCGGGGATCTGGGTCTTTTTCACTTCTTGAAACGCCTTCGGGTCGACCGCACCATAGCCATCCGCCGGTTTGACCTCGACATGTTTGTGATCCCCCACCGCAAGGCCTTCCATCGCCTTTTCCAAGCCGGGCACGATCTCATGCGCCCCCTGCGTGTAGGTCATCGGCTCTTTGCCGACGTTGGATTCGAGCACAGACTTGTCGTCGAGCTTGAGCGTGTACTCCAGGGACACTTGCTTGCCGTCGGACACGGTCATTTTGGTTCCTCGTTTCTGAGGCTCTCCCATCGCCACTGACGCCAGCACAAGGACGCCGAGCACGGCTGTGGAGCACACTGCTGTCCGGCTTTGAAAACGGGTCATCGAGGCACCTCCAGGATAGTCGACTGGTTGGCAAGCGTTGAACCGATTACGTATTGTCTTGTGAGCGTAGCACACTCTCTTTCGCCGCTGCCACGGAGATCTGTGCGCCAAGCAGGCGGCGTGAAAACGCTGTGAGCTGAAATGAAACGCAGCTGTATGGCGTTGCTCATGAACCTCCTGAGTATAGCGAATGCCGGGGGTGAACCCGCGGCTTGTGGAAACCGGTTGACCGATGGGGAGCCGAGGTCCAAGGCGGAAAGGGGGTGTAGGGACTGTTACCAGGTGCGGAAGGGACCGGAATCGAGATGGACGAACTTTGAACGCGGATAATAGCCGACGCCTCCGTAGCCGAGTTCGAGCGCGGCTTGCCGGACCGCTTTGTGATGGATGCCGGCAATCCGGAGATCCACCGCCCGACCCTGCATATGGAGACTGTTCCTTGCGGCCCGCCGGCCGGACCGCACCAGCAAGGCATTATACTCGGGGGAACGGAAGCCTGAGATGATATGAATTTCGCGGTCGCCGCCGAACGTCTTTTGAACCAGGTTGATGTGTTCCAGCATTCGGACGTCGATGGCGGCCACTTCACCGGTGTGATGGCAGCGGAAAATCCGGTTCACGTCATCCAGCGCCTCGAGATCATACTCTCCCGCCTCATTGCGATAGGTGACGGCCAGCCGTTCGTCGCTCCAGACATTCACAAAAGTCAGCCGTCCCTGCGGAAGCTGATCGGCCCACGCCAGCGTGCCGGGCAACCGTGCGGCTGCCAAGGTCACTCCGGCCATGGCGGTGAGAAGAAATGTCCGCCTGGTCCAGGCCCATTTGGATTGCGATTCGGGGATCACTCACACACTCCCGGTGGGAATTGCCGCACGGAGACCAATATCATTTTTTGTATCAAACTGGCCCCATACGGTCAACCGCTAAATCCCGCCGAGGCGTATGCGATCATGTCGTTCGTCATCTCCTGGCCTCACACAACGGATAGATATTTCAACATCCTATGAATTTCTCCCTAGACAGGTCATACACAGCCAGGTAATATCGCAAAAATTCTTAGAGGGTACCAATGGCCACGATTTTAGTCATTGACGACGAGCAGTCTATTCGCGGACTACTGAAAGAGGTCCTCGAAAAGGCAGGGCATCGCGTAATCGAAGCCGGAGACGGCCGGCAGGGCTTCGCGCTCTATCAACAGCAGCCGGTGGATTTGGTGATCATGGATCTCTTGATGCCCGATACCGACGGACTGGAAGCCACGCTGAAACTGACCCGGGAGTATGTCGACGCCAAGGTCATCGCCATCACCGGAGCGCAAGGCGACCGCAATTTCCTCGACGTCGCGAAACTCTTCGGCGCCCGCCGGACGTTTGAAAAGCCCTTTGACCTCGAAAAGCTCCTCCAGGCCGTCAACGAAGAATTGCGATCGTAACGCTCTCTCCTCTGAACAGTCCCGCCTCTAATACTGCCGGTTCCGAACGACCGGATGCCGCTCAGACTTCTTGTCCACTCCGAACCGAGGTGACCCGGTACCATGACACTGCCGGAGAAGATCGGCGACAATCCCGGAGACAATGGCGATGAAGGATGAAGAAGCCGGAGTGCCGTTCCTCCATCTGACGACAGTGGCCCTCGTGCTCTGGAGCGGCGTGATCGCGGCGGCGGGCATGCTGCCTTTGGAGAACTTCGTCGGGCATCCGCATTGGGAACACATTCAGTGGACCGTCCCACCGCGCCACTGGCGCTCGCGGACTTTTTATTTCGACGTGGCCGCCAATATTGCGCTGTTCTATCCCTTCGGAGTGCTGATGGCCGGACGGTTTCCCTGGAACCGCTGGTCAGGCGCGTTCACCCTCATCGGCGCGGGCTTCGTGTTTTCTCTGGGGATCGAGTTCTTTCAAGTGTATTGTCACAACCGCCATCCCACACCGGTCGACCTGCTGAGCAATACGCTCGGCACCGCCATGGGCGTCGGTTCTTCCCGCCTCATCTTTTCTCAGCGGCTGCTCAAGACATGCCTGCACCGCCCTCATTCCCATCCCACCGGATCGTAACCCCGCTCTCGCAAGCAGCGAGTGACGAATTGCTTATAGGCGTCGCTCGGGGGTGATCGTCTGAAAAGACCCCGCAGGAAACCACCGGTCGCCCCGCTGGCGGCCCCGATCATCGCGCCGCGGCCGGGACGTCCGACGATCGCGCCTCCTACCGCTCCGGCGGCCGAGCCGATGGCCCCTCCTGCAACCGTGCCGCCGGCCGTTTGTGCCGTCTTCCCCCCGCCGGGGTTTGCTCCCGCCTCCCGAGCCATCTGTGAGCACTGCTCGATGTCGTCCTGGGCTTCCGCCGGACCGGCCTGCTGGTAATGCGCATTGGGATACAAGATCGGTTTCGGAGTGCCGCAACCAGCCAGCACCAGCAGCATCAGGCAGAACGGAGTGGATCGTCGCATGAGTCTCCTCCCGGAAGGCAGCACCGGTTCATCACGTGGTCTGGTCATCGAGGCTGGCACCGAGCAGGTACGGACCATAGATGCCTGCAAACATGAGATAGGCGCCGCTCCAACACGCGGCCGCTACACCAAGCACGACCGAGTCCGACAGGCCGCTCGAGGGTCCCAGGACCCGCAGGGCGGCCCCGAGATTGACGAGCAGGTAGAGGAGCACTGTCGTTCCGCCGGCATGCCGGGCGCGTCCGGTATGACCGAGACTGGCGCGCGTCATGACGGCGAGCGTCATCGCGCCCACCGAACCGGCCGTGAGCGCATGCAGCGCATCCGTCACCGGCAGACCGACATCCAGAACGGCGAGGCCCAGCAGAAGCAGCGAGAGCGCCAGCCACCCATACCCTACGTGGAGCATCAGCACCAACGGCTCACTCCAGGTCAGCCACCCTCGCCAGCGTGCGAGCCGGACCAGATTGAGCAATCCCGCCGTCAGCAGGAAGCCGCCCGTCACCGGGCTATCCGGCTGAATGACCCACAGGAGGGCCGCGGCGGCCACCATCACGACTGAAAGACCGTCAAAACGCGACAAGAGCGCCGGTTGAACCGTCATACGCCGTTCGCTCAGGAATTCGCCGGTGAAGGCCGGCGTCACGCGACCGCCGATCACCGCCAGCAGCACCATAATTAACGCCATTCCCGCACGAGCTCCGGCATCGGCCGGCACGCCGCTCAACGTCAAGACGTGGTATCCGATGTGGGCGACGGCATAGAGACTGATGAGCCCGCCGACCGGTGCCTGGCTCCAGCTCTTTGCGGCGGCGATCTCGCGCCAGACCATTCCCGCCACCGCGACAAGGAAGGCGGCGTCCACCACGGAGGAGACGAGAGGCGGCACCCAGTTAACGGCCATGGCCAGCCGTCCTGCGAGCCATAGGAACCAGAGCAGCTTCAACTCCCCCCCTCTGATCGGCGGGCGGTCCGTCCAGTTGGGAATGGCGGTAAGCACGAAGCCGGTGATCACCGCCGGTAAAAACCCGAAGACCATTTCATGCACATGCCACGCGCGGGCCCGGCCGAGCAGGCCCCCCTCCACGCCGGCGACGAACAGCATGATCCAGACCGGAACCGCCAAACCGGCGAACACCGCCGCGCTCAGAAAAAACGGCCGGAATCCGTAAGAAAAGAACGCCGATCCCGGTGAGCCGGCCCGCTCGCTGCCAATGTCAGTCATACGATGGTTCGGTCCTGATCCATGGTGAAGCACGCGCATGCCGCGCTTCAGGAGCGGCATTCTACAGAAAGTGTTTGAAATAGGCAGCAGATACCTGGCCCGCGATGTGGTTTATCCGGGAGGAGGCAGGAAGCGGCGTCCACCTCTTTGCGGGTGCCGTGCTCCGGAAACAAGGGACCTTTCGGATAGAGTTTGTGCCGCCTCTGCCGTAGGATCATCATAAAGGAGATATACCTATGCCATCTTCCTTCAGGACCTCGGGACAGCATGGGTCGTTGTGGCTCGAGACCGTAACGGTACCCGCATTCAGCCGGCTTACACAGCCCATCACCGCAGACGTCTGCATCATCGGAGGCGGCCTCAGCGGCGTGACTGCGGCTTACCTGCTCCAGCGGGAAGGTCTGTCGGTGGTGGTGCTGGAGGACGGCCTGTTGGGCAGCGGAGAGACCGGACGCACGACGGCGCATCTCTCCAATGCGATCGACGATCGCTATACCGAAATCGAACGCCTGCATGGACCGGAAGGGGCGAAGCTGGCAGCCGACAGCCATACAGCAGCGATCGACCGCATTGAACGAGCGGTTGACGATGAAGGCGCGGATTGTGATTTCCGGCGAGTGGACGGCTACCTGATCCTCTCTCCGGACCAATCAGCCGATGTGTTGCAGCAGGAACTGGCGGCGGCTCACCGGGCCGGATTGACGAGGGTGACGCATCAGCAGACGCCGCTGCTGTCAGGGGTCACCCGGCCTTGTCTGCGCTTCCCCGATCAGGGTCAGTTTCACCCGCTGAAGTATCTGGCCGCCCTGGCCAAGGCCGTCGCGACAAAAGGAGGACGCGTCTACACACAAACGCACGTCACGGCTCTGCATGAAGGCCCGACTACCAGGGTCAACACGAATTCGGGCGCGAGCGTCGAAGCGGGCTCCGTCATTGTCGCCACCAACTCCCCGATCAATGATCTGGTCACCATGCATACCAAGCAAGCCGCCTATCGCACGTATGTCGTCGGGCTCCGCATTCCGCACGGCGCAGTCCCGGCGGCGCTCTATTGGGATACCGAGGATCCGTACCACTATGTCCGGGTCCAGCCGTACGACGCACAGCAGGATATGCTGATCGTGGGCGGCGAAGATCATAAGACGGGCCAGGGCGATGACGCCACGGATCAACATGCCCGTTTGACCGCTTGGGCCAAGCACTGGTTTCCCATGGCTGACGCCGAAGCGTTCCGGTGGTCAGGGCAGGTCATGGAATCGTTCGACGGCCTCGCCTTCATCGGGCCCAACCCCGGCAGCGAGGGACAGACCTACATCGTGACGGGGGACTCCGGCATGGGGATGACCCACGGTACGATTGCCGGGATGCTGCTGACCGATCTGATTTGCGGCCGAGAGAACCGCTGGGCTTCGCTCTACCGGCCGGCCAGAGTCCTCCCCGCCGGAGCAGGGACGGAGTTCCTCCGTGAAAATGTGAACATGGCGGCCCAGTATACGGACTGGCTCACGCCGGGAGACGTCAAGGATGCGGGGGCCATTCCGTTGGGCCAAGGCGCCGTGGTGCGCCGAGGAACCGGCAAGCTGGCTGTCTATCGGGATGAACAGGGAACCCTGCATGCCAGATCCGCGGTCTGTCCCCATTTAGGTTGCCTCGTCGGCTGGAACACCGCCGAGCGGACGTGGGACTGTCCCTGTCACGGATCCCGCTTCGATTGCTATGGGACAGTCGTCAATGGACCCGCCAATCGGAACCTGGATCTCCCGGGCGAAGACCAGCGCGCGGCCTGACCGATGAAATACGCCATTCATGACAGGAAAGGGAGGAGCCGATGCTGACCGAGTTGATACTGTTCACCGCCCTGCACACCTTCGCCGTGGAAGGCCGGTTGGTTGCCGATACCATTCCCTATGAACCGGCGGAAGCCACGACCAAACTCTATACGGAAACCGGCGCCCGAACGGTCACCGGCATCATCACCGACACGTACAACGTCAAATTGAAGGACGGCGTGGAGTTCATGCAGATGGACGTCGAGACCGATCAGGGGAAAATCCCTGTCCATCTGGGCCCGACCTGGTATATGGACGAGTATTCCGACCGCTTCGACGTCAACAAAGGCCGGTCCGTCTCCGTCCTCGGTAGCGTGGCCACCGTGGACGGCAAAGAAGTCCTGGTGGCTTCGGAAGTGAGCAACGACGACGGCAAGCAGCACATGCGCTTGCGGCATCCGGGCGGTATACCAGCCTGGGTAGGCGGCGAACACGCCAAATAGGGGCCCCGCCGCAGTCACTTCCGCCTATCGATCATGCAATGAAGGTTCACACTAAGCGCGCTGGTGTATGACAGAATGGGCAGTGCTTATACCCACACCGTCCAGCATAAAGTCGCACGAATCGTTGTCGAAGCACTAGAAGTTGCTTACTTGTGCGCATGCCGCATCACCGCAAATGGTGTACTCGATGGCGGGAGGCAGGGGGCCTTGGAACACTTGCAGGATATGGGCCGCCTCATCGACCGGGAGCCATCCTATGACCGTCGGCACCCGAAGACACAGGCTGCACATCTGCACCGTTGCCCGACTGCGAGGGATCGACCGATCCAAGACATCCGCACGAGGGCACGGCGTCGTCCATAGCGTCATGGTCTGCATTTCGATCCCCTGGTTGGCGAGACGCCGAATAAACATCCGTTGATGCCGTTGTGCGGTCGGCGTGTCACATCGGCAGTCAAACGAGGCCGCTCCGTGGCGAATGACGTGCAGGAACAGCGAATGGTACCATTCCTTGGTGGTGTCCCCGGTAATATGGTCCAGAAGAGGTGTCCCGAGGGCTCGGTCAGGCAAGTCCGGGACTCCGGCTGCAAGAGCGAATTTGCGGAAGGCCTCATCGACAAAGCAGATGATCCACTTGGCATCAATGCGATAAACGGTGGTGTCCGGTGCACTCTCTGCCACATTCTGGCCCTCAGCCCGTAGCGCACACTCACCTGGTAATAGTTCTGTCAGTTTATTGCCGAACCAAGCAGAAGGGGACTGGGACGAGCCCTGGAAAGAACAACAGGCGGGATCTTAGGAGTCAGCGCTCACGTTTTCGGTCCTGCCGAC
The DNA here is from genome assembly GCA_965285965.1 of uncultured bacterium. Taxonomy (GTDB): domain Bacteria; phylum Nitrospirota; class Nitrospiria; order Nitrospirales; family Nitrospiraceae; genus Nitrospira_D. The sequence continues at coordinate 19,388 of CBDIWQ010000043.1, read as the reverse complement.
AACCCCTTGAATAGCGACGTACAGGTGTTCCACCGCCGCTTCCTTGGTCAGCAACAGATGCGCCCCGGACTTTTTCATGGCCGTTTCGTTTTCTCCATCCGCGTTGACGGATAGCCCGATGACAATCATGGCCGGATAATGTGCCTTGAGCAAACGCGTCGCCTCGATACCGTTCAGTTTCGGCATATTGATATCCATGATCACGACGGCCGGCTGGTGCTCCTCTGCCATTCGCAGTGCCTCCTCGCCGTCGGATGCTTCCCCCACCACGTCCACGTCAGGATAAGCCGCCAGCACCGAGCGCAAGCCTTGCCGCATCATCGCATGGTCGTCCACCAGGAGAACACGGATGCCCTGAGATGTCGAGGTTGGTAAAGGCGGTATTCCCGTGCGATCATGGTCCGACCGGCCTTGATGACCGTCATGGGTGATCTGTTCATTCCGGCTTTGCAACGGCAGCCGCAGGACCGCTCGCGTCCCCTTCCCCCGGCTCGACTGCAGCTCAAAGCTTCCACCGACGGCCTTCATCCGCTCTCTGATGCTGAAGAGGCCGAATTGTGAGGAGACACCGGTCGCGGCCTCCGGAAAGGGGTGGTCCGAACCGGCAGGAGCCATGTCAAATCCCGCACCCTCGTCGCTCACTTCTATATGGAGCTGATCTCGGCTAATGCTCAGCGTGACGCGTGCCTTGTCACAGTGAGCATGCTTGACGGAGTTCATCAGGAGCTCCCTGACCGACTGAAACAGGAGCACGGCCTGATCCTCCGGAAGCGGGACCGACTCATCGCCCTGTACCTCCACGACGACGCACAGCTCGTGCCGCTGCATTCGGTTCCCCAGCCATTTCAACGCAGCCGGCAATCCGAACTCGTACAGAACCGGCGGACTGAGATCATGGACCAAGGTCCGGGTATAAGTCAGCGACTCAAGCAGGACGTCCTGGGCCTGACGAAGGAGATCAACTGATTTGGGGGTCATCTCACCGGCCCGCTGAGCCTGGTCGAGCTTGAACTTGAGCAGCACCAGCATTTGGGCCAGATAGTCATGCAGCTCGGTCGCGAGCCGTTTGCGCTCCCGCTGCTCGGCAAGATTGAGTTCTGTGGCCAGCGCTCGCAGGCGGTGTTGTGATTGCACGAGCTCTTTGGTCCGCTCGTGTACCAGCGATTCCAATTCATGCGTAAACAGCCGTAACCGTTCTTCGCTCGTGCGAACCGTCTCATACAGCCGGGCGTTGGTGATCGCGACCGAGGCGATCTGCGCCAGTTGGACCAGGAGCGCTTCGTCGTCCTCCGTAAACTCTCCTTCATATTTGTCCGACATCTGAATGAGGCCCATATTGGTCCCGTCCGCATCGATCAGCGGCACCGCCAACCATCCCCGCAACCTTGGATGGTGCGGCGCCTCCTTCCCAAAGCCTCGCCAGGCCGGATGGGCCTCCAATTCGGCCTGCGTCAGACGGAACGGCCGGTTTTCGCGGCACACAGACGAGTAGATCCCGGAACCATCCGGTACCGCGCCATACTGTCGCCAACTCGCGTATTTTTCAGAGAGCGACACAGCCTGAACGGCCTGGGCCCAATTGTCGCTCACCGTGAGGCTGGTGACACATTGATGCGCAGGAATGACATCGCGAGCCGCGCGCGTCACACTGTCCAGCAGATCGCGTAAGGAGAGCGTGGACGTAATGAGCCGCGCGGTCTTCGCCAGCGACTGGAGTTGGCTCGCCCGCTTGCGCAACCAGGACTCGCTGTGACGCAGTCGTTCCTGGCTCTCTTGCAGAGCGCCCAGCAGGTGCGCGTTATGTATGGCGGTGGCAGCCTGAGTCGCCGCGACGTTTAGCAGCAACTGTTGCGTCGGAGTCGGACCGGACGGCTCGCTGAAAGCCGCCGCGAGCACGCCGCGTTCGACCTGATGCCCGAGGGACCTGGTCGCGATGTGGACAGTCCCCGTTCGAAGTGGATGGGGAAGGACGAGGAGGTCCTCAGGGTCGTGCAGAGCCGTCCAATTGAGAATGCCCTCCTGCAATAGCCCGGCGAGAGAGGGGCTCGTCTCATACCGAGCCGTCTGCGCCACCGCCACTGGAGTGTCTGACGGGCCTCCGGTGAAATAGATGCAGACGAATTCTGCATCCAGCATGCTGAACAAGGACGCGGCGAGACTTTCAGCGATGCGCTCAGGATCGGCGCCTAACCAAATCGCAGGCAGCGTGGAAAGTGCGACAATGTCGCGGACGCATTCACCCGGCACGTGCGATGAACTGTCATTGGACTCCGACAAGGCCCCCCCTTGAACCCTTTCAAAGCTGACTTTGGTGCAGCACTTCGAGGACTAGTGCACCGCTGGAGCTTGCTTGTGAGCTTTACGGGCTTTGAGTTCTTGCAGGAACTCGTCCGGCTGTATGTAGAGCGGGTTGTCCTGGAGCACGCCACCGATGATCACCATCGGATGAGTCCTGAGAATGTCCATGAGGACGCTGCCGCTATGCCGATTCAAGTCGTACACACAGACGACGGGATCAGGATAGTGCGGCAGCAGATAGTTGAGTTTCGCCTCATACTCCACAATATCGGTGACCCCGGGTAAGGTCTCGAGGGCCCATTCCATATTGCCCATGAGGCGCGTCAGCTTGAAGTGCTTCCGGTTAGTCTCCAGCACTTCCTTCAGAATCGTGACCATCCGGTCGCCGTCGAAATAGCCGTCCTTGAGATAGGCGTCTTCCCAATGGCAGACCTCGAGTTGGCCGGTCTGGGTGCACGTCTCCACGTCGATACCGCTGTCGGCGCAAGCCTGCAGATGCTCACGTCGTAGACGCGGGTCAATGATGTGGAACACCTTTTCCCCTTTATCCAGACCCTCCTTGAAGAAGGGCATAAGGACCTTATGTTGCTCATCTCGAGAATTGAAAAACGCGCAGACATGGCGGGTCTGCTTCAGCGTCCGGCCTGCCAGTCGTACCGGCGTATCAGAACAATTCGAGCTCATCGTGACTGCTTCCTCCCAGGGGTTTGGACAGCCCTGAAACATAACGAAGGCTGGTCCCCCGGGGACCTAGGGATCACCCTAGGCCATCGATTTGACTAGCGCGTCTCCTGAGCAGCCTGGGGAAGCGGACGGGGGGAATCAGAGACCAGTGCGGGATGGATCCAGAACTTGCTTCCATCCCACCAGAAGATGGCGGATTGGTCGAACTCCATGGCAATAGCAATAGCGTCTTCGCGCGCAAGCACGACGGCAAAGCCCGGCTCCCGGTGGCGGCCGTCCGGAGAGACGCCTTGTGTCGGGATGATCGGGCCGCCGCGATCACTCAACCGTTGGCGCAGCCCTTCGGTCCTGCGCCGGTTGGCTGATTCATCGGTCGTCCTGCCCGCCGGGTTATAGGCCGTGATCACCGCAAACGGCTGCCCGAGCCCGATCGCACTCAACGCGGCGCCATCCGCCTCCGTGAGGGACTGCCGCAGATCGATCCGAACGGTCTGTGCGCCATGAAACTCTAAGATGGTCTGGGGATAGGCATTCCAGGAAGGATCGGTGTGTGGTTGCATGACCTCTCTGCCGACTCAGCCGACAAAGGTCAGCCGTGTGAAGGGTTGATGGCTGTCATTGTCCACCAATCTGCAGCCGATCTTCAATCTGTTTCGTTGTAAGGGCCCCGGCCACTCCCTTCACCCGCTCGGCTTCCGAAGGGCTATTTACAGTGCCTTTCAGTACCACGCGGTCTTCTTCCGTGATCACCATCACGTTCTTTGCCGAAAACGACAAGTCCTCATTCATGAGTTTTTGCCGAATACGGCGGGTGGTCTCGACATCGTCTTTACTCCCCGACTGATGCAACGGCGTCACGCGGTCTCCTGGGAGCTTCGCTTGCTGCTGGCCCTTCGGTTCGTCCGGCGCTTCGGTTCGAGGCCGGTCTGCCAGGGGCTCGGACGGCGGCTGGTCCTGACGCGCCTCTGTTGTCTCATCACCCGACTTTCTCTCTTCACCCGTCGTCTCCTGGCGCCTTTCAGACGGCATGGCCGGCGGGGTCCTCTTCGCCTGCTTCTGTGCCGGCGGCGTCTTCTTCGTCTGTTCCTGGGCCGATGGCGTCTTCTTCGTCTGCTCCTCGGTCGGTAGCGTCGGGCGGCTCTTCGGTGAGGCGGTCTTGGGCGTTTCCGCGGGCGGCCGGGGCGCCTCTATCGGAGCCCGGGCGGAACGGTCGGGCTCCGCTTGCTCCACCCGGCTTTGTTGCTTGTCTGCCGCACAGCCGGCGATGAGCAGGCCCGCGACAATCCACGGCCACACTCCCGATTGTGCATCATGTGTTTTCACGCTCCCCCAATAGCCTTCCGTGATGGACCGTCGTACTTATCGGTTCCTCGGCCATCCTAGGGTGCCATTCGACCGACCTGACCTGTCTTCATCCCTGGCAATGTCCGGCAAGAACCCCAAATGGCCTGTCCCGAATGGTCTGTTTGGTGAAGAGGTCTGTCTGGTCTATCTCGTCAACCGGATAGAAAATGTCTGTCTGGTCAAGAGGTCTATCTGGTCTATCTTGTCGGTCGAAAGACCGGACAGACCAGACAGACCAGACAGACGAGAGAGACCAGACAGACCAAAAAGACCAGACAGACAAGACAGACCGGACAGGCTCATCCCGCCGGAGGTACGACCTGGCTCTCCGGCGAATCCGGCCCAACCGGCATCGCTTCAACAGCCCTGTTGTCCCGCCCTCGGTCCAGCAGGATCGCGACGAGCATGTCGCTCATGACGTTCACGCCGGAGCGCGCCCGCGCAATGATCCAGTCCACGGTCATGATCAGGGGAATCGCCGCGACAATGACCTGATCCGGTAAGCCGGCGGCCGACAAGACGAGCGGCAACACGATCAAGCCGGCTTCCGGGATACCCGCCACGCCGGCGCCCGCCATGATTGAGGCGAAGACGATCAGCAACTGATTGACCATCGGCAAATCGAAGCCGAGCGCCTGTGCCAGAAACAGCGCGGCCATCGCCTCGTAAAGGGTGATCCCGTCGTTGTTGAAGTTCGTGCCGACGCAGGCCGCGAGCCGCGAGGATTGAATCGAGACCTTCATGCGCTCCAGGCAGCGGAGCGTCACGGGCACGGTGGCCAGACTGCTGTTGCAGGAGACGGCGGTGATGATCGCATCGGCGCCCCCGCCGAGATACACCCGTGGCGGTTTGTTGCCGAAGAGCCAGGCGACGATCGGATAATAGACGAGCGCGTGAATCGCGAGCCCCAGGAGCATGGCCGCGAGAAAGACCCACAAGACGGAGAACACCCCGATCCCGGATCTGCCGACGACATGCGCGATGACACCGAAGACGGCAAACGGGACCAAGCGGATAATCCACTCCAGCATCCGGACCAGCACGCGATAGAGCCCTTCGATGGCCCGGCCGGCCCAATGGACGGCGGCCCGCGGGTCGGACGCGTGCGCCCGTACCCGGCGAAGCACCGCGCCCATGAGCAACGCCAGCAGGACGACGCCGATGACGTTGTTGCTCGAAAACGGCTCCACGATGCTGCGCGGAATATAGGACGCCAGACGCTCCAAGGGATGCTCCGTATCGGGCGGCGGAACGGCCGGTGCGCCCGGAGGCGACTGGGATCCCGGCAGGAGACCCAGCAACTCATCGACGTGGCCGTACCAGGCCAAGCCGGGCTTCCAGGTGTTCATGATGACCAGCCCGATCGTCATGGCGACGCTGACATTGACCAGGCAGATGGCCAGCAGCTTGGTGCCTTGCCGCAGCGGCAAGCTCGTACGTAGGATCGCGTCGAGGATGGCGAAGAAGATGAGCGGGATGGCGAGGGTCTTGAGCAGCGTGATCACCAGCATGCCCAGGGAGCCGAGGTGTTCGTTCCGAAGACCGCCCCAAAACGGATCCCGCCCGAACAGGGCGCCAAACGCCACTCCGCCGGCAACGGCGATGAGCACCTGCGTATAGAGCGGCAGCGAAAGCCGGCTGGGAGTCGTCTTCATGCGTTCACTGAGGTTCACGTGGCGGCGGCCCGAAGCGGGAAGGCTTATAGCATAGGGCGGCAGGAGACACAAAAGTCGCCGGCCCGATCAGGTGTGACGCACGCCGTCCAACGCCCGATCCAAATTGAATGCCGCGCTGATCAAGGAGAGGTGGGTAAAGGCCTGCGGAAAGTTGCCGAGCGCTTCACCGGTGAGACCGATCTCCTCGGCGTAGAGACCGAGATGATTGCCATAGCCCAACATCCGCTCGAACAGCAGGCGCGCTTCGTTCAGTTTGGTCCGGTCGACACGCCCGGCTCTGGTCAACGCTTCCACGAGCCAGAACGAGCACATGGTGAAGGTGCCTTCCTTTCCGTGCAATCCGTCTTCGCCGGTCTCGCTGTCGTACCGGTAGACGAGTCCGTCGGAGACCAGTCCGCCGTCTCTCGGCGACCGGTTGATCGCGTCGAGCGTGCGCAGCATGCGGGGATCGTTCGGCGACATAAAGAAAACCAGCGGCATGATCAGATTGGATGCGTCGAGCGAGTCGCCGTCATAATGCTGGACGAAAGCCTGGCGTTTGGGACTCCAGCCGTTGGTCATGACGTCCTCATAGATCTGGTCCCGGACGGCCTGCCAGCGCGTGCGTTCGGCGGGGAAGGATCGCTTCTCCGCCAGCCTGAGACCCCGGTCCATGGCCACCCAGCACATCAAACGGGAATAGACGAAATGCCGCCGCCCGCCCCGGACCTCCCAGATGCCTTCGTCGGGCCGCTGCCAGTTTTCGCACAGCCAGTTGAGCCTCTGGCGAATGCGTGTCCACGTGTCGAACCCGATGGGCATGACATGCTTGTTGTAGAGATACAGCGAATCGAGCAGCTCTCCGTAAATGTCCAACTGCAACTGCCGATACGCACCGTTTCCAATGCGCACGGGACGAGAACCGCGGTAGCCGTCCAGGTGATCGAGCGTGATTTCGGTGAGATCATGACGACCGTCGATTCCATAGACGATCTGCAGCGATCCGTCGGCCTCGGCTTCGCCGGTGCGGTCCTCCAGCCATTGCACGAAGGCATGGGCCTCGTCCGTAAATCCGATCCGCAAGAGGCCGTAGAGGGTGAAGGCGGCGTCCCGGATCCAGGTGTAGCGATAATCCCAATTCCGACCTCCCCCGAGCGTCTCCGGCAAACTGCATGTCGGCGCCGCGATGATGGCGCCCGTCGGCTCGAACGTCATGAGCTTCAGGGTGAGCGCCGAGCGATAGACCGTCTCCCGCCAACGCCCGGTGTAATGGCACTTCGCGAGCCAGCGATGCCAGTAATTCACCGTCTGCTGGAACCACTCCTCCGATGTGCCCGCCGAGGGGCAGCGAGGACAGCCCTCGTCGCCCGCCAGCGGCTGGAGGGTGAAGGCCGCCGTCTTGCCTTCCTCCAAGGTGAAGCGGGCATGCACGCCAAGCTCCTCGATCGTGAGCGGAACGGGGGCGGCCAGTCCGATTCGCAATGCATCCGACTCGAACAGAGCTCCCTGGGGTGTGATGGTCGTGCGATGCCGCGCTCTGGCATAGTCGAACGCCGGACGGCACGTGAGCCGAAAAGCCAGCGTCCCGCGCGTCACCTTCACCCGGCGCACCAGTTGGTCCCGGCGCGGCGAGCCGGGCGGCTCCCCCACCGGCATGAAATCCTCAATTTCGCCGACGCCGCTCGGCGAAAGAAACCGGGTAACGAGCACATTGGTTTCCGGCCAGTACAACTGGACGGTCGTGAGGCCGTCATCGAGCGGGGCGATCTGGAACCGGCCGCCCTTCTCGTCGTCCAGGATGGCGGCAAAAATGCTGGGAGAATCGAAATGAGGCATGCACAGCCAATCGATGGATCCGTTCATGCCGACCAGCGCCGCGGTCCGCATGTTGCCGATGATGCCGTAGTTTTCGATGGGTTGATACGCCATGCTTGCTCACTGGCCTTTCGGTCCGATGGGGGGCTCTGTGATCCGCTGCGTCATTAGGGACCAGGCACATCGGGCCGGGGATCTGGTAGGAAGCCCTGCCGGTTCGGCATCTGGACCGCGGGCAGCGTGCGGGCATCCATCACGGCCTCCTCGCCGATTATGCCGTTCCGATACAGAAGCCAGGCGGTCACAGCGTAGACGTCATCAGCCGTGAGCGACTGGGGAGCGTCAAAGGGCATCGCCCGGCGAATGTAATCGTACAACGTCGTCGCGTAGGGCCAATAGCTGCCGATCGTCTTGACGGGCTTGGGAGTCTGCAACGTCTGTTGTCCTCCGACAAGCCGGTCGCTCGGCCCTTCGATCCCGGTCGGCCCATGGCACCCGGCGCACTTTGCGGCATACACCATGGCTCCTCGCTTCACGGTGCCGTGTCCCGGCGGCAGTCCCTGTCCGTCCGGCGCAATGTCGATCTCCCATGCATGGATTTCTTCACCGGTCGCCCGGCGGCCCAGCCCATAAGTTCCGGCATCTTCTACCGCCGACCACCCGGGCACCATGCATCCGGCACCGGCGGCCATCGCGAGCACAACGAACAGCAGGCGCCGCCTAACTGTACACATTCTGCACCAGCCCGTCCCGACCGATCTTCCACTGTTGAATGCCGTTGTAGTGATAACTCGAATTGGCACCCCGCACCGCAATGAGGTCCTGCCGCGAGGGCTGCACATACCCGGTCTCGTCGATACACCGGCTCTGGATAATCGCTTCCTCCCGGTTCCAACGCCAGGGAACGCGAAAGCGCGTATGACAGGTGGGCAGGACCGGCTCCTGAAGCTGTGCGGCCTGCCACGTCCGTCCGGCATCCACACTCACTTCGACCGTTCTGATCCGTCCTCGCCCGCTCCAGGCCAGGCCCCGTATTTCATGAAAGCCGGGCTGGATCTGTTGCCGGCCGGACGGGCTCGTGATCACCGACTTCGCTTCCATGACGAAACTGAATTGATAGGCTTTGCCGTCCGGCATGAGGTCCGTGTATTTGGACGTCTCCCATCTCGTCATGAAGGGACCGTCGGCCAGCTTGAGTCGCCGCAACCATTTCACGTTGATATTGCCTTCGAAACCCGGCAAGAGCAGCCGCAACGGATAGCCTTGCTCGGGGCGCAACGCTTCTCCGTTCTGTCCGTAACAGACCATGGCCTGGTTGAGCACCTCCTCCGTGAGGGGCACGCTGCGGGCGAGTCCGGCCGCGTCTCCGCCCTCCGCCAGCATCCAGGTCGCCTCCCGCCGCAGACCGACCGCTTCCAGCAATGTCGAGAGTCTGACGCCCGCCCACTCACTCGTGCTCGTCAGGCCGTGCAGTCCCTGGACGGTCAGATCCTGCGCCGCCTGCCACCCGGCATGACTGTTCCCCGCGCATTCGATGAACGCGAGCCGCGAGACGGCGGGCAGCCGCTTCAACTCCTCCACCGTGAACAGCAGCGGCCGCGCGACGAGCCCATGAATCAACAGGCGATGACGCTTCGGATCGATGGCCGGCACACCGTTGTGGTGCCGTTCGAAATGCAGCGACGAGGGAGTGATGATTCCCTGCAGGTCCTGAAGCGGAGTCAGCGAGATAGATCCCCCGCCGATGCGTACCGTGGTCTCCAACCCCGCCCGTTCGCCGTAAGGACGCGCCGGCGCACCCGGCACACGCATTGGATCATCGGAGGGCTGAGACGCTTCCGCATCAGCCGAAGGAAGAATGATCGATGCCGCACCGAGCGCCAAAGCGGAGACGCTCTGCCCCAGGAAACGCCGCCGGTCGATGGGTGGTCTGCCTTCGTCCATGGAAGGTCTCCTCCTGAACCGCTTCTCCCCTTGAGCCTAGCTCACCTGACTGTTCAACCTCAAATCCTTCAAATTCAGAGATACGTCTTGCTAGGGACCTCGACAATTCCGGCGAGGGGTTCCACGTGGTAGGGTTCATGCTCGATGCCATCTCATGACAAATCTAACGATAGGCGGCTTCCGCCGGAACGGCAGAACCATGATGAACACGACGACGCGGCAGGTACGTTCTACCACCGGTTCCCAACAAGCCGAGCCTGCAAACCGGACCAGCAGCCGGCGGCCTAACATGCCGCCCGGCAAAACCTGGTTGTGGTTTCTTCTCATCTTGGCGGCCAATTACTGGCTGGCCCGGATCCTCATCCCGGGGCCGGAAGAACCGCTCACCATTCCCTACACGGTCTTCAAGCAAGAGGTTGGCCGGGGCAATGTCAAGGCGATACACAGCCAAGGCGAGGGTGTGACAGGCCGGTTCACCGCACCGGTGACCTATCCGCCGCCCGAAGAACCGCAAGCGAAGAGCCCCGGCCCCGCGCAGCGGCCGGGCGCGCCGGAACAACGCCCCGCCCCGCCCCAGACCAGCAGTCACTTCACGACAACGCTGCCCTCGTTTGTGGACCCCGGTTTGGAAGCCTTCTTGGTCGATCATGGTGTCGAGATCAGCGCCAAGCCGATCCAGGAAGGGGGCAGTCTCTGGCTCACGGTGCTCCTGGGATTCGGTCCTGGCTTGCTGTTCATCGCCTTTTACATCTGGCTCTTCCGCCGCGCGATGCAGCAAGGCGGCGCCATGATGGGAGGCGGGCTGATGGGCATCGGCAAGAGCACGGCCCGCCGCTATGACCAGGAGAACCAAACGAGGGTCACCTTCGCGGACGTCGCCGGAATCGACGAGGCCGAGAATGAATTGGTCGAAATCGTCGATTTTCTCCGGGACACCAAGAAATATACCCGTCTGGGCGGCACGGCGCCGAAAGGCGTGCTGCTCGTCGGGGCGCCCGGCACGGGAAAAACCCTCTTGGCGAAAGCGGTCGCGGGAGAAGCCGGCGTCCCGTTCTTCTCGATGAGCGCCGCGGAGTTCGTAGAGATGATCGTGGGCGTGGGGGCGGCCCGAGTCCGGGACCTCTTCAAGCAAGCGCACGAGCACGCGCCCGCCATTGTCTTCATCGACGAGTTGGACGCGATCGGCCGCGCGCGCGGCCGGATGGCCATCGGCGGCTCCAGCGAACAAGAGCAGACGTTGAACCAGATCCTGACGGAGATGGACGGGTTCTCGAGCCGGGAAGGGATTATCGTGCTGGCGGCGACCAATCAACCGGACGTCCTGGACCGGGCGCTCCTGCGCCCCGGCCGGTTCGACCGGCGGGTCGTCGTCAATCTCCCCGACAAGGTCGGACGGGAAGCCATCCTCAACGTGCACACCCGCCGCGTTCCCCTGGACGATGGCGCGCGTTTGGACGAACTGGCCGCGGTCACACCCGGCCTATCGGGGGCCGACCTGAAGAACCTGGTCAATGAGGCTGCCTTGCTGGCGGCGCGCCGGGAGCAGAACGCGGTCCGCCAAATGGACTTTCTGGATGCGCTTGAAAAAATCGTCCTGGGTCCGGAACGCCCCCTGCTCTTGAGCCGTGCCGACAAGGAGCGCATCGCCTACCATGAGGGAGGCCATGCGATTCTCGGCCTGGTGGTGCCCGGCGCCGATCCGGTGAACCGCGTCACGATCGTGCCGAGAGGGCAGGCGCTTGGCGTGACCTATCAGCGGCCGGACAGCGACCGCTACAATTATCCGGAAGGATACCTCCGGGCGCGGATCATCGGCATGCTGGGAGGGCGGGCGGCTGAAGAAATCATCTACGGCACCAAGACGACCGGAGCCGAAAGCGACATTGAGCAAGCCACGGATCTGGCACGGCGCATGGTGACCCGCTGGGGCATGAGCGAGCGGCTCGGCCTGATGCAACTGGCGCCCAAGGAGAACCCTTACCTGAGCGGCTTCGAGGGGTATGGCAGCGCCAAGCCGTTCAGCGACGACACCGCGCGGGCCGTCGACGAAGAGGTCATGAAGATTCTTGCCGAAAGCCATGAGGAGGCCAAGCGCCTCCTTGCCCGGTATCGCGCGCAACTCGATGCCCTCGCCGAGGCTCTGCTGGCGCAAGAGACGCTGGGCGAAGCAGAGATCCTCGCCGTCACCGGTCTCTCCGCGGCTCCGGCATTAAACAGCGGGAAGCTGATCCACCGCTCTCAAGCCGCGTGAGAGCCGGAGCCGCCTACTCACACCTTTTGGCTGCTCTAGAGTTGAGAAACAAGATGACAAGTGAGGGAAAACAAGAGTCAGAACAATCTGAGACTATCCCGCATCGTCCGCAGTGCGCACAGGCGCGAGATGACATTCAGGCAACACAGGCAGTCCTCCATTCTCCGGTATGCACCAACCATCGCTGACCCGGTCGCCCGAGCGCCACGCTTGTAAACAATCGTCGACCTCTAGGCTCAGAGCGCCTTATGGCTACCGTCGCAGAACGGCGGGGTCTTGGTCTGCTTGCACTGGCAAAGGGCGACTTGTTTCTTCTCGGCCAGCGCAAACTCAACCGGCGAGAAGCCGGTGCCGGTATGGGAGCCGTCACAAAACGGCTGGTTCTTCGAACGCCCGCATTGACACCAGTAATAGGTGCCGGACTCCAACGACAGCACCGCCGGGAGGTTGGCTGCCATGATCGGTTTGTCCATGAACTGTTTCTCCTTGTTGCCCCGTTGCACCGACATCGCCGGGCCGGCCGTTTGAACACACAAGGGGCATCAGTCATCACGACGATGGCCCCTGAGTCAACCGGACGACGCGACGTCACTGTATGGTCTTACTGCGCCTTCTTCAGATCGATCACGGTCCCTTCTTCGTTCAGCTCGACCACAATGTTCGACCCTTCGGCGATCGGCTTGGTCTTGACTTCCATACGTTCGAGCGGGAACACCTTCTCACCTTCAGGTGTTTGAAGCTTGATCTGACTCTTCGTCGTGCCCGTATAGATCAGCTTGCCGAAAATCAGACGATGGGCGCCCTTCTTATGCTTTTCTTTTCCATGATGGTCGATGACCATGTTTTCTTCATTCATCCAGAGCGACACCTCATCGCCGACCGCCGCGTCCGCGGGGGCGGTCTTTGCGCTGATGGTGTACTGCCCGGTCGGAGTCTTCACGGTGACGACCCCCGATTGGATTTTGGTCACCGTACCGTCAACCTGAATCACATGCCCCGGCTTGGTGCGGGGGTGTTCGTCGAACGTCATTTCAACGGTCAGCTTGTGAATATCGATCACTTTCCCGGCTTCGTTCAGTTCGATCGTGATGGGGGTGCCCTCCTGGAACGCGGACAGCTGTGACCGTCCGGATTGCACGTCAAAGGATTTTTCTCCCTCGGGCGTCCACAGCTTGATCTCTTTGTGGTCCGTGGAGGTATAGGTCAGATTCCCCGACACAAACCGGTGGGAATGCCCCTTCTCACCCTTCCGGTGAACGTCGATCACCGCATTGTTTTCGCTCACCTGCATTTCCACTTCCTCACCGACTTCGAGCTTTGAAGGTCCGGTGGCGGATGCAAACGTCATCGTTCCCCAAGAAGTTTTCACGGTGACCAGGCCCGATTGCACCTTGGTGACCTCACCGCTGACTTTCATGTGGGTTCCCTTGGCGTGCTTGTGGTGGCCCTCATCGGCTATGGCGTCGGCCGTCAGGATCACCAGACTGAACAACACCGAACCGAACGCGGCCATTAGTCCCATCGTGTACCTCCCTGTGATGTGAGTCGAAGTTTCTGCCGCCATTAAGTTGATCACTGTATACTGTTTCAGTGCCCAAATCCATGCGGCCGCTAGCGACGCCCGATCGCGCCGCGCGGCATACTTGTGTCCGGGTCAATCAATTTGGGGGAGAGAATGTTCGACTGGATTGCCAATCCTGAAATGTGGATCGCGTTAGGCACGCTCACCGCGCTCGAAATCGTGCTGGGCATCGACAACATCATCTTCATCTCCGTCCTGGTCGGAAGGCTGCCGGAAGGGCAGCGCGCCCTGGCTCGCCGCCTCGGATTGAGCCTCGCGATGCTCGCGCGCCTCGGATTGCTCTTTTCGATTTCCTGGGTCATGGGTCTGACGGCCCCTTGGGTCACAATACTGAGTCAGGAAATCAGCGGCCGTGATCTCATTCTCATCGGCGGGGGGCTGTTCCTGCTGGCGAAAGCAACGCATGAAATCCATAACAGCCTCGAAGGCATCGAAGACGCCGGTCCTGCCTCGCCCGCCCCGGGCCTCGGCATGATGCTCGCGCAGATTGCGCTGCTGGACATTGTGTTCTCTCTGGATTCGGTCATCACGGCAGTCGGGCTGGTCGATGAGGTGTTTGTCATGGCCGCGGCGATCATTGTGGCGGTCCTGGTGATGCTGATCGCCGCGAAACCGATCGGCGATTTCGTCGATGCTCATCCGACAATCAAGATTCTCGCCCTTTCCTTCCTGATCCTCGTCGGCGTCACGCTGATGGTGGAGGGATTCGATGTGCACGTGCCAAAGGGCTACATTTACTTCGCCATGGCATTTTCCGTGACGGTAGAAATGCTCAATCTGCGTATGCGCGCGCGACGATCCCCGCCGGTACAATTGCACCGGCGCTATGCCGCAACCGGCGACAATAAACGCGAACGGTCGGAACAGTAACGGCTCTTCCGGGGCGGCCGATCTAGGCCGGCCGCCCCGGTTCTGCTAGTCTCCGGCCCCATGCCTGCCACGCTGCTTGCCTTCCTCTTTCTCTTTCTGGTTGGAGCCGCGCTGCGCTCGACGGGGGTGCTTGCCAAATTCCATGCGGAGAAGCTGGCATCCTTCGTATTTACCGTCAGCCTCCCGGCGACGATCCTGGTGTCCGTCGACCGGATGAGCTTCACTCTGGCAGCCTGGAAACTTCCGGTCGCCGCATGGCTGGTCACGATGCCGCTGGTCCTCTGTGCCTGGCAAGCGGCACGTCGGCTCGAGACCTCCCGTCCGACCACGGGCGCCTTGTTACTCGGAGTGGGGTGCATCAACTCGGTGTATTTCGCCTATCCGGTCTCGCTGGCCACCTTCGGGGAAGCGGGATTGGCCCAAGCCATCCTCTTCGATCTCGGCCAAACCCTGTTGACGCTCACCGTCCTCTACGCAGTGGCCCTGTGGTACGGCGATCAAGCCGCCACGCCGGTCATGGCTCTCAGACGGCTGGTCCGCTCTCCTCCGCTCTGGGCCCTCGTGACGATCCTCATGCTGAAAGGATTTCATCTCCACCTGCCGGTCTGGCTGCATGAGGGACTCGTCCCGATTCACCTGACCACGACACCCTTGGCGAGTCTGGTTCTGGGACTGTCTATCAGTGTGTCAGCGGTGCGCCGCACCGCGCCTTTGGCCCTGGTGGGCGTCGTAATGCGAATGGCAGGCGGACTGCTGTTCGGAGTCTCGGCGGTGTGGCTGCTGGACCTCACAGGGCTCGAACGAGCCATCGTCCTGCTGATTTCGGCCATGCCTTCGGCCATCACCGCCGTCATCTTCGCGGCGGAAACCGGATTGGACGAAGACCTCGTGGCGTCCATCGTGACTCTGTCGATCTGTTTTGGGATGGCGCTCCTTCCGCTCTTGCCGGGAGCCGCGGCTGTCCTCATGCATTGAAGCCTGCATCTCACCTGGTAGGAACATGCCCCGTCGTGCCGGCGACCGGTTCGGTATGCCGGCTTCTTCTCCTGAATCCAAATCCCTCATTATTCCTGCCACATCCCCGCGAACAATCCTGCCGCACCGACCAGCGTGCCGAGCATTGGATGGTGTGTGGCTTTTGCAACGCTTGATCGCTTTTATTTCTATCATGCGTGCGATTTACGAGGCACCAGCAGTGGCTTCGCATTCAATTTGCCTCATTACGTGACGCGCGCTTCATGGTATCCGGCTTGCTAAGTCATCGTGCAGGCGTCGCTTGGAACAAAGAGGGCTCCATGCATGACACGGCACTGTGGGTACACTGGTATCTCCTCTTTCTCTCGGTCCCTGCCCTCCTCGTCATCATCCTGATCCGCGACTGGTCCGGACGGCATCGCACATCACGGGCCTTCGTGAATCACCGTGCATCGCATCGCCCTTCCTTCAGTGAACATCTCCGGCAGGGCCGCCATGCGGCAACCCTGCCCTCGAGCACATTCACTTCTTTTCGACAATATCGCTCTTCATCGGACCCAGTACCCCCAGGAGTTCCTCTTTTTCCGTCCTGCCCACCTTATGGTGATCCAGGGCCGAGATGAGATCTTCCACCAGAGCGTTGAACGCCGCATCGGTCACCCCCATGCCCGCATGCGTCTGCTTCATCGTCCGGCCGGTATACGTGCAGGGGCCCCCGCTGGCCGAACAGATCTGATTCACCAGGTGGCTCTTCAGTTTTCCGAGATCCGTACCGGCAAAATATCCGTTAATGCGCCGGTCACCGCCCACGTTGGCCACGAACGTGTTCACCACGGAGGTGATCGCCTCTTTGCCGCCCAGCCGGTCATACAACGCCGGTCCCTTGCCATCCACCGCCTGGATGAACCCGCCCATCAAGAGAAGACTCGCCACACCCACACCGACCACATTTCGCTGCTTCATCGCGCCCCTCCTGTGATTGATTGATGATCGCACTCCCCTCCGCTGCCGCTCACGAACCGCTCCCACCGGCGCCCCCGCTCCTGATCCGATACGGGAACGAACTCTGCGCAATCGATACGCAATTGAGAATCACGCATCGGCTGGTCGACCAATCCGCAATGATGCGGCTTCCTCGCATCCGCATGCACATAGGGTTGGAAATAGGCGCAGCCGACGCACATGCGCGCCACGGAGATGACGCCCTGCTCCTGTAGGGACCGGATGACCTTCGTCAACCCGCGAAGGAAGACCGCTTGTTCCTCCGGCGTGAGACTGTTCACGCCGGCTTTCACGACATCGCTCCACCCGGTCGTGTTCGCCGCTTCACGCCGGCCGGCCGCCGTCAACCGGATCACAACCGCCCGCTGATCGTCCGCCGAGCGGTCTTTCCTCACCAATTGCTTCCTGGCCAGGGCGATGACGGCGTCGCTCGCCGTGGGCGCCGTGATACACAACTCGTGTGCCACCTCGCTCAGCCGCATTCCCGCGTCCCCGCGCCCGGACAGCAAGAGCAGAATCTGCCCCTGCGTCGGCGTAAGCCGCCTCGCCGTCCCGCCTTCCCAGGCCTGGCTCCGCAAAGCCACTGCCACTTTGCCCAAGCCCGCGGCGATGTGATCGACGACCGACCTCTCACCCTGCATTGGTAACGGCTTCGCCATTGGGTCCTCTCCATGACCGAGGTTTACGCCGACAAGGGAACGATAAATCCGCCCGCCTCCCGGAACTCGCGTTGCTGCTTCTCATTGAACATGAGGAGCGGCTCTTGATGGCAGAACCGGCATTCCCGCGCCGTGACCGTCCCAGCCGGATGCCCGAGCGACGCGACATAGTCATTCGCAAGTTTGAGGGCGGTCGCTTCCTCGTCCGTGACGACATCGAAATGCAGCGTTTCGCCCGATACCTCCACCCACGTATCGAATACCTTGACCGACTCCATCCCGGCTCCTTTCGTTGGATCGCCACTTTACAATCATAAGGAGTCCTAATTACTAGCATGACGTCCAAGGCTCATGCAACCCACCTGTTAGTACGGGTTCCTATCTTTCTTATGAATAGCGACGGCTTGGACACCCAGAGCAGGAAATATGGTCAGGAGCGGGAGGCGGTCGTCCACCACCCGATGAAGGCGCCGATGAGCAGCAACAGGGACGAGAGCAGATACGGCGCGCCGGGCAGATGCCAATCGGCCTGCGGCCCGATAAACGCGGCAAAGATGTGCGTAAAGAGACTGGGACCCAGCATACCGGCAATGCCGGCCAGACTCGCGAGGGCGCCTTGGAGTTGTCCTTGTTCGGAAGGACTGACGCGCCGGGTCATGAGCCCTTGGGCGGCGGGATACGCCAGTCCCCAAAAGGCCATCACGGGAATCCCGAGGCAGTAGACCAGCGGCGTCGGCGCAAGACCGTAGATCGCAAATCCCGCCGCTCCGCTCACGAGACCGGCCATGAGGGTCCGCCGCTCGCCGAAGGCCGCGGTGATTCTCTTCACCAGCGTGCCCTGAACCAGCATGGCACAGATGCCCACGGCGGCGAGCGTCAATCCGACCTCCGATGGCCCCCACCCGTACCGATACCCGAGATACAGCACCGCCACGCTCGCCAGCACGACGTGCGCCACATTCACCAGAAAGCTGACGATCGCGAGGCCCAGGAGTTCACGATGAGAGCGGAGGAGCGCCAGCGATCCGACCGGATTTGCGCTCCGCCATGTCCAAGTCGCGCGACGCTCTCGCGGCAAGGATTCCGGCAGGACGAAGAACCCGTAGCAGGCGTTCAACAGACTCATGCCGGCCGCGCCCCAAAACGGCCAGCGCGGGTCGACCGCGCCCAAGAGTCCCCCGATCGCCGGTCCCAGGACAAACCCGAGCCCGAATGACGCCCCCATAAGGGCGAAGCCGGCGGCACGTTGGTCAGGCGGCGTGACGTCTGCGATGTAGGCCCCGGCGGTGCTGACGCTCGAGGCGGCCGCGCCGGAAAGGACGCGCCCGAGAAAGAGCCACGCGGTGCTCGGCGCCAGCGCCATCACGATGAAATCGATGCCGAGGAGGAGGTTGGAGAGCAGAACGACCGGACGCCGCCCGAAGCGGTCGGATAAGGCGCCTTGCAGCGGGGAAAACACAAACTGCATGAGCGCCCAGGCGGTACCCATCATGCCGTAGATCTTCGCCGCCGAGGCCGTGTCGCCGCCCTCGAACGCCTCGACGAGCTTCGGCAGGACCGGGATGATGATCCCGAATGACAACATATCGAGGACGACTGTCACGAGAATGAAGAGGACCGCCGGACGGGAGGATTGCTGCAGGAGCGCCATGGTCCGGCATCCTAGCACGCTCGTTCATGGCCACAGATGAAACAGCCCAAAACAGGACGGTGCCCCAGGGATTTCCCCAGTCATGCTCCTCCCCGTTCGGCAGTACCATCAAACATTCCTGTACGGATGAGAAGTAAAGGAGACAGCATGACGACGAGATCGCTCCCACAATTGATGATACTCCTCGTCCTATGCGTGAGCCTGGCATCTTGTGCCGGGACCAGGGAGCGGCCGATCGAGTTCGTCTACCTGGCGCTGGGGGCGAGCGATGCCACCGGTGTGGGCGCCGTGCCTTTGACGGAGGGGTATGTTTATCTCATCGACCGAGAATTGGAGCGGCGCATGCCGGGCGTGTTTTTGATCAATCTGGGGGTTCCCGGAGCCCGGATCGATCTCATCAAGGAGCAGGTGCGGCTCGCCGAGCAACTCGGCACCAAGGCCAATTTGGTGACGCTATGGACCGGCGGGAACGATCTCGTCAACGGAGACGATCCCAGGCGGTTTCAGGAAGATCTTCGAGCGATGCTGGGCCTGATCGAAGACAACATTTCCAGCCGGATTGTCGTGGCCAATCTCCCGGATATGACGATGTTGCCCCGTTTTCGCAGCAGCCCAAGCCCCTCCGTCACGCCCGAGCGCGTGGCCGCGTTCAATCGCG